>NZ_JAKJSZ010000003.1:0-365767 GCF_050337535.1 Vibrio kagoshimensis
CTAGCATGAGGTGCTAGTGCCTTTGGGTGTGAGGGTTCGAGTCCCTCTCTCGGCACCATGAATAAAGAAAGATTTGAAATCACTATTATCTAAAGAAGAACAAGCGCACCTTCTACTTAGAGAGCTATCTCTAAGTGCTTTGTTGCACCTGGAATTCAAACAGCTTGAAAAAAAATCACCCCTTTCTCTAAATGACAAAAACCTGCTTTTAAAGCTTTGGTTAAAAAAGCAGTCGACCACATCTAAATACAAACTTTTAAAGAAAAAATTGAAGTCACTATTAAGTGCAACCAATAATCAAAAAGTGAATTTAGAAGTGCTTTTTTTAGAGGTGATCAACTTTCATAGTGAAGTGAAAGCTGCCGATTTAGAAGAATACTTATTACTGGTTCGTTCCATAGAAAGGGAACTGAACAGCACAGTCATGCTGTCTTCACCTAACGAAGTGGATCTTGATTACAAAGGTGGCAAAGACTTCATTTGCGTACTGGCTGATGATTTGAATCGCCACTTCTCGCCCGAAGGTCACCTTGAATCAACAATCAGTTTTTTAGGCAAACTGTCTAAGTATGATCGTACCAAGGTATTCAATTCCGTCTTTATGTTTAATCGTTTTTCGTATGAAGTTAAATATGAAGACGATAATTTTGTGCGCTTCGATCTCATCAAAAACGTAGCTAAATAAAATAACTCAATATACGAATGGCATAGGCTCATGCCATTCGTTTCAATCCCTTAGCTACATTCCTGCCAAACCCATTGTCCAACCTACTTTATACGTGCTGCTTGCCTTGCAAAAGAGCAGATAAGAATAGAGGGAATAGGTAGACCTTATTTAATCAGATTATCGAAACTCTCAAACACTTCCTGACATTTCATTACCCGCCCATGGCCTTGCCCTTGAGTGGCAACCAAGTTGACCTTTTCCATTTCATTCGCAGCACGCTGTGACACACTAAACTTCGTGAACTTGTCTTTTTCATCATGAACGATGATAGTACGAGAAGACCGTAGCGCTAACTTGCCATATGGATCGACAGATTGAATTGGGTAGTTAAACTGCTCTTCAACTTCCCCTACCACCGCTTCAAATAGTTTCATGGAATAGCCTGAACGCGCAACGCTGCCAAATAGGTTATCTAAATAGTCCAATACAGGAGCAATCAGTAGTAGCGGTTTATTCTCAAGCTTTGCGTGTTTGCACTCTAATGCTGAAGCTGTTCCCATACTATGCCCAACTAAACCCACCACTTCATCCGCTGAATCTAAAATCGCTTCCAAGCCATTAACAAAAGCAGGTATATGACCATGAACGCCGTCACTGCCGCCATGAGCAGGGTGATCATAAGCAAGAGCAGTGAAACCTTGCTTAGCAATATGCTCCATCAAAGGGTAAAACTGGCTAGCAGTACCTGACCAACCGTGAGTCAATATCCAAGTAGGTCCAGAACCAAGAGAGTAGGTTTTTAAGACTCCATCACGCCCAACCACTTCAGCTTTGACTAAACCTTTTGGCTCTGCATTTTTTGCTTCTGTTCGCACAGGCGTAAGCAGCAACTTTCGGGCCGTTTTCTTGGCATGAGATGGCGCTAAAATATAATGCAGGTTCGTTGTCGCGCCTATCAAGCTTCGTTTAAAGCTGAATTTATTCGAAGTATTAAAGTAGATTTTTTCACTCATGACTCTGTCCTTATGCCAACCGCCCAAAACGAACGACCGTGCTTTTTATTAGTCTAAAAAAGGAGTACATGCCTCCCTATTATGCTTGTTCTGCTTTATTTCCAGCTGGCAATAAGGCGTTCAACCCCTTGCCAGAAGTGGCGATGGCTCGCTTGTTGACCTTGAAGCGAATAGAATAAATTTGCACTCAAATACAAACCATAAAGTTCGAATGTCGCTTGTTTTGCATCTAAGTCCGCTCGAAACTGTTTGCTTTCTATTGCCT
This sequence comes from Vibrio kagoshimensis, assembly GCF_050337535.1. NCBI lineage: Bacteria > Pseudomonadati > Pseudomonadota > Gammaproteobacteria > Vibrionales > Vibrionaceae > Vibrio > Vibrio kagoshimensis. Next base: position 1,946 of record NZ_JAKJSZ010000003.1, read on the forward strand.
TAGAAATTTGAATCGTTAAATATTTAATCCAAACAGCAATGGTGTCTTGCAACGCCTTTTGAATAGGAGAGCTTTCACTAGAAGCATCTTTCCAAGCATCAATAAACATGCAACTACCTTGAAACGAATGGTTCCAGCCCAGCCAGTTTTCTAATAACTGCTTTAACTTGGCTTCAATGTCTGTATCGCCTAGCACACGAGCGGGGGCAATAACACGCTGGGTAAAAATGGCGTTTGAATACTCTAAAACCGACACTTGTAAGTTTTCTTTTGAGTTAAAGTGAGCAAAAAGACCACTTTTCGACATGCCACATTTTTTTGCCAGCTCACCAATGGTTAAACTTTCTAAACCATTCTCACTAGCTAACTCAAATGCACAGCTCAAAATGTATTCTTTAGTTATTTTACCCTTACTCATCATTCACCAAAACTATTGCTCATCCGGTCACTTTATTCTTAATGATGTTATTTTTAGCACGTTCGTACTTTTTTGCAAATTTTCTTTACCTCAATACCCAAATTACTTTGTTGAAAGTCTAAATTGTGGAAAAATGCGACAGTATTCATACAAAAACTGAGCACTAAGTAGTGGCAAGGTACTTAATTTTAGCCTTGTCATTAAGCATTAAGCCGCATAACTCATTGGATTGAATTTAAGTTAGCCACCAATTCATTTATAAGGAATATTCATGACATCTTTATGGGAGCAGTTTGCTTTTTCAGCCTCTATAACCGGTCCTATCTGCTTAATGCTAGTCTTGGGAGTCATACTGAAACGAGTCGGTTTGATTAATGAAAATTTTATTGATGTTGCCTCAAAAGTTGTCTTCCAAGTCACTTTACCTGCCATGTTATTCCTCAGTATTGTTCAATCTAATCATGACTTTTCAGCAAGCGCGAAGCTGGTTATTTACGGATTAATCGCTAACTTTCTCTTTTTTCTATTCACCATATTCACAACTAAACTGGCGATAAAAGATCCTAGAGACAGAGGGGTGATTGTTCAGGGGGGATTTAGAGCAAACACCGCCATTATTGCCCTAGCTTACGTGGCTAATATATATGGAAATGAAGGCGTTGCGCTTGCTGCGATTTACGTGGCTTCAACAACGGTGCTTTACAATATTCAAGCCGTCATAGCCTTAACACCTAAGGGCGAAGAGTCTGGCGGAAAAGCCATTCAGTTGATCATCAAAACACTCACACGTAACCCTTTAATTATATCGATAGCCTGTGGAGTTCTGTTTTATTCGTTATCAATACCCGTCCCCAAAATGGTCGCTGACGCAGGTCAGTACTTTGCCAATATGACCTTGCCACTTGCTCTTTTATGTACTGGTGGGTCACTGGATATTCGCTCACTAAAACATGATAAAGGACCGACTTGGTTTGCTACTGGCTACAAACTGATCCTTTCTCCATTAGCCATTACCCTTGGAGCTTTGGCCTTTGGGTTCAAGGGATTAGACCTAGGGTTAATCTTCTTGATGAGCGCCGCTCCAACCGCTGCAGCCAGCTATGTAATGGCAAGAGCCATGGGGGGGAATTCGACCTTAGCGGCCAATATTATTGCACTCACTACCTCGGTATCTCTTATCACCTGTACTGTCGGTATCTTTATTTTATCTACGGCTAATTTGATTTGATCTCATTTACAAATTGGGAGTGATATCGCACTCCCAAGCGCCTAAACCATGATTTAAACCAACAACTAAAGAAGAAATACTGATAACTTTTAACTCATATTCTAGCTTTGTTTCCCCAACGAACTCCTGATTCACAAGGGAAATTTCCGCCTTATTTATATTGAGAAAAATTATGTCAGTATCCTCCTTATCGCCAACTCGTCAAAAAATTGCGAGCCTTGAATTTGGACGCGTAATCGCAATATTTGCCATTATTGGCTTACATTGCCAAATGGCTCTTACCTATTGGCAAGTGGATGGCATTCCTTGGGTGGGTTATGTACTGAACCAAGCATCTCGATTTGCTGTACCTCTATTTTTCTTGATTGCGGGTTACCTAATTCAACCTAAACTCGCTCAATCTCCTTGGCAAACTCTCACCTCCTACTCCAAACCATTGCTGAAAGTGTGGGTGGTATGGAGCATCATTTGTTTAGCTACCCCGTTTAATATTCAAAATGTTATTGAGCATGGTTATTTGGGCGAACGTGAAGGCTACTGGGGGTACCTCATGTCGAACCCGCTGAATTCATTGATGGAAGGTGGCTTGGTTCATTTGTGGTTCTTACCAGCTTTGATATGTGCCGTGCTTATCATCACGATTTTGTTAGATATGAAGTTAGGTAAGTTTGTACTTCCTATCGCGATAGGGCTCTATATTTATGGTGTATTGGCTGGAAGTTACGTCAACATAACTGAATTGCCTTCACCATTCTTCACTCGCAATGGACCCTTTTTTAGTACGTTAATGGTGGTTATTGGATTCTCCGCAAGAGAGAATCATTGGAGCCTATCATCTCGTCAAGCCATTCTGATGGTTATCATCGGAATGCTCATCCACTTTTCAGAAGCTTATGCTCTGACATTTGTAAATAGCCCATTCAACACCCATGATTTCTTATTTGGAACCGCCTTATGGGGCACTGGTATTTTTATGTGGTTGCTTGCTAATCCTAACTTCGGACAATCTACGTGGGTAAACTCGATTTCAAGCCGAATGCTAGGCATATACGTTAGCCATTTATTGGTGGTGATCCTTATGTTCAATATCGCAGGCGTATTTGAAATACAAGGGATCGCTAAAGATCTACTTGTGTACCCAGCAACATTAATCATCAGCTTTTTATTAATCGCAGCAATTGAAAAAACACCTACGAAGACATGGTTACTTCGCTAATCAATCATCATATTTATTAGCCTTCACATAAAAGCTATTACCGATTTTGATGTAAACTGAATCGGTATAGCTTTTTATTGATGGATTAATATGACCGCTAACCCACTGTTGCTTTTATGCTTTTTCTGCTTACCGGCTTTTGCTCAAACTCCCCTACCATGGCTGTTTGAAACAAGCGAAAACGGAATTACATTACACAAACGTCATCATACAGACGGACTAATTGAAATACGGGCACAAACCTTTGCTCAAACCAGTTACTCCGGCTTTCTATTATTATTAGAAGACAGTAAAAATGTGCCTAAATGGATTGATAATGTCGAAAACAGTTATGTTCTCCAGCAAATATCGGCAAATGAAAATATTGTCTATACTCAGTTTCTCGCTCCTTGGCCAGCAAAAGATAGAGATATGGTGACCTACTCTCGATACCAAATCGAAGATGGTCAGTTTGTTCTCACCATCAAAGACGCATCAAGCTACCTACCCTTACAACCCAGCTATATTCGAATTCTTGGTGTTAAAGCCCAATGGGTTTTACAACCTTTAGATAATGGCACAACGCACATCACCTACACCGCTTATGCCGATCCCGGCGGAGCATTACCAGACTGGCTGTCGAACAAACTATCTGTTTCAGGCGCACTATCGACCTTTAAAGGGCTAAAAGAACAATTGCCCAAATATCAAAACAAACAACATCCTAATTTACCAAAAGAAAAGGTAACTATAGAGTGATGATGGTGGGAGCACAGCTAAAGGAAGAATGGAGAGGCAAAGAATATAAAAGGCTTTCTAGCCGTAAGCAGCTAATAGCTAATAAATAGTTAGCCGCCAGCTAGGACTTACGGGCAAGGTCTCTTGCTAGAATTAAAGCTAATCCGAAAATTTGTAGAAACAAGGCAATATTTTTGTAAAACGCCATTTTATCTTCCAACAGCTGCATCGTTTCGGAAAGCCCTAAATTCTCTAGATAGAAATCATCTATTCTTGTTCGTTCTGCTTGTTGGGCTGTGTTGATCAGCATCATGATTTCAGAAAGATTGGAAATCTCAATAGCCGGTACGTTACCACCAACCCAAACCGAGAGTTGTCCCCGTAACGCATCGCTCAATGCAGAAGCTCTTACAGGAGAAGAATAAAGAGAAGAAGGAGAGTTAGGAGGATGAACGGGGGATCTATCTAAATGCAGTAAAATCGACTCACGCTTGCGCTCTAATGTTTCAATCGAATTCCAAGCCAGTTGTATCGAATATATATTGCTGCTTTTTTTCTCCCCAAACGCCGCCTGTTCAGAGACTAATTCATCTAAAACCAAACTAGATAGCACAATCGCCATAATGTTCAGAACTAACCCAGATAAAACAATCATCCATGCAGGCGGAAGGCGTAATGCCATAAAATTCCCTAAAACATTTTATCAAAAGGTAAGTAAACCAAGTTTAGAACAATCAAACTCACCATGCTTAAAAGCGTCATGATCATGCCTTTTTTACGCCCGGTGAGGCTGCGCCCAAGAATCCCTTTTGCATGGATAATACGCCCTATAATAAATACCAAGCCTGTTGCATGAATAAACCATACATTAGCGCCATTCATCTCTAACAGCCCCATAAGAATTACAGTGATAGGAATGTAGTCCATGGCATTACTTTGTGCCGATCGCGCAATTTGCAATGATTCTATACCACCATCGGCATGCGCAATTTGATTCAACTTTCTTTGCTTAATCACTTCAAATGCTAGCCAAATCATTAACACGGTGAGTAAAGATGCATAAAGTGCCGTTACCATAATATTTCCTAATTAATTCATTTCTTTGGTCAATCTAGCCAACTCACCGTCGATCAGCAAATTTAAGTTATCACTAACTTAAACAGTGTTACTTAAGTCACGACTCTATTCATTAATATATGGTTCACCGCTAATGCTGATCTGATTTTTATTCTCTTTAATTGAACAAGTAGAGTTATCACAGCCCATTTTTCATCTAAATCGGCATGATCTTTAGATGAGGCAACAAAGGGTTATAATTAGATTTGTAAGAGATCTCGCACACGGCATGTAGGATATGACGCTTTCTTACCGTGATCCTTTTGTTGAGTTAGCCTCTAACCAATTGATACATAAATGTTAATAATCACAATAAACAACCAAGTGCATATTTTTGTTATTTTTTAACCATTGTGAAGAACTTCAATAGAGTGTTTAATTAATGGGTCGACAGGATGTTGGCAGGAACAGGACAAACCCTAACGGATTAAGTATCTTCAGGATGAAGATTTGATGGCTTAGGACGAGTTATCAGCAAGGATGTAATGCTCTAGGAAAGAGTTGCTAGTCAGGAAGATAGGCTTAAAGGACACCGCTAGGATGGCGATGGATAGGAAAGGTTAACGGATTTAACCAGTTCAAGGAACGATGCAGGGAGCATACGTTACCTTATTGAAGAATAAGTAACAGCGTCAGTAGCAGGATAGCTACAAAAAGAATAGACCCCGTTTGGTGAAAGCCAAGCGGGGTTTTCTATTTTAAGCAGCTTATTACCTAGCATCTATTCTAAGAAGCTAATATCCATATCTAATTAGATACAAGGCTGCTCTACAATATGATGTTCATTAAGAACATGGCACCAAAAGCATTCAATACTGATATCGCTATCATCACTGGGATATAACGACCTTCCGTTCCAATCGGCCCCATTATACGACCCATATACTGAACTTGAGAGCCCATAAGGTAAATGGCAGGCGCAAGAATCGCAATATGGTCACCATTCAAGATCCCTTGGTCAAATAACGTAATAACAACACCAACTGCGCCTCCCATCGACATCCAAGCACCAATCAAAACCGCAGCAGCTTCTCCAGGTAGACCGAAGACAGCCATAATAGGTGCAAATACGTTCCCCATAAGCTCAAGGGCACCTGTAATCTGCAGCGCTTTAATTATCACAAAAGCCATAAGCACATTTGGTACAGTAGAAGTTGTGGCTATCACCCACCCTTTCTTCGCACCTTCTACAAAGATATCGGTCACCATAGGCTTTTTCGCTTTAACATCGCTCATTATGCTGTCTCCTCTGTCAGTTTCTCATCTTTCTTTAGCTGAGATTTATCTTCTTTACCTTCCGTAATATTGAGGTAAATACGGAATATGTTTGCACCTACAAATTTGAATACAAACATCACCACTACTGCTAAACCAATAGAAGAAGTCACCGCTAAAGACCCATCAATTGCAGTTAACGTGAATAACACCGCACCAGAAGAGAAGAAATTCACAATGGCAGCACCTGCGGTAAACTGAAACATGGTAAAAATATCCGTTTCACGTTTCGTTAGGTGGCCTTCATCTTTGAGTTGACGAGTCATTGCGGCACCTGCATCGGTACTTTGCAATGAGGCTATAAGCGCTAAACCAGAATTTCCTGGAATACCCATTAGTGGTCGAAGAAGAGGAGTAAGAAGCTTACGGGCAGCTTCAAGTGCACCATAATGCTCAAGTACGTTTATCATACCTAACGCGAACATGACTGTAGGAATCAAAGTTAAAGCAAAAATGAAACCATCACGGGCACCACTACCGCCATTACCACGCAGAGAAGTCGTCGCCGCTTGCACACCATCCGCCGTTTCACTGACATCATAAGCGACCTGACCAAATGAACCATTCAACGTAGTGAAATCAAACACTCCATACCATTCATTTGATTTCATTAGTCCAGAAAAAAATACGACAGCAAACGCCAACGCAATATAACAACCGATGGTAACTTTACGATCGGACTTAACAGGGTTAGTCATAAAAACCTCTATACATCTTGTTTATGTGGAACAGAACACTTATGCATTGTGCTAGAGATCAGACCACCTTCTTATGACCAAAATCAACAAGATGATAAAGTCATACAACTTAGACAAATTAATATATAAAACTGTGATTTCGAGTTAATTTGGAAATTTACAACCATAAAATCACAGATAAATAGAACTAATAACTAGTATTGAATCAATACATTATCAATATCAAATATCCTTTGTTAGTGTAAGAGATCTCTCACACTGAAATTTACAACCATTACAATAATAATTAAAAATCAACAACTTAATAAATAAAAAAGTAACAATTAAAATGCAAATTCCATACGGTATATAGCCAATAGACTACAGCTTAGGTACTGAGCTCATACAAGAAGTATTTGAGCCCAATACGAAATACCCTATTTCAGGCATTATATAAAATCGCGCTCAAATAATAGTATTAAGAAAGGCGACAACTGCTATGGAAATGAACACAATCAAGTATCAAGTAATGGGCTGCGGTAAATGGATCTCAGCAACCGTATCTCGTATTGTCGCGCTTAAACTTGCCGCCGAATATGAATCATATGGCTGGCCTGTGGAGGTTTGCTCGGCAGATATGCCTATAGAAGTCGATCAGAACGCAGCTTAAAGCGGTATGACTTCTTTAGGTTCCTGAACAATTAAGCTTATCTTCCTAAGCTCCTCCAATTTATGGTGGAGCTTTTTCATTTCAGCTTATCGGCTTATTTTCGATATCAATCACACTTAGCCCTTTGATTTACGTCTACTATTTTTACGCGTGTTAATTCCCTATTAACTTGGAGCGTATATGAAAGGCATTCAGCTAACGGTTCTTCTCTCATCTTGTTTCGTTTCATCGTTGGCTGTTGCTTCATCAATAACACCCACTACAGCCATATCATCCGCAGGATCAGCGCTCAATCTGACTCAATCTTTTTATGGTTATCTATCGTTAGTCATTTTCACCATTGCCTACACGGTTGTCATGCTTGAGGAGTACTTAAAACTTCGCAAGTCAAAACCTGTATTGCTTGCTGCAGGTTTAATTTGGATCATCATTGGTTTTGTCTATAAAGAGCACGACCTTACTGAAGTCGCACAGCAAGCACTTGAGCATAATTTATTGGAATACGCTGAGCTTTTACTTTTCTTACTCGTGGCGATGACTTACATAAGTGCGATGGAAGAGCGTAGGTTATTTGATGGCTTACAAGCTTGGATGGTTGGAAAAGGCTTCGACTTTAGGTCCCTATTTTGGTTAACCGGCTTTCTGGCTTTTTTTATTTCCCCTATTGCCGACAACCTAACCACCGCTTTATTGATGTGTGCAGTGGTCTTAAAGGTCGCAGGCTCCAACACTCGCTTTGTCAACATTGCTTGCGTTAATATCGTTATTGCAGCCAATGCTGGTGGTGCTTTTAGCCCATTCGGTGATATAACCACCCTGATGGTATGGCAGGCTGGGCACGTCAGTTTTTCTCAATTTATGCCACTATTTTTACCCTCCGTTATTAATTATTTAGTTCCAGCGTTGATCATGTCTTTCTTCCTTCCAAAAGATCAGCCTGATACGGTTCATCAGCATGTCGAGCTAAAACGCGGTGCTAAACGTATTGTTCTGTTATTTATATTCACAATTGCGACAGCAGTAGCATTCCATGCAGTACTTCACTTCCCTCCTGTAATGGGAATGATGATGGGGCTCGCCTATCTGCAATTCTTTGGCTATTACCTAAGAACCTCTTTGCCGAACTCTTTAGCGAAAAAGAAAGCACTCGCCATTGCTAACCATGATGAGGGAGCATTAAGAAAATTAGGTTCCGTTGTGCCATTTGACGTATTTAGACGAGTATCCCATGCCGAATGGGACACGCTTTTATTCTTCTATGGTGTGGTTATGTGCGTGGGAGGATTAAGCTTACTGGGTTACTTAGAGTTGGCTTCAGGGATCATGTATAACCAGTGGGATCCGATTTGGGCTAATGTTGCGATAGGCGTACTTTCGGCTATTGTCGATAATATTCCGGTGATGTTTGCAGTGCTTTCAATGGAACCTGAAATGTCGATGGGTAACTGGCTATTAGTAACGTTGACCGCAGGTGTGGGCGGAAGCTTACTTTCAATAGGTAGTGCTGCTGGCGTAGCACTTATGGGCGCGGCACATGGTAAGTACACGTTTTTTGGGCATTTAAAATGGATGCCGGTGATTGCAATTGGTTATGCGGCAAGTATCGTAATACACCTTATGTTGAACCAAGCACTGTTTAGTTAAGTTCTGTTTGATGCAATACCTTGCCACAGCTATCCAAATCTGAGCTTGGCTAAATAACCAAAGTACGAGTAGCAATTACTTTTATCACGAATTAAAAAGCCGCTTATTCATCAGTAAGCGGCTTAGTGCTCTCCAAATCGAACTATTTTTATTCTTAAATTAGCGTTTAGATCGCTTTCTCTAATTCCAGAAGCTTTTGCTTTGTCTCTACTCCACCAGCATAACCCGTTAACTTACCATTCTTCCCTATCACTCGGTGACACGGCACAATAACGGAAACCGGATTCTTTCCATTTGCTAACCCGACAGCACGCACTGCTTTTGGGTTTCCAATGAAATCTGCAATTTGTTGGTAGCTCCATGTCTCACCATAAGGGATCGCTAACAATGCTTGCCAAACCGACAACTGAAATTCCGTTCCCTTCGCGGCAATAGGCACAGTAAACTCTACCTTCTCACCCGAATAATATTGGCTAAGTTCAAGAATGGTTTGCAGTAGCGCAGGGAACGAATCATCTCTAATTCCGAGCTCTTCAGGTTGAGTCGTATGAACTTCAAACCAAGCACCCAATAAACCATCATCGTTGGCTTGTAGAGTCATTTGCCCCAATGGGCTTTGGTAATATGTGAATCGATTCATTTTCGTATTCTCTTTCAATCGCTATTCAAGCCAGGTAATAAAATTCAAACTAGGCGTTATAGATTCAAACAAGGTATTAAAAATACAAGCACTACTGATTCCAACAATGGAAAGTGGCGTAACTTCCCCAAGGGGACACACTGTCTGGAGTAATGTTTGGTTTATTCTCAATAAATTTCTTAACCACAAGGTCCCCAGATAATAAATGATTGGGCTCACCTAACCCACGTAGCAAAGCATATTGAATCGTCCAAGGACCAATCCCCTTCAATGCTATCCATTTGCTTGGGTGTTCATGGTCATTTTCAACCATGTATTCCGCAAATCGCTTTAAAGTTTCTTTTCGGCTGTTAGGCATTCGTAAAAAGCTCAGGTCAGCAGCAGAGACCTGTTCCGGAGTAGGAAAAAAAAGACATTCATCAGTTTTATCTCCCTCATTACCTTTACTTTGTTCATAAGCTTGATCACTCGTACTTGAGAGTTCACTAGGTGCTGATGATTGATTAACGGCTAAACCATTAACTGATAGTTCTTCAACCAAGAGATTCAATTGACCAATCGCAGCTTTGACTGATACTTGTTGCCCTAAAATGGCACGAACACCAGCCTCCCATGTACTCAATACACCAGGAATTCTAATCCCACTTTGTCGAACTAACTGCGGATCAATGGATTTAAAAAAGGCTTCAATTTTTGAAATGTCGACATCTAAATCGAACATTCTTCTTATGGACGAAGTCAAACTTCTCAGCTGGCTAATATCACTGAGTTGAAATTCAATATCGAGTGTGTTGTCTTTAATTAAAGTCGCTTTAAACCAACCTTTAACACCATTAATGACCACTGTACGCTGGTAGTCATTTTCTCCAATCAGCTCGACACCAGCTATCTGCCTCACGCGATAAAAATTCAGCATATGCTGCCAATTTAATGGGTGACGAAACCCCAATTGAATATGGTTTGATACGCTTTCCATAGGCTTAGATTTTCTCACTTGTGTGGGGGATAGTTGCAGCGTTTTACTAAAAGCATCATTAAAACGACGGGTACTATTAAAGCCGCTGGCAAAACCAATATCAGTAATACTCATTTGGCTGTTGTGCAACAATTGTTTAGCAAACATGAGCTGTAAGTATTGGGCATATTGTTTAGGGGATACACCCAAATAGGTGTCAAATAGCTGCCTTAAATATCGGTCTGAAATACCTAACCGTTCTGATAGTTCAACCGTACTGCCAGAGCTTAAGCTGCCAGCGTCTATCAACTTTAGGGCACGTAGAAAGGTCGTTTCAACACCTTTCCAAGCAAATGATGAAGGCGCACTATCAGGACGGCAGCGTAAACAAGGACGATAGCCAGCCTTCAATGCCTGAGCTGGATTGGTATAATATTCAACATTCTGCTCTTTTGGCGGATTAGCTGGGCATATGGGCCTGCAGAATATTCCCGTCGTTTTAACCGCTATAAAAAATACCCCATCAAAACGTGCATCTCTAGCATGCCTAGCTAGACTGCATTGCTCATTAGTGAGGTCGCTATAGTCATGAATTGTTTGCGTCATGGTGAAGCTCTACTAAACACTGTTGATAGAAAGTGTATCGTTATTCCACCTAAACACTAGCCACTTTCGGAACTGAATAATCGGTAGCTTTAAAGAAAAATTGTATTTTTTGGGATTAGTTAACTATTTTTACTTAGTCATAAATTTATTTCTAACACCGTCAGGAAGTGGGTACTTTGCACAAAAAGATGCGAAGACACGCTTATTCACAAGGATATTGGCTATGAATCTACACACTTGCAGAATTGTTTTAAAAAACCATAAAGTGCTTACCTGCCAGTCAGTTGAGCAATCTCTCCTCCACCTAGAAAGCTTGGGTGATAACGGAATTTCTCAAATTCAAATCGATGCAAGCGATGGGCATCAAATTTACTCTTATCAATCTCACTCATTAGAAGAGTCGCTAGAAAACCTAATGAACCTTTAATTTCGCTAATGTGTAAGTCCAATAGGGCACAAATCACCCAGACTATAGTTCATTAGTCCGGAAGCTTTTTAATCATAAAGTTCATTAGCTCGAAATGAATTCGAATAAGAAATTTCAGGTATAAAAAATGGCTCCTACCGACAGGAGCCATTTTCGTATTCAAAGCAATAGTATTCTTAGACTGGCTTATTTTGGCGGTAAGCCCACTAAGGATACTTTCACCTCTAATCTGTGGCTGGCTCTGCAGCTTGTTGTAACGTATAAGCTGTAGAAGGGTCTATCTCTTTCACCAGCTCTTCAACTTGCACTATCGCCTCTACAGAAGTACTGCTCTTACGGTAGCTTAAGTAAATTGGACGATACCAATCTTCTACACCCGTCACTTTATAGAGCTGACCAGAAGCTATAAATGGCTCAACTAAAGATGCTGGTAAATAGGCACTGCCACCTTTTTCTAAAATAAAATCTAAAGCAATACGAGCAGTTGAAGTACGTAGGTAAGGTGCGGGTACTTTAGGGTGACGCTCAGCGTGTTCAGAACCAAAACGGGTGCCCCAATCGACATACACGTATTTATGTTCGAATACAGATTCCAAGTTGTCAGGCTTTGTCGACACCAACACTAAAACTAGATCAGCCACTTTCTTACAATTTAGTTCTTCTGCTTTAATTTGGTCGAAAGCAAACGCCATATCTAAAGTGCGTTCCAGCAAATTTCTATTCAGTTGCTCTCGCCCCATCACTTCAGCCATGAAACCATACCCACCGAATGAGTCAGTCACCACACTTAAACAATTTTGTAAGTACGCATCCCAAATATTAGGGGTTCCGCCCAACGTTAATTGAAGTGCTTTTCCACTTTCTAAAGACAACTCAAATTTTGCCTGCTGCAAAGTGGTGACCATCACTTCCGCGTAACCGATCAAACGCTCACCAGAAGAAGTGAGCTTAATGTTATTACGGTCACGAATAAAAAGCTGAGTGTCAAAGTAGCTTTCTAGCTGTTTGATACGTGCACTTACTGCCGCTTGAGTCAGGTACAAATTTTCTGCAGCACGACCAAAATGTCGCACTCTAGCAACCTCAAGAAAGGTTCTAAATACTTTCACATCCATCAAATACATCTCTGTAATAAATCTGCTAAATAGCCGATCTAGGATTGTTTATCGTAAAGGTAAAAACGTTTTGTTTTTCATTTTTGCCTTTTGACAATATTTTCGCGTGAACCACTATTGCTTTCTCGTGAGGCATCATTTCATGCGAACAATAGCGGCATGTAAACAACTATTTTGTGTAAACAGCAGTTACTTATACAAAGCTTAGTTTTTACGTGAACAAACACACAATTTTCTATCTAACTATATTATATCTAACCATATATTGAGGCTGATATGTCTGAGACTGAATTCCGACACGGAAAAAAACGTTTTTATGACACCAATAAATTCCCACGAGGTTTTGCCAAGTCAGGCGATTTTACTCTTGTAGAAGAAGAAATCCTAACCTTGTTTGGCGATACTATGCTTGCGCTTGAGACTGGGGAGCTGCTACCTACCAACTCTGAAGAAAAACATTTTTTAAGAGTATTAGCTCATCCGCATAAAGCTAAGTCAAAATTAGAGCAAGTGTGGCTTAAGTACATCAGGCTCGCTCGCGGACGTCGACGTTTTCATACTTTGAATGGTTGCAAGCGCGCTGGCAGCTTTAGGGAAGAGTACGAGAATGACCTCGTTTTAGAAGAAGATTAAGCTCTTTGCTAGTGCCTGCTTTACCAAAATAAAGCGGGCACTTCATTTCTAGCCTTGTCCTTGCATAGTAGAAAAGCAAAAACCATACAATATTGAGCGATTTGTCTTACCGCGTAATTTGAAATTCCAACCAGGTTAATGCTCTTCTAGTATTTTGTGCAGCTTTTCGAATAGTCGGTTTTTTTTATCTTCATTGGCATAATCAATATGATAGCGTTTTAGGTCTTTTACTTTTAATTGCGCCCCTTCCGTTCTCATACGGATTTCTTTTTTATCTTCATTCCAGCTACTTTCAACACCTTCATACATTTTACCAAGAGCAGTGTCCTTGCCTAGATGCATAATTAGGGAATGAGCTTGAAAAATTTCTTTCGGGCTAATCTTGTAAACCATAGTTGACTATTCACTCCGCTATCTTCATTGATGAATCATTTCACTGAAGCCGTGTTTTCTTTTTAAGCAATTTTTATGAAGCTCTGTTTTTTGAAGCTCTGTTTACGGGAATAACATTTTACTGAAGCTATATTTGACTATAGCAATGTTTGCTTAAGTATAGGTTTGAAGCTTGTATTGGCAAATAGATATATCGACCATTTATTATTCATTAATTCTTCTTTAACTCTGCCAATTATCCATATATAGACAGATTAAGTTTTGAGCTAATTCGCACATCTACCACGCTAATTTGTAAAAATTTGACTTAAAACAATAGCAGATCACATCAACTTATTTTATAATGCGAATTAATGTTTCAGAATACTAAAATTTATTATATCTAGGGGCTACATCAATGAGACTGATTCCATTAAGCAACAAAGCAAAAGTAGGTAAATGGGCTGCACGTCACATCGCAGATTCTATCAACAAATTCGCTCCAACTGCTGAGCGTCCGTTTGTTCTAGGCCTTCCTACAGGTAGTACTCCTTTAACTACTTACGCTGAGCTAATTGAACTGTACAAGGCTGGCGAAGTAAGCTTCAAAAACGTTGTAACATTCAACATGGATGAGTATGTAGGCATTGATCCTAACCACCCAGAATCTTACCGTACTTTCATGCACGAGAACTTCTTCAACCATGTCGATATCCAAGCTGAAAACATCAACCTTCTTGATGGTCAAGCAGACGACATCGATGCTCACTGTGCAGCATACGAAGAAAAAATCCGTTCTTACGGCAAAATCAACTTGTTCATGGGCGGCGTAGGCATTGATGGTCACATCGCATTTAACGAGCCAGGATCTTCTCTATCTTCTCGCACTCGTATCAAGACATTGACTGAAGATACTCGTATCGCGAACTCTCGTTTCTTCGATGGCGACATCAACCAAGTTCCTAAATACGCACTAACTATCGGTGTTGCTACTCTTCTTGACTCTGAAGAAGTAATGATCCTTTCTGTAGGTCACAACAAAGCGCAAGCTCTTGAAATGGCTATCGAAGGTTCTGTAAACCACATGTGGACAGTTACTGCTCTACAGATGCACCGTAAAGCTATCATCGTTGCTGATGAGCCAGCTCAACAAGAGCTTAAAGTTAAGACTTTACGCTACTTCCAAGAGCTAGAAGCTGAGAACATCCAAGACCTATAATTTTATTAGGCTTGAGACCACCTCTCGCATGAGCGTTGAATCGAGATCTAAGATCATGGTTAAACGTTTATGAAAAAAAATCCGATATTGAACTCTCAATATCGGATTTTTTATATCTATAAAGCAGTAGGGAAAGAAAATAGCTTCATCCTATTACTGGCAATAATTATACGTTTTCAATTCTTCAAAATTATAGACATCAATCCAATCGCAAAAACCTATTAACTTAATAGGAATTCCCCACTTCAACCAATGCGAATAATTATCAATAATATCCATATAGACACAGAGCATGATTTATGAGGATAGTACGATGATCAAGACAGCAACGTTTGCAGCAATCCATTTTACCATTGCAACCTTGGTCGCTTTTTCGTTAACAGGCGACTTCTTACTAGGCAGTTTGATTGCCATGGTAGAACCATCCATTAATACCGTCGCCTTTTACTTGCATGAAAAAGCATGGCAGAAAGTACCTTATCTGAAGCGTCATGAATCAATGACTCAAATAAAAACCGCAAGTTTTGCTGTCATTCATTTTAGCGTTGCATTTACTGTAACTTACGCATTAACAGGCGATGCTTTTATTGGTGGACTGATGGCAACTATTGAACCTGCAATTAATTCAGTCGCGTATTTTTTCCATGAAAAAGTATGGCTTAAAAGAAAGCAAGAGAAGGGGTTTGCTAGCAATGGGATGGTTTGTGCGTAGCTCTATACATTCATTAAATTAAAACTGAATGCAAATTTGAATTATCAATAAATTGAGGCAGTCATTCAATACACAATAAGATTAGAGTGAGATGCCTCAATTGAATAGTTTCTTGGCTAAAATTGGTGAAATAGAATACCAAATGGAGAACTTAGTTCTAAGACAAAAGCTAAGTTCAGGTATATCGATTAAGAGGTCAAAGCATTCTCTCTGCAAAGCAGGTTTACTATATCGGTAATCGCCAACACAATGGTTGACTGAACTTTCTGATGGTGTCGACCTAAGAACATTTCCAGCATAGGTCCTGACATGGTTTTCACTAGGTCTTCGTCGTAATCGATAGGCATAATTTTCTGGATTGCATTGACTCTATTCAATTCAAACAACACATCGACTTCAGTGAAGCTCACATTGTTATCTTGTATTTTTGCCCACTCTTTTAGTGTGACAAAAATTTCAATGTCGTCATACACTTCTTTACTGATTACCCCTAAACCTAGCAGAAGTTTCCCTCTCACCATAATGTCACCAAGCGGACCATCGTTGCTCAGTAGAGGCTCCACAACAAATTTAACTGCGTAATCATCCTTATGGAAGATGTTGTGCAACAAAGCATCCACAGTATCATCCAGCGCATCATAAGCTGCAAACAAACACTCAGAAGCGCTATCGGCTTCAGATAGCGCTTCTAATAATTCAGTTTCATGGCTCGGTTGTATTGGCATAGCGGCTCTATAATGGAAAAATGCCACGTTCGTGGCACTTTGGTGAACTATCATTTCAAGGCTAAGTAAGCTTGTTCTGCTAGTTTAACAACTTCTGAGTCACTATTCAGCTCAGAATAATGAGCTAATGTCTCAACGAAGCCTTTTTCAGCAAACATTGCTTGAAGTTCAACCGCTTGAGGGTCATCTTCATTCTTGTAAAGGAATGCAGCTGCAATACCGTTCAAGAGGTGCCCATTCGGAAGGTTGTATTCTAGAGTACCATTTAATGGCTTGATTAAACGATCTTGAGGGCTCAATTTACGAATTGGCTGACGACCAACTCTATCTACTTCATCACGTAAGAACGGGTTCGCAAAACGACCTAGGATTTTTTGAATGTAAGCGGCATGCGCTTCTGGGTCAAAACCGTAACGCTTAATCAATACTGCGCCACTCTCTTCCATTGCTGCCGTCACTTCTGCGCGAATTACATCATCTTCAATCGCATCTTTAATCGTTTCATGACCGGCTAATACACCTTGGTAAGCCGTGATTAAGTGACCAGTATTAAGAGTAAACAGCTTACGCTCAACAAACGCCATTAGGTTATCTGTGCATTCCATTCCAGGGATGTTTGGGATCTCACCTTTGAATTGAGTTTGGTCAACAATCCACTCGCTGAATGTTTCAACGGTTACTGCTAGGGGATCGGTTTCACCCGCTTCTGCAGGCGGTACAATACGGTCTACTGCTGAATCAACAAAACCAATGTGTGCTTCAGTGAACACTTTCATTTCATCAGAAAGGTGCTCTAAAACGGCAGCTTTTAATTGGCTCGTACCACGAACCATGTTTTCAGCAGCAATGATGTTCATTGGTGACGTATTGTTTGCTGCAGCACGCTTCTCGATACCTTGAGCAATCGATTTTGAAATGATTTTCAGAACCGTAGGTCCAACCGCTGTCGTAACTAAATCAGACTCTGCAATGCTGTCCACGACGGCACCAGTTGCTGAATTAACCGCAGTAACATTTTTAACCACTTCGACAACGCACTCTTCACCAACGATTTTTACTGGGTACTCATTACGTTCAATTAGTGCATTCACAACCGTTTCATTTACGTCTGCGAATGTTACTGCGATGCCTGCATCTGCTAGTAATTTACCAATAAAACCGCGACCGATGTTACCTGCACCAAAATGTAACGCTTTCATAATTTTAAACCTTATAAAGATTGAATCTACATAGATAACGACTCAACAACATGCCATCAATCTCGTGGCATTAAGCAGTCAGCTATCCAGACTGAATGGCGGTTAACTAGCTGAAGTAACCACTCTATAAAAATCAATTTAGGCCCAAAATGAGACCAGTGGGGGGGACACTGGTCTCTTCACTCGGGAGCCTAGACTAGAAGCTCGGTTACTTACCGTTGAGGATTCGAAGTACATCTTCAGGGTTAGATGTAGACTTCAAACACTCAATTGCTTCTTCGTCATCAAGTGAATTCGTAATAGCCATCAGCACCATGTTGTGCTCATCACCTTGAGCCGCGATACCAATAACAAGCTTAGCGATATCATCTTCATCTTCGCCCCACTGAATACCTTCAGGGTATTGACAGAAAACGATGCCTGTTTTCTGTACGTACTGTTTAGCTTCGATAGTACCGTGAGGCACTGCGATTGATTCACCAAGGTAAGTCGTTACAAGCTCTTCACGGGCAAACATGCCTTCAACATATTCTGGAGCAACGTTACCAAGCTTCACTAGTTGCTCTCCGGCAAACTTAATAGCGTCTTGTTTTGACGTCGGCTTCATGCCTAAAAAGATGTTATCGCTTGTTAGTGTTAGCGTGCCTTGAGGCTCTTCTTCTGTAACCGGAGCTACTGCTTTCACTTCACCGGTTTGCGCTTCAATTAATTCAACAATTAGGTTGTCGTATACATGACCGTCTAAGAAGTTATTCAATGAAATATGCACCGCTGATGTCGCGTGCTTACGAGCACGGTCAGTTAGATCTTTGTGAGTCACAACAATCTGAGAGTCTGCAGGCAAGTTGTTGATAGCAAGGTTGGTTACATGAATGTCTAACCCTGCCGCTTCCACTTTCTTACGCAGTAGACCAGCACCCATTGCACTTGAACCCATACCCGCATCACAAGCAACGTAGATAGCGTTCACGTTAGACATATCAGCCGCTTGACCAGTCACTTGGCCTTTAGAAGAAGCTTTCATGTCTTTCATTGCACTTGATGCTTTCTCTAGTGAACCTTCATCTTCACCAGCATCACCTTGTGTCTTCATTAGAAGAGATGCGACTAGGAAAGAAGTACCTGTTGCAGCGATTACAGAAAGAATTACGCCAACAAATGATGCTTTCGGAGTAAGAAGCAAGATAGCAATAATTGAACCTGGAGATGCTGGAGATAAAAGACCTGAAGCAAACACTACGTTTGTGAATACACCAGCCATACCACCTGCGATAACAGCAAGGATTAAACGAGGGTTCATTAGCACGTATGGGAAGTAAATTTCGTGGATACCACCGAAGAAGTGGATGATAGATGCACCAGCCGCAGATTGCTTAGCATTACCTTTACCAAATACCATGTACGCTAGAAGAAGACCAAGACCCGGACCTGGGTTTGCTTCAATAAGGAAGAAGATTGATTGTCCAAGTTCTTCTGACTGCTGAATACCAAGTGGTGAGAAAATACCGTGGTTAATAGCGTTATTTAAGAAAAGGATTTTTGCAGGTTCAACGAAAATTGATGCAAGAGGGAGAGCACCTGCTTCAACCATTACGTTCACACCAGCCGCAAGACCAGAAGAAAGCACTTTCACTGCAGGACCAATTGCCATGAAGGCAATGATGGCGCAGATCATACCAATAATGCCGGCAGAGAAGTTATTCACAAGCATTTCGAAACCGCTCTTCACTTTACCGTGAACAGCTTCATCGAATTTCTTGATTGCGATACCACCGAGTGGACCAACAATCATCGCACCCATGAACATTGGGATATCAGTACCAACGATAACACCCATGGTGGTGATAGCACCGACAACCGCACCACGGTCGCCACCTGTCATCTTACCACCAGTGTAACCAATCAAGAGTGGTAGTAGGTATGTGATCATTGGACCAACCATTGATGCTAACGTTTCGTTAGGCAACCAACCCGTTGGAATGAATAGAGCAGTAATGAAACCCCACGCAATAAATGCGCCGATGTTTGGCATCACCATGTTGGATAGAAAACGACCAAAGTTTTGAACCTTGATCTTCGCTTCTGGAGATAGCATAGGTAGAACCCCGTAATGTTTTGGACGGCCAAGTGGCCAAAAAATGTGTCATCAAAAGTTGATTGAAATGTATCACAAGATTTCTAAAATGCACTTAACGAGAAAAATCGAGACTCAAATCACAAAATAATGGACAAATAGTATTAATCATACAATTAAAGATCACAAAAACACTATGTTTGTTAGTTACAAAGTCAAATTAACGATAATAATTATCAATACATGTTGGTACACATCACACTTTCATATCGACCACTAAAAAATAAATAGTGACAAACATCACATAAATAATAATGTCAATATTTTAACAAGGAAAATAAGAGCAAATTTACAGCGCACACTTGAATAAAATATGAGCCCATCTGCTTATAAAAACATGTTTATGTAATAAAATTACACAAATCCCAGTATATTTGAGCGTGCTGTCAAAAATCCTAAAAAGCATAGAACCAACAAAGTGTGATCTGTCGCTACATATTCGATATGTACGGTCCATATAAGTCTTATATGATCACCACCAACGCTTCACTTCATACAACAGAGCAACAGTACTGGCTCATAAATCAGAAACTAAACGAAGTGTAGTGTAGTACTCACCCACACTTTCTAGATAAAATGCAATCCATACTCTCGTGTGATTAAAGGGATATTAAATGCCAGAAAAACACTCAACTTCCTCGATGGCAAAGCTTAGAAAAATAGATGCAAAGCAGCTTTTTAGTGAACTCAAAGCCTCTGGGTATATAGTGAGAGCAAAAGATAAATGGGTACTTACTGAACGAGGTGAGAAGTTTGGTGGGGAATATGTCGAGCACAGCAAATTCGGAACATTTATCGTCTGGCCAGAAAACCTACTGATTGATCATGCATCTACATCTGGAAAAAACTTCACCGCCACACAAGTTGCCAAGCACTTCGAGCTTAGTGCAAAAAAGATTAACCTACTCCTAAGTGAATTAGGATGGATTGTAAAAAGTGAACAAGGTTGGCAAATCACAGAAACAGGCTTAAAAGCAGGCGGCGAGCAACGCGAAGATAAGCAAACCCAAAATCAATATGTGGTTTGGCATGACACGATTGTTCGCCATAAAAGGCTTCGCCAGTCGGTTGTAGAGTTTTTAGGTCAAGATGCTGAAAGCCATTCAACTGATGCCTCACTTTCTAGTTTCAGACAAAAATTTGAAGCCAAACATCGAACGCTAGATGGTCATTATGTTCGTTCAAAAGGCGAGCTAATCATTGATAACTGGCTCTATATGGCAGGCGTAGTACACGCTTATGAGCGCCCTCTTCCTATTGAGCAAGATGTGATGAGTGATTTTTATCTACCATCTGGCAAAGTCTATGTGCAATATTGGGGCACTGACAGCGGTAAGGTTGATGATGAAAAACGCATCGCCACGACTCTCATTTATGAAAAGCATGGCTTTGCTTTGATTGAACTATTCCCAGACGACATTGCCAATCTAGATAAAGTGCTACCTTTTAAGCTTCGTCAATATGGTATAAAAGCGTATTAATTTATACGCTTTACTCCAAGCTTAGCCTTCCTTTCTATCTTCCTATCTTCCTATCTTCCTATCTTCCTATCTTCCTATCTTCCTATTACGACAGCGCCTTCTTATACAACCAACAAACATTTTGAAGATAGTTTAGCCACCACTTCGATTTATATGGACATAAATTGGTAAGTAATAAGAAAAATCGCCCAAAAAGGCAACTTAATATCACATTAATCACTTTATTATGGATTTAATTATCCATAGTGATTAGGAATCTTTGCCATTTTTTTTATCCACAACTTCGATTACCTTATGCTCATCGACTTGAGCAACCGCAGAGATTCGATAATTGGGTAAGGTCGATACCCATTGAAAACAGAATGATTGATTCTGTAAATTTTATGGGCTGTCTGTTTATTGTGAACGTCATTGAACATTAAACCCTTCAACATTTAGTATTAAAGATATTAGGATTCAACATGACTCATCCAATCATCACTGATTTAAACACTCGCTACACTGCAAAAAAATACGATGCTAAAAAACGTGTTTCTGCGGAAGACATGGCTATCATCAAAGAAGCACTTCGTTTATCGGCTTCTTCTATTAACTCTCAACCTTGGAAATTCATTATCATTGAGAGTGACGAAGCGAAGCAACGTTTCCACAATACTTTTGAAAACATGTTCCAGTTTAACCAACCGCATGCAAAAGAAGCGTCGCACACTATTCTTTTCGCTCACGATCCTAAGTACACAAAAGAAAAATTCGCTAAACGTGCTGACACTGAAGTAAGTTCAGGTCACCTACCAGCGGAAATGTACGAACAGTTCCTAGGTGCTTACGCATTCGCAGAAATGAACACAGATGAAACAGGTTTTAATGGTAACTGGACTAAGTCTCAGGTTTACATTGCACTTGGCAACATCATGCACACTCTTGCTCGTCTAGGTATCTCATCTACACCTATGGAGGGTGTTGACGCTGCAATGATCGGTGAAGAGTTCGCTGATGAACTTGAAGGTCACGTTGTTGATGTAGCGCTAGCAATCGGCTTCCATAAAGAAGGCGAAGACTACAACCACGGTAAACCAAAAGCTCGTCTAGCTCTTGATGAAGTGGTAACAACGCTTTAATACTAAGCAATAGTGCTTGTGTTAGACATACAGCTTTAAATATTAGGTCAGGCTCAGCCTGGCCTTTTTTATGCGTAAAACACTTTTTAATGCATAAAGCATTTGATACCAGAAGCTAAAATACAAAACTTAATTTTAGCTATCCTCTTATCCTCTTATCCTCTTATCCTCTTATCCTCTTATCCTCTAGATAGAATACACTCCGATCAAAAAGACACAAACACGTCAATTAGACCAAATGGAAGTAAGAGTCATATTGACTCTTAAATTTAAAATTAAAAATAATAAACCAGCAAAATCAATAATATAAAAACATGGCACAACTAGTGCAATGATGACCTTAGAAAACATTAATAAGGTATTATCATTATGACTATTCACGTTAAAGGCAATGTTCACTGGGTTGGTATTCACGATTGGGAAACTGAACACTTCCATGGGAAGGAATATCACATGAACAAAGGTACCAGCTATAACTCGTACCTTATCCGTGAAGAGAAAACGGTTCTTGTCGATACTGTTGACCACCGCTTTACCGACCAATTCTTGGCAAACCTAGAAATGGAAATCGACCTCAATGAGATTGATTACATCATTTGCCAACATGCAGAAGAAGATCATTCAGGTGCTCTCTCCGCTTTACTTGAAAAGATCCCAAATACACCTATCTATTGTACTGAGGCTGGGGTGAATTCCATCATTGGTCACCACCACAAACCTGACTGGAATTTTAGAACCGTAAAAACAGGCGACGCGCTCGATATTGGTAATGGTAAACAGCTTATTTTTGTTGAGATGAAAATGCTGCATTGGCCGGATTCGATGGCAACTTACTTAACCAGCGACGAAGTGCTTTTCAGTAACGATGCTTTTGGTCAGCATTACTGTGATGAAAACCTATTTAATGACCAACTGGACCAAGTCGAACTTCATGATCAGTGTCTCCGATACTTCTCAAATATCCTGACCCCTTTCGCTCCTCTTGTAAAAGCCAAGATAGAAGAAGTATTAAGCCTTGGTGTGCCTATTGACGTTATTGCCACTTCACATGGCTGTATATGGCGTGATAACGCGACCCAAATTGTCGAGCAGTATTACGAGTGGTCTAAAGCTTATAAAGAAGATCGTATTACGATTGTCTACGACACCATGTCTAACAACACTCGAATGATGGCTGATGCCATCGCAAAAGGTATTCGTAAAAGCAGCCCAGAAACAGCAATTAAAGTTTTTAATATTTCTAAGCACGATAAAAACGACATTCTCGCCAATATCTTCCGTTCAAAAGGTGTGTTAGTTGGCTCTTCAACCATGAATAACGTAATGATGCCGCAAATCGCCGCGTTATTGGAAGAGATGCACGGTCTACGCTTTGCTGAAAAACGAGCGGCGGCATTTGGGTCGTCTGGTTGGACTGGCGGCGCAGTAAAGCGCATTGATGCACGCCTTCGTGAAGCCAACTTCGAAGTTAGCCCTGCGCAACACATTCATTGGAAACCTGATACAGAAGCACTACGACAGTGCATCGACTACGGAATGACACTCGCGGATGTATGGCGAGTAGATGCTGATGAAGTATGCCAACCAAAGCAAGTTGAGCGCAAGAAAGTTCAAATTGTAGAATCGGGAACAAGTACTAAGCAGAACGCTGAGAGTAGCGTTTGCAATTCAGATTTTGAGGTTGAGCAATCAAGCCATAACTCAGACTGCACTTGTTGGCGCTGCACGGTTTGCGAATGGATCTATGACCCTCAACTTGGGGAGCCAAATCAAGATGTAGAACCCGGGACACCTTGGGCACAAGTACCAGACTATTTCCTTTGCCCTGAATGTAGTTTGGGTAAAGAAGTGTTTGTAGAGGTGTAGTATGCAACCAATTATCATTGTAGGCGGCGGTTTTGCTGCACTTCAAACTATAAAAATGCTACGAAAAGTCGATGCTCAAGTGGCGATAGAAATCTTCACTGCGGATAATGGTACTGAATACAATAAGCCAAGTCTTTCTCATGTATTCAGTAAGAATCAAAGTGTGAAGGACCTTACTCTAAATAGTGCAGCAGCATTGGCAGAGCAATACAATATCGTCATTCACACCCACACTCATGTGGAAAGCATTAACGCCGAAGCGCAATACATAGAAGCAAGTGGCAAACGTCATTACTACTCAAAACTAGTGCTAGCGACGGGTGCGCGTACTTTTGTCCCACCAGTAAAAGGGCTGGACCATAGTAAAGTGCTCACGCTAAACAGCCTAGACGAGTTTCATCAATCCAAATCTCGCATTGATACTGCAAAACGAATAGCCATTATTGGGGGTGGTTTAATTGGGGTTGAGTTAGCACTTGATCTACAAGTCGCGGGAAAAGAAGTCACAATATTCGAGCCGGCTTCCGACTTGTTGCCGAACCTTTTGCCTAGGTTTATTTCTGCTGAATTAGAACGGGAACTCATCAAAAGTGGCGTGCAAGTTATGACGAACACGGCGATCATAGAAGCTAAGCATAATGAAACTGAACTTGTATTAAATGCCTCTTCTTCTGTATCCGCTCGACTCGCCAATATCGAAGTAGATGAAGTGATCGCCGCTGCTGGTCTGCGTCCAAATATAGAGCTTGCAGTACAGGCGGGAATCGATGTTAATCAAGGCATTGTGGTTGATTCAACACTTTCTAGTAGCATTAGTAATATCTTTGCGATTGGAGACTGCGCTGAAATTGAAGGGCGAGTGATGGCTTACTTACAACCTGCCATTTTGTCAGCAAACGTACTTGCTAAACAACTGACCAGTTCTGAAGGTAACTTAGCTTTACCACCGATGCTAACCAAAGTGAAAACGCCGAGTTATCCTATCCAGTTGTCAGGAAAGCACATTCACACTGCAACACGCTGGGAAGCGGAATTTACCCCAAATGGCATAGTAGCTAAAGCATTTGACGATGCGAATAGCTTCGTTGGGTTCGTTGTCGCTGGTAACCATTCCAAGGCTGCATTCCCGCTATTACGTGAACTGCAATTGGCTTAGCCATTATAGAGGAGGTTGAGATTGTGGAATAACACATCTCATCCTTATTGCTTATTGCTTATTGCTTATTGCTTATTGCTTAACGCTCGCTCAGTTCATTCACCGAACGGGGATTTAATTCTAATAAAAATTTGGCTGCCTCTATTTACATAAAATAAATAGAGCAGCCTAAACCTAACTCAAGAAGGGCCTATAAGAGTTAGAAATTGATACCAGCACCAACGTAAACATTGTCACTGTTTTTAAAATCTTCAGAAGCTTCTTTATAACCAGCTCGCAGCGTTATCGCATTGTATCTATAACCCACCTCAGCACCGTACACAAAAGCAGCATTAACATTGCCACTGAAATAGTGAAAACCGCCAATTGGTGCAATATAGAAATCACCATGAGGAAAGGATGGTTTTATGTTAATCCCAAGCGAGTGCATGTCGTTACTGTATTGGGCATATTCCCATTCATAACCGAAATCTAACTCCGGACTGGCTTTGAAATAAAACCCATACTGTAATGCGTACTTAGAATCATTCGTAAGGTAATCAGCACCAAAATACAAATTTGGTTCAGCGAAGCTTATGCTTGGAAATAACGCTAAAAAACACAAAAATTTCTTCATCACTTGTCTCGCAATCATTTATAAATTGACTTATTTATGGCTGCAAAAATAGCACGATTTTCAAACGAGAAGTGTAAGTGCCTGTAAGCAAGTACATTCAAGATGAAAGAAATACTGCCCATAAAAAAGCCAGCAGCTAATGCTACTGGCTTTTTAAAGCGAACTGCACCTCAACAAAAGGAGCCGTCATATCCGGTCTAAAACCTAAGGCTATCCAATAAAGGAAATGTATCCTTGCAGAATAATCAAGTTAACAATATCAATAAAGAAAGCACCAACAATTGGAACGACCATAAAGGCTTGAGGTGATGGACCAAAGCGATTCACAAGTGAACCCATATTCATCACGGCAGTAGGTGTTGCCCCTAAGCCGAAACCACAGTGCCCACCAGCCATTACCGCAGCATCATAATTTGAGCCCATAACTTTGAACGTCACAAAGTACGAGAAGATACCTAAAACCACAGCCTGCACCGCTAAGATGGCAAGGAATGGAATCGCAAGGTCAAAAATATTCCACAGTTTTAAGCTCATTAAAGCCATTGCTAAGAATAACGACAGTGAAACCGTGCCAAGAATATCGACAGTCTCACTGTCTGTTTTATGAATCTTAGTGACTTCGAATACATTCGTAATAAACACACCAATAAACAGCGCGTAAACGAAATCAGGGATCATCAACCAAGTAATTTCAAATGTACTTACCCACTGCTCTAAATAACGAGCACCCGTAATACAGATAAGAAGAATAAACAGCACTTCAATGACCTTCTTCGCCGTGACTTTGTCTTCTTCATATTCGTTGTAAGTGACAAGTTCCGGGAAGCGTTCGTGAGTATGAGTACCCGTGCCATATTCCGATTCTAGGTTATTCTTATTGATAAGCTTTTGAGCCACAGGGCTACCGATGATGCCACCAATAATCAAACCAAAGGTTGCCGATGCCATTGCGATTTCCAAGGTATTGGCAATGCCATACGTGTCGGAAAAAGTTTGTGACCAAGCAGCGCCCGTTCCGTGACCACCAGAAAGCGTTATCGAACCAGCGATAAGCCCCATTAATGGGTCTAAACCTAAAGCAGTCGCGAGCGTTACACCCACACCGTTTTGAATGATGATATAGACCGAAGCAACACCTAAAAATAGGAATACTTTTGCTCCACCTTTCATCAGCTGAGTATAGTTAGCCGCTAAACCTACTGTCGCGAAAAACATCAACATGAAGGTCTTTTGTAAAGGTAGAGAAAACTCTAGATCAATACCGTTAAAATGAAGACCTGTGATAGCAAAAGCAACAATCAACCCACCAACAATGGGTTCAGGGATATTGTATTTTTTAAGTACTGGAAGCTTTGCGTTCACAAAATGACCTAGAAACAACACACTAATCGCGATTAGGAAAGATTCTAGTGGCCCTATTGAAATTAAATTATTCATATAACCTCTATATTTTTTACGTTCTCATCTTCCCTAATGAGTTCAATTTGTCAGTTACTGGTTTCTGTTCTGCCTGTATGCAAGTGGATAAGATAATCATGGTTAAAAAAAGAAACTAATTTACTTAGCAGGTCAAAGCCTATGTTAGTAGCAAGTTAAGTTTTCTAAAAAACAAAAGATTTTGTGATTACAATCAAACCTGTGATTTGAATTAAGCGTAACTAATGCCATCACAAAGTAACGTTTCTAACCCGTGAAAAAGCAAAAAGGAGCTATCACTAGCTCCTTTTTCATTACCGTATCGGTAATTAGAATTTTTTCGGGGCAAACCCTGTCATCACTTCAAGGCGAAGCTCTTTACCCACTTTAGTCATTGGGTGAACAACCACTAATCCTTTAACTGACTTTTTCAGTTTACCCATATCCGCTTGCTCAGCTTTCGTAATTTCACGACGAAATGGCATATCAACCAGAGCTTTACGTTCTTGGTTCACATCGTAGCTTTGCTTATGTTTAAGCTGTGCAATTTTCTTCGTTAACTTTTTGATTTCATCTTCAAATTGATTAACGACAGGACGATCATTACGAGCCTTAGCAGCCGCTAACTTGTGGCGACACTTGTCTAGACGGTTGTTAATTTGTTGAAGTTCGTTTGTACCACTCATAATAATTTCCTAAATTTAGCAAGCCAATGCGGATTGGGGCGCGGAGTATAGCATAAATGCACGCCACTACAGAAATTTATATTCCTGCTTGCAAGACTCCCTTTTCCTATTGTTTGTCATTCATTTGGTAGGCAACTAAAGCCGACTTTAATGATTCGATATCTGATCCACAAAGATGCCTTTTCAGCGCTTCAAATTTATCAGCCGGCCAATCATAAATACCCATTTCCATGAGCGTTTGAATGGTCTCTTTATCAAACCTAAACTTCAATAATGTGGCAGGAGAGCCGCCTACAACAGCATAAGGCGGTACATCTTTCGTCACCACACTATTAGCCGCAATAATCGCACCTTCACCAATAGTGACACCTGGCATAACCATCGCTCGCATGCCTATCCACACCCCATCATGAATATGAGTATCACCTTTGCCTTGGTAGGCTTCGTCAATGAAATCCATAAACGGATACAAACAAAACCAATCCGCACGGTGCGTGTGGTTGCCTCCCATCAGGATAACGGCTTCAGCCCCAATACAGACATAGTCACCAATATACAACTGATCTATTGTCCAGCGCGGCTCGCGGTCTTTAGTCAACCAATCACCATGTAAATATCGAACAACCGAGTCTTCAAACCCATTATCCCAACAATCGCTGTAATAACTATGAGTACCTTTGAGATGAATATTAGGGTTTTTCACAACGTCATGAAGTAACTGAAATTGAGACCAATGCTTTCGCGTTGGTACCGTGCTTGAATCGGCTTCTGGTTTAGACTGAACGGGGTGATTCTGATGAATCGAAGTATTTTGAGTCATGTGAGATTCTCTTATTAGCAATAAATATCGGCTACAGAATCAAACTGCAGCGCTACTTGTAAAATTAATCAAGTAGCCCGCTAATGAACCCAAGGTTGGACAAGGTAAGCAATAAATAACATCTTTTACTCAACTATCGAATTTGTCATTATTATCTAAACTATAACTATGCCGTATCGCTTATATGTCAATATTCAGTAAAGACATACGAGAAAGCCACGCTAAATTGCTCAATAAAATAAGAGAGAAATATGAGAACACTATGGCTCACAGGGATAAGTTGTCTAATATGTACACCTTTACAGGCTGCGTTCAAAAGTGCTCCTGAAAGCACGCGCGATTCTCAAAATGCCGCTGATGCAAAAAAAAGCGTCATCGTTGAATATTTGCCTTCGCAAGATAACTTTGAAGCATCTCTGAAATCTGAAATCGAACAAAGTGGAATCAACAGCACACTCATTGACCTCTCCGAACAATTATTCCCTTTTAATAACACTCTGATACTGCAATACGGTACTGATGAAGGTCCGATGTATGATCCAGACACTCATACCATTCATATTCCATACTCTTTCTACGCCGAATCTATCGATTACTTTACAAAGAACAAGTACAACGAAAAATACAATAAATCCGCTAAATTGGGGGCAATAGATACCCTCTTACATACGCTACTTCATGAAGCTGGACATGCGTATATTGAAGACCAAAACATTCCGATATTAGGCAAAGAAGAAGACGCCGTAGACAACTTCGCCACCATCATATTGCTGAACTATATTGAAGATGGAGATGATGCGGCCATTAGTGCTGCTGATATGTTTGCTTTTGAGTCAGACGATAGACCCGATTATTACGACTTTGGCGAATACATTGATGAGCATAGTTTTGACTTACAACGCTACTTTTCAACGTTGTGTCTCGTTTACGGCAGTGACCCTGAAAAGCATGCCAATTTACTGAACGAAGTTGAGAACAACTACTTAAGTGACCGAAAAGATTTTTGTATTTTTAACTACGACACTATCAGTCAAAACTGGGGAGAGTATTTAAATTTGCAAAAATAAACAATAACCCAAACAAACCACACAATTTAAAATGGTTAATTAGTTAAATATCACCCAAACACTTAATTTAAAAGAATAATGGTTGGCTAGATAGGTTTTTCTTTTAAGCTTTTTATTTATATAAAGATTAATAAAATAAAGAAAAAGTTATTACTAGCCAACACTTAACACTGTAAATACATGTAACAACATACAAACAACGAGTTGTTCACATTTCATTTTATAATTTCCAAGTAAGCTCACTATATAACTATTAAAATTATAAGGTTAGTGAACACTGCCTATAGCTCAATTAGGAAAACAAGATGAGTATTACCATTCGCAAGCGACTTTATATCCTGTCCATATTCCCATTGCTTATTATCACTATTGGCATGATGACTTTGAGCTATATGGAGCTGAATAACCTCAACACTAAACAAATTCAAACCACTCATGAAAGTATGATGGAAATTAAAAAGACGGAGCTTAAATCTTATGTTGATATAGCAAAAACCGCTCTTAACCCTATCATTGCAAACAATGGCACAAGAGAAGATGCCATCAATACACTTAAAGAAATTAACTTTGGAGAAAATGGATACATCTTTGGCTATACATCAAAAGGTGTCCGCGTTCTTCAGGGGCAATCTGACGCAGGGATCGGTAAAAACTTCTTTAATCTACAAGATAAGAAAGGCAATTACCTGATTCAAGACCTCCTGAAGAACTCAAAAGTAAATAAATTCACAACCTATTACTTCCCCAAGCCGAACCAAACCATCCCGCAACCTAAACTGAGTTATTCGGTATTTTTCCCACAGTGGGACATGATGATCGGAACGGGCTTTTATACTGACGATGTAGACAGCACCATCGCCATTATGGATAAACAATCAAAAGAAATTGCAGACAAAAGCCTAGTGACTATTGGTCTGTTTTGTTTAGCAATCACTGCGATTGTAGTGATTTTTGCCATGTACATTAACCGCAGTATCATGCGCCCACTTGAACAGTTTGATGATTCAATCCGTGCCTTTGCAAGTGGGGATGCCGACTTAACCGCTCGCATGGATATTTCATCGGTCCCAGAATTTAAAACACTCACTACTAACTTCAATATCTTTGTTGCAAGCCTACAAGACATCATTGGAAAAGTAAGTTTGGTCAGCCAACAAGTCGTAGATGAAACCAACAACATGTCTAGCAGAGCCACTCAGGTGGATGAACTGGCTTCAGGCCAACAACTCGAAACCGACCAAGTTGCTACTGCAATGACAGAAATGACCTCGACTGCCCACGAAATATCCAACAATGCAAATCAAGCTGCAGATTCAGCAAAAAATGCTGAAGACAACGTGAATGAAGCGAATGAGATTGTCTCTTCTGCAGTTCATTCTGTGCAAGATTTAGCTTCTGAGGTTGCCCAAGCGAGTGAAGTCATTTCTAAACTAGAAGGCGATGTAAGAAATATTTCATCGTCACTTGAAGTGATCCAAGATATTGCCGAGCAAACAAACCTGCTTGCGTTAAATGCAGCTATTGAAGCAGCTAGGGCGGGCGAACAAGGTCGCGGTTTCGCCGTTGTAGCAGATGAGGTAAGAAAACTGGCAAGCCGGACTCAAGAAAGTACTGGTGAGATTCACCAAATGATTGAACAGCTAAAATCGGCTTCTGATAATGCAGTAAAAGCGATGGATACCAGCCAGTCTAGAAGTAATAGCGCGGTTACCGAAGCAAACTCAGCGAAAGAAGCACTTGAAAAAATCAAAGGTTCTATTGATATCATCATGGATATGAACTCTTTAATAGCAACCGCAACTCAAGAACAAAGCCATGTGGGGCAAGAGATCTCACAACGTATTACTGTTATCTCAGACCAAAGTAACCAATCCGCTTCTTTGGCAAATGACAACCGAGTTGGCAGCCAAGACCTTAATGGTAAAGCACACCAACTTCATGAGTTAGTCGATAGATTTACGGTGTAACTCAGTCAGTCTAAACCCGAGATATTCACTTTAAAGATCAAAAAAGGACAAGTAGTTTCCCATACTTGTCCTTTTTTTATTGCTTTAATTTGCTTGTTCAGCTTGCCCTTTACCTATCCAGTATGGCTCTTAACATTCCAGCTTAGCTATTAGAATTTCAGCATAGCGATCAACATAGAGAAAGATTAGACATTCACCTTATATTTAAGGTCTTGAGCTTCATCACCTGTCATCCCTCTAAAGCCCCAGCAGTGTGAAGGTTGTTCTTTAATCGTGATCTCTATATCGATGGGTTTAATCCCAAGCTTGAGTTCAATCTCAGAAAAAATCCTCTTGATGAGTGCTTTCTTGGTGCGAACCGTTCGTCCTTCCATCATGTTTATTTCAATAACAGTGTACGCACCTGTGCGACCTTCTGGATAAAAGAAGTCATCTTTATCGAGTGGGACAAAGCGGTGAGCTCGCTTATCATCGGGTAGGCCCATTTCACTGTTTAAGCAAAACTGCAAAATGTCTGACAACTGAAGTTTAATAGGGTTAAGTTGTGCCTTAATGCCGTAAATAACAATCATATTCATTCCTTGAGGTGCTAAAGGTTTAAACAGTTAAGGTTGTTTATCAAAGATTTTAACGCCTTCAGGAAGGTCCACCCAACTCAGTTTTTCCGAAACCCAAACATGCGCAACCGGTTGGAAAATAGTGTCATGTTCAAAGCCGACTGGCTTCAGTTTTAATTTAAGAGTGGTTTGATCGTCTGGATTGTAGTGATAAACACGGTTGCCGCAATCAGGACAAAAAGCCGCAGTATTCCGATTACCGGAATCCGACATTCGGCTCCATTCTTTCAGCTTCCCTTGAAACTCAATATCACCTTGCGCCACAATCGCCGTGACACTAAATGGGCTGGTAGAGAGCTTTTGACATTCTTGACAATGACAAGCCAACACCATTTTCGGCTCAGCTTTAAGCTGGTAGGTCACTTGCCCGCACTGACAGGCTCCTTCGATAGGATAATCCATTCATCACTTCCTCAATTACGCACATTAAAATGGTATGACGCTTTGTTAAAAGCTCGCGACACACTTTATCTCCCTATGACAATATGGCATAAGGTAGCTGTTTTAGAGAGTTCGGAACGATGATTTTATGAACAGGACCTACAAAAAACATGTAGACCCGACCTAGCCTGTTGTTTACATGAACAACCGATGTTGCATGCACCTTTGCTTTATTTCCATTAGGTTCAATCGTAAAAGATAATTTCACATTAAGGTGCTTATCTCGGTCTTCAACAATGACTTCCGATGCTGATTTCGAATACAAAGAAAAGATACCAACTTTATCGCCGACCTGATAATCAGCCGCTGATTTCGTCCTATCAATCTCAGTCATACTGCCTAAATTTTTCAACCCAAACAGCCCAACGATTTTATTTCTCAAAGCCATTAACGTTGTGACCCATTTCGGTGTCGCTTGCATAAGGTCTATATAAACATCCATAGCGGATTGCCCATGGTATTGAATGTCGGTATGAAAAGAATCAGCAAAATAGGCGTCTTCTAGGTGTGAACGAATATCGGCATTATCAGGTAATTGATGCATCTCAGTCATGTTCTCCATATCATTGCTTCTATCAGAAGTATCCTTTTCGACTTTACCCATCCTTTGTATGAGAGAAAGCCTTATTCAATTTAAACGCCTGCAGTCTCAATTAAGCAACAGATTAGCACCACGAGTTATGAAGCTAATTAAGCCTCTAAACATTCGGGTACTGGTCTTAGAATGTCACCATCTTAAACTTAGGGTTCTGAGTTAGCACTTCTAAGCTTAACAACTCATCTAATACCACTAACTTTGAACCTGAATCCAGATTAATCAAAATACACTCTTGCTTGTCATCATCTCTTTTTGTGTCCATCGCAATGCCTTGAATACTTTCACCAGACTTTAGCGTTAATAAGATTTCATATTGATACAGACACACAATTTCAATGTAATCGTACTGGTTGCAACTGATCATCGTTCCTCCAACATTTATCATTTCTCTTAGCTTTACACTGTAAAACAAAAGAAAGCAGACAGCACTGATCGAGTGCGACCTGCAGTGCGTACTAACCAATAAGCGTACCTATTTAAAAGAGTGGCATATGCAGGAACCAACCTCAAAAAATACACAACAGGCAATGATAAGCACTAATCAACCTCCTCATTTACAACTGCAAGTTCAACATAATCTTGCGGTGTTCCCTTTACCAATTTTTTTATTGCCAGAAGGCAGGCAGAGATTACGTATATTCGAGAAAAAATATCTATCAATGATAGCTAATGCTTCCAAGGGGGAAGGATTTGTTATTGCACGTTCCGATAAACAACGAGATTACCAAGTCAGTTCATGGGGAATTAAAGTCGCCATTGTTGACTTCAACATGGGGGATGACAATATTCTTGAAGTGGATGTAGAAGGCATAGAGTTGGTGAAAATATCTAATTTCACTTATCAAGACGATGGTTTGTTGATAGGCAGTGCACTTGCGACTAACCATTGGTCTAGACTTGATAATAATGAACCAACACCAAGACTATCCGCTTTTTTAGAAAAACTATTTCAAGAACATGAACTCATTCAATCACTGTATTCAAACACCAAGTTCGATGATCCTATTTGGGTTTGTTCTAGACTGATAGAGATACTGCCTATTTCACTCGGAAGAAAAGAAACCTTTCTTTCCCCCACAAGTTTTCCTTCATTAGTTGCGCTATTAAACGAGGTCGTATCAGGAAGTACCATGCAAAATGAAATAAGTTAAAAATAAAAGTGATCCATTTTAGTACTAGCGTCGTAATGATCTCTAAATTCGCTGAGTGGTTGGTTTAATATGGAAACAATCAGAACAACTGGGAAAGACAAGGAGCACGTCATCATCCCTGAATCGCAAGTCCCTACCGAGCTTTCAAGCTGGCTGGTTCTCGTTGCGAATAAGCGAGACAAACAAGCCTTCACTCAATTGTTTAAATTTTTCGCACCGAAGATCAAACGCTTCGGCATGACGAAATTGAACAATGAGGCTTCTGCCAACGAATTAGTTCAAGAAACAATGACCAATATTTGGAAAAAAGCGCACCTTTATAATGAAGACAAAGGTGCGGCGACTACTTGGGTATATACCGTAATGCGTAATGCGGCATTCGATATGCTACGAAAAGTGAAAGCTAAAGCCGAACAAAATGTGGCTGACGATATTTGGCCTATAGATGCAGCCTTAGCAGAAAGTCATGAAGAAGCCTCTCCTTTCGCTGACCATTTGATGTCACGCCATATGATGAGCCAAATCGATACACTTCCTCCTGCACAGAGAACTATTGTCAAGGGCGTGTACTTTCAAGAGCTATCTCAGGAGCAACTGGCACAACAGCTGGATGTTCCATTAGGTACGGTCAAGTCTCGTTTACGTCTAGCGCTTGCCAAGTTAAAGCAACAAATGGGAGACCAATACAATGATTAAACATCACCCCAACTTTAATGTACTTAAAGAATTTGTTGCTGGAACACTTCCAGATTCCATTTCACTGGTCGTCGCAAGCCATGTAGAAATGTGCGCCGAATGCCAAGCAACCGTTGAACTACTAACAGAGCAAGCAGCGCAAGCTTTATTCGAGCCACTCGAAGCGGCTCAGGAAAATGAAAATACCCTAGATGATGAAAGCAATGTGGATGTAGCTATCAACTTTGACGCTATTTTTTCACAAGGTAAAGGTGATGAGGTTGATAAGAATAATGACATGCTGAATCTTCTTGATTTAGACATGATCAACCAAATCACAGCCAATACAGATCTAGTCCAAACCACGTCCCCTACCGAAAACGTTGAAGTTGAGGTAGCTGGGCAGTCTTTCACTCTGCCAAGAGCACTACATTCGGTGGTACGGAAAGAGTGGTTAGGCCTAGGGAAAATTTCGCGAGCACGACTAGACTTTGAAGATGGATCACGCCATGCCAGCCTGCTGCATATCGCGGAAGGTGGGCAAGTGCCTTCACACACACATAAAGGATTCGAAATCACACTTCTGTTGCAAGGCAGCTTTGATGATGAGATGGGGCACTATTCGGCGGGTGATTTCGTTTGGTTAGATGGAAAACATACTCATAACCCAGTCACACAAGAAGGTTGCGTATGCTTAACTGTATCTAGCGACGCGCTCCACTTTACTAAAGGGGTCAGTCAATTATTTAACCCTCTTGGTAAATATATTTATTAATGATTACGTACTCAGTCGATTTGAAGTTCAAACCAATATAACAACTAAATTATGAATGACACTGGCTTGAGGGAGAGAAGCAATGGATAAGAAAATTAAAATAGGTATCAGTGCATGCGTCGCTGGGCAAAAAGTTCGCTTTGATACTGGTCATAAACGCTCACGTTTTTGTACTGATGATCTCGCAGACTACGTTGAACTTGAACCAGTATGTCCTGAAATGGGCGTTGGTTTACCTACCCCGAGACCAACCATTCGTCAAACAAGACACCTTGATGATGTCATTCATGTTTCTCGCCCGGATGGCACAGGAGACGTCACCCAAGAACTAATTGAATTTGGTCAGAAACATTCACAAAAAAGCCAGCACCTAGCCGGTTTCATCGTGTGCCAGAAAAGTCCAACATGCGGCATGGAGCGAGTGAAAGTTTATCATCATCACGGGAGAGGATCTGAATCCACAGGTGTTGGTCTATTTACCCAACAGCTAATGGATGGAAATCCGCTACTTCCTATTGAAGAAAACGGAAGGTTGAATGACCCCGTGCTAAAAGAAAACTTCATGACTCGTGTGTTTACTTATTCTAAATGGTTGAACTTGGTAGATGAAGGGATCACCAAACATAAGCTCATTCAATTCCACAGTGCGCACAAATATTTGGTAATGAGTCATCACATAGCTGGATATAAAAAACTTGGACAACTGCTTGCTAACGCAGATCTTGATGTAGATACCAT
This sequence comes from Vibrio kagoshimensis, assembly GCF_050337535.1. NCBI lineage: Bacteria > Pseudomonadati > Pseudomonadota > Gammaproteobacteria > Vibrionales > Vibrionaceae > Vibrio > Vibrio kagoshimensis. The sequence goes on from NZ_JAKJSZ010000003.1 coordinate 38,832, forward strand.
GGCCAATCAATACATCACAGGGTTAATGGAAGCGTTGTCTCACCACGCTAACCGAGGAAGCCATGCGAACACTTTGCAGCATCTCCAAGGCTACTTTAAAAAGCAACTAACTAGTATTCATAGACAAGAGCTTTCAACTCAAATTAATGATTTCCGAGAGGGGCTGATTCCATTGCTCGTACCACTCACGCTCATTAACCATTACCTGTTGGAATATCCAAACGAGTACTTACAGACACAAGTTTACTTAAACCCGCACCCTCAAGAACTCAAACTGAGATATGGCTATTGAACAACATACTTTGGGTAAGACGAGATCTAAGAACTCACGATAACCCTGCTCTGCTAGCCGCAATAGAAAATGGCGCAACATGCGCTGTTTTCATATCTACGCCAAAGCAATGGGAGCAGCATCATCTTGCTCCCATGAAAGCCGATTTAATGTGTCGCCACTTACAACTGCTATCCGAACAATTGGATGAATTAGGTATAAAGTTTATACACATTACAGCCACTGACTTCACAGACCAAGTCACCCAGCTACAGGCATATTGTTCAAACAATAATGTCGAAAAAATCTTCGCCAATACAGAACCTGAATGCGATGAATTAAAACGAGATCAGGCAGTGATTGAGCAAGGTTTACCATTGGAACTCTTCCAAAGCGATACCATTGTGCCTGTAGGGAAAGTACTCAATAAACAAGGCGAGATGTTTAAGGTATTCACGCCTTTCAAAAACGCCTGGTTAAAGCGCGTGCAGCAAACAGGAATTGAATGTAGCCCTTCTCCACCTAGTGATTCAACCTCAACTTTAGGTCCTGTAAGCAACCATTCAGATATTGATGGAAACAGTAAAGCTAACCACCATCTCGATATAAGTGCAGAGTCGAGTGGGAATTTCGATATAGGCTATCCTAGAGAATCTTCAGATCGCTGGCCACTTAGTGAAACAGTCATAAAGCAGGTCATACCGGAATTCCTCACGAACAAAGTGTCTAGTTATCACGACAACAGAGATATTCCTTCAATCAAAGGAACATCCGGCTTATCCCCTTATCTCGCCATTGGTGCAATTAGCCCAAGGTGGCTGGCAATACAATTAATTCAGCAGAACCCGGAAGTATTGTTCGACACTCAACATTCGGCATTTTCATGGCTCAATGAATTAATCTGGAGAGATTTCTACAAGCACCTGTTGTTCCATTACCCGCAGCTTGCTAAAGGAAGTAACTTCCAAACCAAATACGACGGTTTAATCTGGCACCCAGATCATCAAAACTTCAAAGCTTGGTGTGAAGGTAAAACAGGCTACCCTATTGTTGATGCTGCTATGAGACAACTCACCACCACAGGGTGGATGCATAATCGCCTAAGAATGATTGTTGCCAGCTTCCTAACCAAGCACTTACTCATCGACTGGAGATGGGGTGAACGTTTCTTTATATCTCATCTTATTGATGGTGATTTGAGCGCCAACAATGGCGGTTGGCAGTGGGCAGCAAGTACCGGTTGCGACGCTCAACCTTACTTCAGAATATTTAATCCGATAACTCAGAGCGAAAGATTTGATCCAAAAGGTATTTTCATTCGTAGATATCTACCAGAGCTTGCCGATCTGCCTGATAAAGATATTCACTTTCCTCATGACTATCTTAAAAAGCATCCAGATCAAGACCAGTATTGGGCACCAATAGTGGAGCATAAGCAAGCCAGGTTGAGAGCTCTAGCTTTCTTTAAATAGAAGCTTTCTTATAAATAAATGCCTGTGACGGCAAACAAGAGTTGAGAACGCTGGTTATGGATAATTCAGTTTGGTTACAGAATTTTTTAGTTGTATACCAAGAGCTTGGTACAACTGACTTTGATTCACTCAAGTCAGTTTATCACCCAGAGATTGAGTTCAAAGACCCAATGCACCGCGTTTATGGGTTACCAGCTTTGACACACTATTTCGAGCAAATATACACAAAAGTAACGAGCTGTAATTTCATTATTGAGCATACATTTGAATCAAAAAGTGGAGAAGCGGCTGTTTATTGGAGAATGACCTTTGTTCATAAGCAATTAAACGGTCAAGACCCGATAACCGTACATGGTCATTCTCATTTAAAAGAACAAGATGGCTTAGTTATCTTCCACCAAGACTACCTTGATGTGGGCGCCATGCTTTATGAGCATATTCCTTTGCTTGGATCTGCCGTCAAAGCCATCAAAAAAAGAGCGAGCCAATAATGCGTATTATGATCACAGGTGCTACATCTGGGATAGGGCACTCTCTAGCGCTGAGTTATGTAAATCAAGGTCATGATGTCATAGCATGTGGGCGCAGCCAGCCTAAATTAGATGCGCTGATGGAACAGCTACCTTCTCATGCCACCATCACGCCTTTGTGCTTCGATCTTACCGACTATCACAACTACCCTTCTCTTGAGAATCAAGAACCTATTGATTTACTGATTCTCAATGCAGGGGACTGCGAATACATCGACGACCCGCTAAACTTTGACGCTCAAATGTTTGAACGTATTATCAATGTTAACTTAATATCCATTGGTTATGCTCTACAAGCTTGGCTTAAGCACCTAAAACCAGGAGGACGCTTGGTTCTAGTTAGCTCCAGTGCGAGTTTACTGCCCTTGCCAAGAGCAGAAGCCTACGGTGCATCAAAAGCGGGATTAAGCTACTTAGGAAAAACACTGTCTGTGACGCTTACTCAGCACAATATTAACGTCACTCTGGTTCACCCAGGGTTTGTTGAAACCCCTCTCACCGATCGTAATACTTTCACAATGCCAATGCTGATAAGCAGCGAACAAGCGACTCACAGAATCATAAAAGGCATTGAACAAGGTAAAGCAGATATCAGCTTTCCGAGAAAGTTTATTTTCATCATGAAATGTCTACGATTTCTCCCAACGTCTCTCTGGCAAAAACTCGCAACAAGGATGGGTTAGCAAATGAAAAGAATCGCGATTATTGGATCTGGAATTTCAGGGCTAACTTGCGCCCATGTATTAGATGAACAGCATGACGTCACTGTATTTGAAAAGAATGACTATGTGGGTGGGCATACTGCAACTGTTGATATAGAACATAAAGGGCAAGCCTATTCTATTGATACTGGGTTCATTGTTTTTAATGACAGAACTTACCCAAACTTTAATCAGCTGCTTATTCAACTAGGAGTTGATCGCCAACCGACAGAAATGAGTTTTAGTGTGCATAACACTACAACTAAGTTTGAATACAACGGACACGGTATCAACTCACTATTCGCTCAAAGACGTAACATCTTCAAACCCAAGTTTTGGAAGCTTATTTCTGAAATCATCAAATTTAATAAGCTATGTAAACAAGCCTATGAGGTGAATGACTTTCCTGAAAATGTCACGTTAGGTGATTTTCTGAAGTCTAATAGTTTTTCTGACTTTTTCAGCCAGCACTACATCTTGCCTATGGGCGCTGCAATTTGGTCAACTAGCTTGAATGAAATGGAGCAGTTTGAGCTCAAATTTTTCATTCAATTTTTCTACAACCACGGTCTACTAGACATTGTAAACCGCCCTCAGTGGTATGTTATTCCGAAAGGTTCGCGTTCTTATGTAGACGTAATTTTGTCACGATTAAGTAAACCGGTTCAGACAAATACCTCAATCAAAAAAGTGATTCGTAATGAACCCGAAAGCGAAAATCAAATCGTTATAGAATTTGAAAACGGTGAAAAACAAAACTTTGATGAAGTCATATTTGCGTGTCATTCAGATCAAGCACTGAGTTTACTTGAAGCCCCAACCTCCCAAGAGTATGAGGTATTAGGTTCGATTCCTTACAGCCGAAATGAAGTCATATTACATACCGATCTTAACTTGCTTCCAGATAGAAAATTAGCTTGGGCAAGCTGGAATTATATGCTTGATGGGAACAGCCAACGCCCAGCCTGCGTGACCTACAACATGAATATCCTGCAAGGTATTCAAAGTGATGATATTTTCTGTGTCACGTTGAACCAAAGCGAAGCGATTGACCCAAGTAAGATAATCAGAAGCTACGTTTATCACCACCCGGTACTCAATACCACAACGGTTACAGCGCAGCACAAGCGTGAGCTAATTTGTGGAAAAAATGGCTGCCACTTTGCTGGCGCATACTGGTATAACGGTTTTCATGAAGACGGTGTACGCAGTGCTTTAGATGTGACTAAACGTTTTGGTCTCGGTTTATGAAAACGAATTCAGCACACTCTAGCTCGACACACTCTGACTCAGCACGCAGCGAAGATGAGTTCAGCGGCATCTATTGGGGCAATGTACGCCACCGCCGTTTCGGTGAGATTACCCATAAGTTCAGCTATCAACTGTTCATGATGGGTATTGATCTTGATGAGTTGGCTAAAACCTCATCGCGTAGCCTTGTTTTTGGGCTGAGGTGGTTTAACCCAATTCGATTTGTCGAATCCGACTACATTAGAAACGAGCCCGGCAATTTAAAAGATAGAATATCAGATAAAGTAAAACTATTGGGTGGTACTTGGGATACTTCAAACAGAGTGACAATGCTGGTTCAGTGCCGCTGCTTAGGGCTCTATTTTAGCCCTATAAATTGCTATTTTTGTTACGATTTAGCAGGAAAATGCCAGTATATGCTGGCAGAAGTCAGTAACACTCCTTGGCGTCAAAGGCACTATTACTTAATTGATATGGCGAAAGAGATGAAAGTAAAAAAGGACTTTCATGTGTCACCTTTCATGGATCTTAATATGATGTACCACTGGAAAATTAAACCGCCAGCGCATAGCACATTAGTCCATATTGAAAACCGAAAGTCCAATGACCAAAATATAGAACGCAAGGTATTCGATGCGACATTAGCCCTATCCAAAAGACCAATTTCGTCGCAAAGTTTATGGAATACTTTACTTAGTATTCCTTCTATGACCTTCAAAATTGTATTTGGTATTTACTATCAAGCCCTAAAACTCTTTATTAAAAAAGTCCCTTTCGTAGCACACCCTGAAACCAAAAGTGAGCCATCACAACGTTAGTTTTGAGACACAATAATCAATGTAATTTATGCCTCCAAGCCCCTCAACATCGAAAACTATAACAAATAGTTATAGTGTCTATCTTTTAATCTCAATTTTTAGCCTATAATCTACACAAATACTGATGGTATAACGCGATTAAGGTTTACAGTCATTTGAACACCGATAAAATTAAAGCATTTGTGTACGCAGCTGAATGTGGCTCTTTTTCCGCAGCAGCCAAAAAACAAGGCAAAGCTCAGTCTTGGATTAGTAACGCTATCTCAGATTTAGAAATCGACCTAAATTTATCATTGTTCGATCGTAGTGGTTATAAACCAACTATTACTAACGAAGGTGCTGCCTTATTGTTTCATGCGAAGAACATGATCGCATCTGAAACGACGCTACTCAGCCACGCCCACCATTTATCTTCCGGCATTGAAGATCGGATTGTGCTTGCTATTGATGATTGGCTGATGACTAAAAAGATGCGCCAACTCATTGTTGATTTCCAACTAACATTCCCAACGGTTGAATTAGTGGTCAGGCAGTTAATGACTCAAGATATTGTTTACCTTATTGAGAAAAATGAAGTCGATGTAGGGCTCGCGACTGGACGCTGGTTCTTTGATAAAAGTATACGTTTTCAAACCATAGACTACATAGAAACCTGCTTAATTTGCTCCAAGGGTAATCCATTAACCAAAACACCTGTTGGGCATGCAGATTTGTTTGGTTTTAAACAAGTTTCACGCTCTAGTATCTATAACCTTGAACATAAATACATAGATTTACCGGATATCGAGAGAGTGAATGTTAGTGATATGGAGTCAGTGATCACCTTGGTTGAAAATGACATTGGCTGGGCAGTCATTCCAAAATCAGTCGCATTAGAAAATCAAGAACGAATCGATATCATTGAATCGGAAATCAGTGAAAAGGGGCACTTACTCAGAATTGAGCTTATCACCCCAGAGTTAAAGGCAAACGGAGTTGCAACGCAATGGCTTAAACGTCATTTGATTAATCATTACTAAATCGCCTTTAAAATTACGTCCTGGACTCCAATGCTGAATAAAACTCCAAAGTTAAAAAAATTGCTGGCTCTTAGCGCCTTACCTATCCTTATTGCATGTAACGATGTTGATGTTCAAAGCAAGGCTTCACTTTTAGAAAATAAACTAAGTGAAACCCAGATAGACAATAAACTAAAAGAGACTTATCAAGACGTTTTTGAACATTTAGGCATTGATTATGCGCACATTATTAGCATCTGCCACACCAATTACACCAATGCCATTGCTACGGATACAGCATACAATTTAAGTTGTCATTGGGACCCAACCACTGAAGATTTTTCTATCCATTATTCTGAGTTTGACGAACAAAATGAAGCCAATGCTCGTGGTGAGTTTTCAACCCTCAAACTCACCGTTAACCGCAGCCTTATAGAAGATAACCTAATCGGTATCGACGCTATGTTGTACTACCCAACCAGTTCAAAAATCAATGATGTCGAAAACTTGAATTTTGATATCACTGACGACTCAAAAAGCTGGAAAAATGCGCTTTCATATAGCTTTGATTTCGAGGCAATCTCGTCTGATAGCTCGTCTGTAATTAAAAGTACGAATGGTTCAACAACGAATGGGGTTCATATCTACAACCTTATCGATTCAGAACTGAAACGCTTTAGGATCTCTTCAGATGTTGAGTTGGCGAACAATCAAAAAATGATTAAAGATGAAATCGTCAATGATGTGCTTTTTTCAAACATCCATAACGCCATTGGTTATCTTTAAATCAAACGTAAATTAAAACTTATCATCCCATTTAGAATATCTACTTTAAGACTTTCTAATATACTTAGGCTGTCTAAAATCAGTACCCCAAGGTAGGAAGTACTGTTATGATTATGCTCAATAGTCGGGGGGCAAATACAGTTATCTGTATTTGCTGAGATCGTAATTCGAGACCCGTTGAACCTGATTCAGTTAGCACTGGCGTAGGGAACTATAAGCATTGATCTGCGTAGTACTTCAATAGGGTCTTCACTCATTGTTCTCACTGCACGCCTTTCATCGATCTATGCCTGTTCTCCTGCGTCTTTTCGACAGTAGGAGCCATCATGACATCACCAATACAATCGCTTCATTCAGAATACCTTTCACAAAATACCATTTCAGATTTAACGACACCGATCGTTTTAACCATCGCAGGTTCAGACAGTGGCGGCGGCGCGGGTATTCAAGCTGATATCAAAGCCATGTCTGCAACTGGCAGCTTCGCTTGCTCTGTCATCACAGCTATCACTTCGCAAAACACTCAAGGCGTATCTGCCATTTTCCCCATCCCCTTAGAACACGTGGCAAGCCAGTTAGACGCTGTTTTCACCGATCTAAATATTGTGGCTGTCAAAGTCGGCATGCTGGCCGACTCTGAGATTATCAAAATTGTTGCCGAAAAAATTAAGCAGTGCCAACCAAAACATTTAGTTATCGACCCAGTAATGGTAGCGACCAGCGGTGATTTACTGCTGAAAGAATCGGCCATCAGTACATTAAAAGCAGAGCTGATCCCACTTGCGGATATTATCACCCCGAACCTACCGGAAGGTGCCGCTTTAACAGGGAAACCAGTGCCTGAAAGCGAATCTGACATGCAAGACATGGTTGAAGAGTTAAGAGCATTAGGCGCAAAGGCGGTTTTACTGAAAGGTGGTCATTTAGAGAAGGACGAGAACAGTAATGATTTGCTCATACTACCAAGTAGCTCATCTCTAATCAGTGCAAAGCGCTACCCGACCAAAAACACTCATGGTACTGGCTGTACCCTTTCTTCCGCTATTGCGTCTTTTCTAGCTCAAGGTAATGAACTAAGCCAAGCGGTAAATTTAGGTAAAAAATACATATCTGAAGCGATTGCTCACGCGGATGAACTACAAGTTGGACAAGGGCATGGACCAGTAAACCACTTCTATGCAGGGCATGCTAATGTCCGCTAATACTGCTGACATACAGGAAGCACCTGAATGTCAGCCAAAGAAACCAGTGCACGTAGACCATACAAGCCAGTTAAAAGTCGGTATTGAAATAAACAAGGTAGATGTCGAGATAAGCAAGGTCGGTATTGAAATAAATAATGCCAGCTTGCGTTACCAAGATAGTGCTGTGGATACCTTAGCTAACCTGCATTTACACCTTGAAGCTGGGAAATGGACAGTACTACTTGGTCGAAGTGGTTGCGGGAAAACCACCGTCTTACGTTATTTAGCTGGTTTGCTAGAAGACAAAGTCGAATGGAATGGCTCACTGTCTACCTCAGACACCCAGCCTTTGCAGGGTCGTATCGCCTACATGGCGCAGCAAGATCTTCTACTGCCTTGGCTTTCAGTGATTGATAACGTCTGTTTGAGTGAGCGCTTTATGACTCAGTCTAACGGCTCTATTTCTAAGCAGTCGGCTTCTAAACACGATATTTCAAAACAGGCTACTTCTGCTAACAATGTTCAAGCAAAGGCTCTCTCACTCTTAAAAGCAGTCGGGCTGGCTGACTACGCAGATGCAAAACCTGCTCAACTTTCTGGTGGAATGCGCCAGCGCGTTGCATTAGCTCGAACGCTGATGCAAGACAAACCCGTCGTATTGATGGATGAGCCATTTTCAGCGCTTGATGCTGTCACCAGACATAAGTTACAAACACTCGCCAGTGAATTGCTTCAAGATAAAACCGTTGTGCTGATTACTCATGATCCCCAAGAAGCGGTCCGTTTAGCAAATAACTTGTATGTATTACAAGGCACTCCAGCTAATGCTCACCCTCTTTCAGTACCTTCGACTTGTCCTCCAAGAATATTGGATGCGAAATGCGCAGAGCTCCAACAGGCGATACTCAATCAGCTGGAGCGTGATTATGAGTAACCAAACCAGTAATAACGCATTACAGAATACGGCATCAGTTGAAACGACGTTTAACCAAAAACAAGGCACCCACCCAGCGGTACGTTTGCTGATAAGTGGCACCGTGGTGTTAGGTTTATGGCAGCTCGTTGTAACGGTATTTGCCATGCCGAGCTTCATATTACCAGCCCCGCTAGAAGTCATGATAAAGCTCATTGAAAGACATGACGTGTTACTCAAACACACATGGGTGACCGCACAAGAAATCATATTCGGCTTACTGCTTGGGCTTTCTATGGGGCTATTTTTCGCGTTGCAGATGTTGATGTTTGAGCCGCTCAAACGCTGGTTATTGCCCATCTTAATTGCCAGCCAAGCCATTCCTGTTTTTGCTATCGCACCAGTTTTGATGCTTTGGCTAGGCTATGGTATGGCTTCTAAAGTCGTGATGGCAGCCATCATTATCTTCTTCCCTGTCACCACATGTTGTTATGACGGACTAAGAAATACGCCAACGGGCTACCTAGATCTTGCTAAAACCATGGGCGCATCTAAATGGCAACTACTCCGTCATATTCAATTGCCAGCCGCATTGCCAACATTAGCCTCTGGAATACGTGTCGCCGTTGTCATTGCCCCAATTGGCGCAGTCGTAGGCGAGTGGGTCGGCTCTAGTGCCGGGCTCGGATATTTAATGTTGCAAGCAAATGCACGAATGATCATTGATGAAATGTTTGCCGCACTATTCATTCTGGCGGTGCTATCCATCTCGCTTTATTTCATCACCGACAAAATACTAAAAAAAGCAATACCTTGGGAAAACCAATAATAAACCCAAGCTGCGAGCAATCTTAAAAGTAAAAACTCAGAACATATCTCACAGACAACCATAATGCAAAAGGAAATGACAAAAGTGAAAAATACTAATCTATTAAAGACTAAGCCATTAAAGACCAAGCTAATGAGTGCTATTGCCCTGCTTACTTCTCTTACTTCAGGTCACGCGTTAGCAGCTGAAAAGCCAATGACACTTATGCTTGATTGGTTCGTGAACCCCAACCATGGTCCAATCGTTATTGCGCATGAACGTGGTTACTTTAAAGATCAAGGCATCGAAGTTGAGATACAAGAGCCTGCGGATCCAAGTACCCCAGCCAAACTGGTTGCAGCAGGTCGCGTCGATCTTGCGGTTACTTACCAACCAAGCTTAACCATGGATGTGGCAGCAGGCTTACCACTGGTTCGCGCTTCTACACTTATCGCAACACCACTAAATACTTTAATGGTGCTAGATAACGGCAAGAATGATTCATTAGCCGACTTAAAAGGTAAAAAAATTGGTATCGCGATAGCAGGCAATGAAGAAGCGACGATCGGCACTATGCTTGCTCAAGAAAATGTCGCATTTGAAGATGTTGAAACGATCAATATTGGCTGGGCGCTGTCTTCATCTCTTGCTTCTGGAAAAGTGGATGCTATTTGGGGCGGATTACGTAACTTCGAAACCAACCAATTAGCACTAGAAGGGTTTAAAGCTAAAGCCTTCTTCCCTGAAGAGCACGGCGTGCCTGCGTACGATGAATTAGTTTTTGTCGCCAATGCAGATAAACATGATGCAAAAGCCATTCGAGCATTCAATAAAGCATTAGAACAAGCGACGACTTACATCGTCAACCACCCTCAAGAATCGTGGAAAGAATTTGTAGCTTACTCGCCAGACACACTGAACAACGAACTCAACAAGCGCGCATGGAACGACACACTTACTCGCTTCGCTTTGCGCCCGTCGGCTGTCGATCATAAGCGTTACGATGACTACGCACAGTTCATGTATGACAAAGGCATCATCAAATCTCTACCTAAAGCGTCAAGCTACGTACCAACGTTTAACTAAGCTGATCTCAATAATTTAAGCCGAACTCATAAAATCATTCTGGATAAGTACCGAGAACTGGCTCTCGGTGCTTACTTCGATTAGGAAAGCACCATGAAATACCAAGATTTAATTCAAGCTTGCGAACAAGATTGGCAAGACTATACCGAGCATTCATTCGTTACTCAGTTAGCGAAAGGTACCTTAGAACAACCTTGTTTTTTACATTATCTCAAGCAAGATTTTTTGTTCCTGAAGCAGTATGCGCGTGCTTATGCCTTAGCTATTTATAAGGCAAAAACATTGGCTGATATGCGCCGAGCTTTACCTAGCGTCCATGCTTTGTTGGATTCTGAAATTGCCCATCATGTGACTTACTGCGAGCAATGGGGTTTAACCGAAAGTGATCTTGAAAATGAGCCTGAGGATTTCGGTACCGTTGCTTATACCCGCTATGTATTAGACGCGGGAATGACGGGAGATTTGGTTGATCTTTACGCGGCTTTAGCGCCTTGCTCAATCGGCTATGCGGTCATTGGAAAAGCGTTAATAGAAAGTGACACTACGGTGCAGGAAGGTAACCCATACGCAAGCTGGATAAACCTTTATGGCGGTGAAGAGTTCCAATCAGGAGTAGCAACTGGCGCGGAATACTTCAACCAGCTGCTCGCGGATATCGATATTGATAGCGAACGAGGCCAAAACATCGTTCATATATTTAAAACCGCAACTCGCATGGAAGTGGCTTTTTGGCAGCAAGGGCTCAATATACTGAGCACGATTAACAGCCAGTCTCATCCTATCCAATCTCAGGCTCAATCCGAGCACCCTCAGCCAAGCAATTCATAAATAAGGAACTAGCCGTGTTAATCGAAAAAATTACTCAAGCACTTAGTGCCGTTCGAGAACAAAAGCCACTGGTCGTTAATATTACGAACTACGTAGTAATGAACAATACTGCGAATGCCTTATTGGCAATTGGTGCGTCTCCTATCATGGCGCATTCCACTCAAGAAATGGCAGAGATGATGTCATTTTCAGGCGCACTGGTGATCAACATTGGTACGCTAGACAGTGTATGGATCCCTCGCATGAGCTACGCTGTTGAGCAAGCGAATCTACACAATAAACCTGTCATTCTCGACCCAGTTGGCTGCGGTGCAAGCGCACTTCGCACTGAAACCGCACGTACTATCGCTCGACTAGCGAATAAACTCATTATTCGGGGTAATGCCTCTGAGATCATTGCTCTTGCCGGCGAGCAAGCACAAAGCAAAGGGGTCGATGCCCTAGATAGCAGCGATGCAGCGTTAGGAGCTGCGCAATGCTTGGTTTCAGAATACGGTGCTAACGTGGTTATTTCTGGCGAGACGGATTATGTCGTCACCCAAGACCAAGTCGTAAAGCTAAACAATGGGCACCAATTGATGCCCTACGTGACAGGTATGGGCTGTACTTTAACAGCACTAACTGGCGCATTCGCCGCGGTGGGTGATGATACTGGGCTAGCGGCGGCTGCAATTCTTGGAGTAGTGGGAGAAATCGCAGCAGAGCAATCTCGCGGTCCAGGCAGCCTACAAATGAATTTACTTGATGAGCTTTATCAACTTGATGAAGCAACATTGCTACAGCGTCTTAAAATACAAAATTAATCATCAATAAATAGCACTTAATCATATAGCCCTGCTCCTTAAATTAGAAAGAGGAAAGGGCTAATGCATCTCTCAGAACTTTGACTTGAAGGTCCCTATGAACCCTTACACACTTTATCTGGTTACTGATGACCAACAAGATCTCGATACCTTAAGGTTTGTTATTGAACAAGCAGTGCAAGGCGGTGTCACTATGGTACAAATTCGTGAAAAGCATGGCGATGTGCGCGCCTTTATTGAACGAGCTCAAGCGGTTAAAGCAATTTTAGCGAACACTGATGTACCGTTAATCATTAATGATCGCGTTGATGTAGCACTCGCCGTTGATGCCGATGGTGTTCATTTAGGGCAATCGGATATGCCCGCCACTGTCGCTCGACAATTAATAGGACCAAATAAGATACTTGGGCTGTCTATTGAAAATGAGCAGCAGTTAGAAGAGTCCAATTCTTTGCCAATCGACTACATTGGGTTAAGTGCGATTTTCTCTACACCGACCAAGACCAACACCAAGAAACACTGGGGGATTGAAGGGTTAGAAATGGCGCTAAAAGCGACGCAATTACCGATTGTCGGTATTGGGGGGATTAATGAATCCAACATCCCACAACTCTCACAAACAGGCGTCCATGGTTTGGCATTGGTTTCAGCCATCTGCCACGCAGAAGATCCGAAATCTGCTTCTGAACATTTACTGTCTTTGATAGAAAAATCGAAATAAGTAGGAAGTGAAAAACATAAAATAAAAAAAGAGAGTAAGGAACACTCTCTAAATCACAAAGTGAGAGCCTAGCTAAGGGGAAACTAAGCTCTCATAAGCGTTCTGGCTATAATTCAGTGCTCAGTGCTAGGATTCAGCGGTGAACAGCTCACCAGCGCCTTGTGCAGAACGTTGGCTCGACTCCACTAAGATAGCCGTTGCGGTTTCTTTCAATGTACTCCATTGAGAGTCATCAATATAAATCCCTTCATTCCACGCTTTTTTCTGTTTTTCAGCCAGCTTATGAGACTCTATATGAGTCGTATAGCCTTTTGATAAATGCACCACATCAAAATCATGGACCGATAATTCAATCGTCATATTATGTAGGCTCTCTTCTGATTCCATAACCAAATCAGATAGAAACAGTTCAGGTGCAACACAACCACGGTTCAAAACATACAAAGTGCGTTTTGGGCTTGTCCCGTTATCCCACTTCGCTGTGCATGCGATCCCTTTTGCTGCTAACTTCACTAGTTCACTGTAAGCCAACCAACGGTTGTGACAGTTATTTAGTTCAATCTTTAATGCTTTAACACCAATCATTTTTTCGATGGCATAGTCCATTATTACAGGCAAATGGCACGCTAAGCTGCATTTGTGTAGATCGACTTCAATCGCATTGTCAGAAGTGACAGAAATATCGACAGGGCAATCATCTTCCAACCCCATAAAGTCACTCGCATTATTAAAATGGCGAACACCGTCTAACCCTACCATTTGTAGATCAGCCACCATACCGGCGATAACATCGGCTTCACCGCATGAGCGACGCATACCTAAAAAGGCTTTGTTTACCGCAGCCACCAATTCATTGTGAGAAACAATCATAACTCTGCCCCCGGTACGATACCTTGGTATTGTTGATGCTGTTGTTGACCTAATTCCAACTTGCTCGGAAGCAATGGGAATAACCACTCACCTTCGCTGATTTCATCCAGTAATGGTGCCCCTTGGAAGAAGGTCACGCGAACCCAGCGGTCCGATCTTGGATCAAACTTCGTGGCTCCAAATACCGCTAATTTGCAACGTAGCAAATGCATAGGTAGAGATGACTGATGCAACACATTCATCTGAATATCACCCATCGCTTTATGGCCCAATGTCCAAACTCGGCGAGCAATCGCACGATATTTAGGTCTCTGTATTAGAAACTCGGCAAGTGATAGTTCAGGCGCATGTTCCTGTAAAGCATGGTACAAACGATAAGCTTGGCGACCAATATCTAATGGTAGCTCGCGCTCTTCACCTGGCTCTTCGCCGCGTACTCCTAACCTTGGTTCTTCTTTATCTTGTGAGCGATACCAAAACCAGTAGTTATTATCAGGCTTAGTGAAATCAGTATTGATTGCCCAACCGTAATTATCTTCTAAGGTCACAAGTAGATCTTGGATTTTCTTGCCGCTTGGTAGAAACAAGGTTTCATCACAGTTCATATTATCTTGATGGGCGTCCACTAATTCTGGGTACAATTCCATCAAGCACGAGAGCAAGATTTCTTGGGCTTCCAAACTCATATGCTGTGTTTTATTAACAAGATCATTCCAAGTTGAACTTTGGCTTTGGTTCGGATTAGAACTAAGGCTAGATTCAATATTTGTAGACATGAAAGAATCAAATTTGCTATTCAACTGTTTTAAATCGTGCACCGCTATCGCGTTCAGCTCTTTTTGGTGTTCATTGATAGTGATGACTTGCTCTAAATGGCTGATACCTTTTTGAATCAATGACAGCAAGGAATCATACAGTGCAGGTTCGCTTTCACAGGCAAGCACAGCAGCTAAAGCGGTTTCACGGGTCGTCATCCATTGGTCAACAACACTTGGGTGATTAATCAGATAAGGCGCCATACCAAGACCAGTCGCATTACCAACACCAAGGTATCGCTGTAAGCCTCGGTGAAGTGGAATGGCAGCCTCACCACCTTGTTGCTCAGCCAAGTAGTGAACCCAGTCTAAACTGAATTCACGAAGCATATACACCGCGCACATTTGAGCACTAAATGACTGATTGAAATCTGGGTTATTTTCTAAAATCTTAAAGTCAGCAATACCGAATTTGCCATTACCATATACAGCGGTTGTGCGGAGAATATACCCAACTTCAGCAAGTTCATTAGTAGTGGGTTGAACACCTTTCGCTAAATGGCTAACAATATGCTCAAACACACGAACACTCTTGTTTGCACGCGCTAGCACCAAAACATTGTTTGGATTACGCCCCGCTTCTTGAAGCGGTACATTCGCTCGCAGTTGTTCCAGCAAGCTCACATCAACATCACCATAGACTAAGGCAAAAGTTACGTCCCACTTTTCAGCAATTACACGATCATTGCGTTCATCGTCGGCAATCTCATCACAAAATACGACTAAATGATAAACATGGTTAGGGGTCGCTAATTTGTAGATAACGTGGCCAAAACCGCGTGGGCATAGCTGCCATTCATGCTTTGTGACTTTCCATTGCTGTTGCGCCATTTTTCGAATCAGAGTTCTCACGAAACTGATTCGGTTTTGGTGCATTGCACCGAGCCTTTCAGGTGCCATGACGATGTCTGCATTGCGCAGTTGTGCTTCAGTGTAAGTAGAACGATGTGCATCCATTTTGCTCACCACCTTTATAGTTATAGAGTATTGCTCGTTATTGGATTTCATTGGAGGCGGACGATCCCGCCTCCTGCATTGGCTGCTTATTTGCAGCTCTGATCTATCGGCTTATAGCGAATTTTTATACAGCTTTTCGTTTATAGCCCTTGCTCTTTTGCCATCTTCATTGCTATTTGTGGTGCATTCCAAAGAGAAGGGAGCAAGATTAATGAAACTGGTACTGCGGTTATCACAATGAATGATTGCAGGGCAGAAATACCGCCAGATCCAAGGGAAATAAGGATTAATGCCGTTACCCCCATCATCACACCCCAGAACACTCGAATAACAGCATTTGGCTCAGTTTCACCACTAATTACTACACTGATGGTGTAGGTCATCGAGTCACCGGTTGTCACAATGAAGATTGTGGTCAAAATCAAGAACAAGATTGAAATCAGCATCGGCATAGGTAGTTGCTGTGTCACTGCCAGTAATGCTCCAGGTAAGTTAAACCCTTCGAATGCTTTACTTACTGTGCCTGGTTCTGCAATTTCAAACGCAAGACCCGTACCGCCAACAATCGTGAACCAAAAACAGGTAACTAATGGTGCAATAATGCTGATGGTGCTGACCAATTGGCGAATGCTACGCCCACGAGAAATACGAGCGATAAAGATAGCCATCATCGGACCGTAACCTAGGAACCAGCCCCAGAAGAACACCGTCCACCAGCTTAACCAGCCTTCATCACCACGGTAAGTTGCCATTGGAATGAAGTTATCAATCATGCTGCCTACACCTTGAATGTAACCATTGAAGATGAAGTTAGTTGGACCAAAAATCAGGATGTAAATCATCAATGCCATTGCAAGGATAACGTTATAACGACTCAACATTTGCATGCCGCGATTCAAACCACTCAAAGCTGACAACGTATAAAGTGCAATCGCAAACAGAATGATGATGAGCTGAGTTGTGAAGCCGTCTGGAATATCAAACAAAGCGTTCAACGCATAGCTGACTTGTAAGCCAAGAAACCCAATAGGACCAATCGTGCCGGCCGCTACCGCGACAATACAACATGCATCAATTAAAGCGCCGGTATGACCTTTCAATGCTCGCTCGCCAAGTACTGGGTAAAGCAAGATTCGAGGTTTAAGAGGTAAACCTTTATCGTAATGTAAATGCATGACCACAATAGACGTTAAGCTGCCTACAATTGCCCACGCTAAAAAGCCCCAGTGCATAAAAGATTGAGATAAAGCGTTAACTGCACCTTGCTGGGTATTTTCTTGCGCGCCATACAATGGAGGAGGACTAACATAATGCGCGATAGGCTCAGCCGCCGCCCAGAACACACCGCCACCGGCTAGAAGCGTACAGAAGATAATCGCCATCCAACGGAACCCATCCATTTCAGGCTTTGCGATTCCCCCTAGAATAACCTTACCGGTTCGCCCTGCTGCCAAGCCAATACCAATCAGAAATGTCAACAGAAGAAGTATTTGCCAATAAGGGCCAAACACTTTGACTGACCATCCAAACCCCGAGTTCACTAGGCTTGATAACAGCTCCCCATCAAATAAAGCGAGGGCAACAAACAGAGCGATGAATCCGCCGCTGTACCATAAGGCAGGGTTACTTAACCCCAGTTTATCGGATGTTGATTCAGGCTGGCTCGCCTTATCTGAGGCAGAACGGTTTGCCGCAGATAGATTTGCATTTGCTACATTTGAAGCTTTCACGCTATTGGTTAAATCAGACATACTCTGACTCCAGAGGTTTCTTTGCAGCGCCATTAACAATGGCTACAAAAGGTTGTGTTTAACACCTGCCCTATTATTTTTTTGTTGAGCAGGAGGTCCATGTTCGGGTGACTTTTTAAACAAGCATTCGCCTTAATTTCACTAAAGGCCCGCCATTTCACTAGAGGTCTATGACACAAAAACGGCTTGTTAAATCGTTTTTGCATTTAGTTAAACTAACTTGAGCCTTTGGTTAAAGAGGTTTGAGCCCTTGTTTAAGAAAGTTAAACCAGTTTTCACCCAGTACTTGTCCCGCCTCAGATTCACTGAATCCGTGACGTATTAATCCGTTGTAAATATTCTCCATACCCGCACTTCCACAAAACCAAGGTAAAGCATCAGGCCAACCAGAGTTATTTGCCGATCCTTCACCGTAGTCCATCGCTTTTGACCAGCGACCATTACGCATCCACTCAAGTACGGCTTGAGGTTGGTTTAGGCATAAATCACTACCAATCCCTAAATGTTCAACACCGACAAGGTCTGCGGTAGTCGCCACCATTTGGCAAAAATCTTCAAGGGTACATTGGCTACCATTAGGTAAATGGAATGGGTATAAGCTGAAACCGATTAAGCCATCACGAGCCGTTAAGGCTTTGATCACATCATTCGATTTATTACGAAGAGCATCATGAGCAAAAGTGGGATTGGCGTGGCTAATGCAAATTGGGCGAGAAGACATATCAATGGCTTCTAGAGTTGAACGCTCAGCACTATGAGACATATCGATGATCATGCCTACACGGTTCATCTCTTCGATGGCTTGCTTACCAAAGCGCGTAATACCCGTATCATTTTGCTCATAACAGCCAGTCGCTAATAAGCTTTGGTTGTTATAAGTCAATTGCATGATCAACAGCCCTTGCTTACGCATCACTTCGATCAAACCAATTTCATCATCAATCGGTGAACAGTTTTGCGCGCCAAGGAAGATCCCTACTTTACCCGTCGCTTTGGCTATTTCGACATCAGCCATAGAGTGGATCGGCATAATCAGGTCAGCATTTTGCTCAAACCTTAGGTTCCATTCAGCAAAGCGAGTCAGCGTTTCACGAGCCGTTTCGTGATACACCATAGTGGCATGTACCGCAGTAATCCCACTGGCTTTTAGAGTTTGAAAATATTCTCTATCCCAATTGCAATACTGCAATCCATCTATAACAATCCGTTGCTGGTACATAACCACTCCTTAATAAACCGTCTTAATATGTTGTGGGGGTAGTGCGTATTAATGACGCACCACCGACCTCAATTAGTACGGACGTTGATAAGCGGTTTTAACCACTGTGTAGAACTCTTTCGCATACTGACCTTGCTCACGAGGACCAAAGCTAGACTCTTTTCTTCCACCAAATGGAACGTGATAATCAGTACCCGCGGTAGGTAAGTTGACCATGACACAACCCGTTTGAGCCTGTTGTTTAAACATGGCACTAGTGCGCAAGCTTTGAGTGATGATGCCGCCAGTAAGGCCAAAGCGAGTATCGTTTGTTGTTGCAATAGCTTCTTCCAAATCAGCAACACGAATCACGCTTGCCATTGGTGCAAAGACTTCTTCTTGGTTTACTTCCCAGCTGTTTTGGGTATTTAAAAATAGGGTTGGAGACATATAGAAGCCTTCATGCTCTAGGCTTAAACGTTCACCACCGAATGCTAATTCGCCTCCGCTTTGACGTGCTTTTTCTATCCAATTGAAGTTCGACTCCAACTGCTTACCGTCAACCACTGGACCCATGAATACGCCGTCTTGTAGAGCGTGGCCCACTTTTAGCTCACTCATGCGTTTAATCAGCGCATCGACATATTGATCATGAATACCATCCATCACCACTAAACGAGAAGACGCTGTACATTTTTGACCCGCACCAGAGAATGAACCCGCAATAGTCGCTTCAACGGCAGTTTGAATATCGGCATCATCGGCAATAACCAACGCGTTTTTGCTGCCCATTTCCAATTGGCAACGTACAAAATTAGGCGCCGTCGCCGCTGCAACTTTACGACCAGTATCAACAGAACCAGTAAAGCTGACGCCATTAATATCTTTAGAATGGATAAGCGCATCACCGACCTGAGACCCGCTACCTAGCACTAGGTTAAATGTGCCAGCAGGGATGCCTTGTCGGTGGATGATTTCAGTCAGCGCAACGGCACTCGCCGGTGTTAAGTTCGCAGGTTTCCAGATAACGCTGTTACCAAACGCTAATGCTGGTGCAATTTTCCAAGCCGCCGTAGCCGTTGGGAAATTCCAAGGAGAGATAATGGCGATAACGCCCACAGCTTCACGAGTCACTTCAACGGAGACCCCTGGACGGACGGAAGCAGCGTTATCACCAATTTGACGAAGTACTTCAGCAGCAAAATATTGGAAGAATTGACCCGCGCGATAAATTTCACCACGACCTTCAGCAAAAGGTTTGCCTTCTTCACGAGAAAGTAACGTACCTAGTTCATCACAACGAGCAATCAGTTCATCACCAATTGCTTGAAGCACAGCTTGCTTACGTTCGATCGGTGTTTTTTCCCACTCAGGTTGAGCATGTTTTGCCGCTGAAATCGCTTGTTGAACCTGCTCTTCACTTGCTTGAGCAAATTGACCAAGGTTTTCAGAGATATCTGAAGGGTTGATATTTGCAACGGTACTAATACCAGATTGCCATTCACCTGCAATGTACAACGCATTTTCTGCTTGAGCGCTTTCTGTCTGATTCGTATGTACTTGAGTCATCATTCTTTCCTTGTGACATTTAGGCTGTATTTGAGTCTGGCAACCTAGTGTTTATGTATGGGAGATTTTTGAGCTTTATATCAATTTGATATTTATTTCAGTAATTGAGCTTTATTGCAGTTACTAAGCTTTATACAATTTTAGTCGCTTATTCTTCTGGTTGAGAGGCTGAGGCGTAAACCACAAACTCCACCAACATTTCTTCGCGAGCTAATCCAGCCACCACAATGGCAGCTCGGTTCGGGTATGGGGCATTGAAATATTCAGCGTAAATACTGTTTACTGTTTTTAAGTACTCACGGTCAGTCACGTAGATAAGCACTTGTAAAACGGAATCCATCGATTCGCCAGCACACTCTAAAGTATGAACAAGGTTGCTAAAGGTTTGGCGTGTTTGAGCTTCAATTCCACCTTCAACTACCGCTCCAGTGTCATCAATTGGGATCTGAGCGGTATAAAGCGTACCGTTGTTAACAATCGCCCATTCAAGAGGCGCTTTAGATGCAAAAAGAGAGGTCTTTACTGGGTGTTTTTTAGTTTGTGCATTCACGGCTTTATCCAACTTTGTAACTAAAATGTTTCAAGATGGTTAAATACTGCACGTTGACACCTGATAAATCTAACGGTAAATTTTGTGCATTTGATAAATAAAACTTATCATCATGAGAAAAGTACGGAAAATAAAGGGATGAGAAGGATGTTAGCCAATGAGTATTAAGCTCCAACAATTAAAACATTTTGTTTTAGTCGTCGAAGAAGGTGGATTTAGAGCCGCATCTCACCGTGCAAACCGATCACAAGCCGCCCTTTCAACATCAATTAAAGAGCTTGAAAAAATTCTAGGGCAACCCCTTTTTGAGACTGGAAACAAGTCAACCCTAACCCCATTTGGTGAAATATGTTTACCGAAAATCATTCAATTCCTGAATGTTTACAATGCGTTAAACAACGATCTCCGAGCTGCTGCTGCGGGACAACAAGGCCGAGTTCGAATTGCTAGCGTTCCCTCTGTTGCTGCAAAGTTGATCCCTAGCGTACTCGGGGCTTTTTGTGAACAGTACCCAAGCGTTGAAGTGAGCTTAATTGATGATAATGCGGCGGGGGTTGAAGCGCGGTTACTCTCAGGGGAAGTGGACTTGGCGCTGGGAAATAGCTCTCATCTTGAAGAAGATTCCATTGAGTTTACCCCTCTTATCTCAGATCCCATCGGAGTCGTTTGCTTAAAAGACAACCCAATAGCACAACAACCTGAAGGGATTGAGTGGCAAACTTTGTTAAAACAACCTTTCATTCGAAACGGAACTTGCACCTTGCTTGATCCAACTCCTGCTCGAACATTAAGTGAGCAAGCTCTGTACTCGGTTGAGAACATCACTTCACTGTTTTCCGTGCTCGAATTAGGGATTGGAGTCACCACTTTACCCAAACTAGCCTTCCCAACGAATGAAACTCGGTTAGTTTGGGTGCCACTTATCGATCCACCACTAAAACGACAAATTGGCATCTTCCGTTTAACCGATAGAACTATCTCCCCACAGGCTCAAGCCTTCCATGACTTGTGTATTCAATATTTGAACTACAGTGACGAATAAAATGGCTTTAGTCACTCTCACTCGATTCTTTTAGCCATTAGTCGATACCAATGAAGGGGCTCTCAGTACCCTTCAATTTTACCTCACCGACTCCGCTATCAGATTTGTGAGCCCCCTTATTTTCTATCGCTCCAACTTATTCTTAAAAAATACTCTTTTTAAATGAACCCTTTTGCTAATCATCCCGTATACAACAATGAAACAGAGCATCACTCACTCATTTTACTCGCGGCTACCTCTTAATACGGAATTAAGGTTAAGCAGAAATCGGTTCAAGTGAGAGGGACATCGCTAAGCAGTTAAAAATAAATGAAAAAATCCAGTACACGTCATCAGACATTCGTTTATTTGTACTAGGATTTAAGATCAAGAAAACACGGCATTCTAATTAGACACGAGACCCGAGAGAGGTTTACATGGAACAGCTAGCAAAACAAAATCAAAATTCAGCACTAGCCCAAACGGACAAAGCGACCCACTCGAGTAAATACCGAACTCTCATATTTCGAGTATTGGATGAACTTAAAGACGCGTGCATTGAAATCATCGAAGGAGACAACCACTCGATCTTCGGTGAACGTTCAGCCTCATTACTCGGTCAAATCGTAGTGCACGATTCAACCTTTTATAAAGACGTAGTGATGGGAGGCAGTATCGGAGCATCTGAAGCCTATATTGACGGTAAATGGACCAGCCCGAACTTAACCCGCGTCATTCAAATCATGGCAAAAAACCAGTCTCAGTTGGATGAATTAGACAGCAAAACCCAATGGCTGACCCAATTCAAAAACTTATTACTTAGACGTAAAAATGCCAATACCGAGCAAGGTTCAAAGCGAAATATCCTAGCTCACTACGACATTGGTAATGAACTGTATGAGCGTTTTCTTGACCCATCGATGCAGTACTCATCGGCTATTTACAGCTCTGGTGCTCTGACATTAGATGAAGCCCAGCAAAATAAAATGCGCACTATCTGCGAGCGGTTAGAGCTTTCAGAAGCCGATCACGTGGTAGAAATTGGCACTGGCTGGGGCGGTCTGGCTATTTACATGGCTCAGCATTACGGCTGCAAAGTCACCACTACAACTATTTCTGATGCTCAGCATAACCTTGCTGAACAGCGTATTAAGCACCTTGGGCTAACTAATAAGATCACTCTGCTGAAGCAAGATTATCGTAACCTTACAGGTCAATACGACAAACTGGTTTCAATAGAAATGATTGAAGCCGTTGGCCACGAATACATGCAAACCTTCTTTGAAACCTGTTCGAATTTGCTAAAGCCGACAGGGAAAATGTTGGTTCAAGCCATCACTATTGCCGACGGGCGTTACGAGAAATACCGCAAAGACGTCGATTTCATTCAAAAATATATCTTCCCTGGCGGTTGCCTACCTTCTGTCTCTGTCATGAGCCATCACCTTGCCTCTCATACTGACATGGTGATTCACGAGGTGGATGACATTGGTTTGCACTACGCTCGCACATTAAATGATTGGAAAACCGCCTTTGATAAAAGTTGGGATGAACTGCAGACACTCGGTTACTCAGAAGAGTTCAAACGTCTCTGGACTTTCTATTTCTGTTATTGCGAAGGTGCTTTTTTAGAGCGAGTGATCAGTACCCACCACATTGTGGCGAGAAAACCTCGCTACTTGGGAGACAAAGATGAAACGATTTTGGATTATTAACCTCGTTTTATTTCAAGCGGCTTGGCTCTGTTCGGCTTTTTATACAGAGCAAGCTTGGTGGGTAGTCAGCGTGATAATCGCATTACACTTTGCTTTGTCTCCCACCAAACAAGAAGACTTAAAACTGCTACTGCTGCTGCCTGTAGGAATAGCAATGGATAGCTTACAACTGAGTATTGGCGGTCTGAGTGCTTTGCCACTTGAAACATCTTCACTCACAACTACTTCTTCATTATTAGTGGGTGAAGAAGTGGCCAATTTAGGGTTTCACTTCCCAGCTTGGCTTGTGATGATTTGGGTTTTATTTTTGATAAGCCTGAACCACAGTTTGCACTGGTTGGTGAATCGCTCAACCGTAACTCTTATCGTCATTGGAGCCATAGGCGGAACCAGTAGTTACTGGGGCGGCATTCAAGCTGGAGCATTACAAACTAATTGGCAAACCGAATGGATGCTCGCGTCGCTAATGATTGGCTGGGGAGCATTACTGCCTATCTTAGTTTCTGGTTATAACTACCTCCAAAAACCTATGACTTTTCAACCTCTGAGGTGATGCATGCGACAGCTACTAACCACTCGAACCCATATATCAAGACGCATAACCCTTGCTGCTATTTTGCTAGCGCTTTCAGGGGTCGCTTCTTCAATTAGTGCCTCTCCAACTAGTGATTTTCAAAAACTGGGTGAAGGGGAAATGAACTATATGTTTTGGACGATCTACTCAGCGGAGCTCTTTTCTTCGGTATCCACTGGAGAACAAGCGCTGAAGATCGAATATCAAAAATCGATTGATAGCCAAGCTTTGATTGATGCAACGGAAGACCAATGGAATCAATTGGGTTACACCCAGAAGAACATTAATGCTTGGCTTGAACCTCTCAATGCATTGTGGCCAAACGTCAAACCAGGTAACACGCTGACCATTATTGTTGCAGAAGATCAAACTAGCCGTTTTTACTTTGACGACCAGCCTATAGGAGTGGTCAGTGATAAGGGATTTGGACAGGCATTTCTTTCTATCTGGCTATCTGAAAAGACCTCTGAGCCAAAGCTTAGAAAGCAGTTACTTGGGCTCGTTAAATAAAAAACGATTCAAATACACTCAAGAATGAAGCTAACCATCTATCAACAGTTAGCACTCAGTGATTACAGATTAGCACTACATAATCAATACTTAAGGGATTAGTCATGAAACAACTCATTGGTATATTCTGCGCGTTGTTCCTATTTGGCTGTGGCTCTGCAAGCCTTGAAAAGCACGCTCAGACCACTCCAGAATTAAAGCTAGAGCAATTCTTTGATGGGGAACTCAAAGCCTATGGGATGGTACTGGATCGTTCTGGCAATTTACTGCGACGTTTTGAGGTGAAGTTGCTAGCGACATGGGAAGGCGATAATGGTGAAATCAAAGAGTGGTTTACCTTTGATGATGGTGAGCGTTCAATAAGAAATTGGAATTTGACCCGAACCGGAGACARCACCTACACAGGCACGGCTGGGGATGTCGTTGGGGTGGCAAAAGGTACGACCGAAGGTTCAGCACTTTATTGGCAATATAGCCTTGAGATCGAAGTAGATGGCAGCCAATACGAAGTCACACTTGATGATTGGATGTTTTTAATCGATGAAAAACGCCTATTTAACAAAACAGACATGTCTAAATTTGGCTTCAAAGTCGGCGAAATCATCCTGTATATCGAAAAGATATAATTCCAACAGCTGATTAATCAAGGCTCTCAGCCAGATAGGATAGCAAATTGCTCTGGCTATTATGCTAAAATGGTTTTATCAGCTATATGAATGTACATCTCATTTGTTTACCTGAGGGTAGTGACCAAACCTACCGTGATTAACTAATGAGGCAAATAAAAATGAGCAAATTAAGTGCTGCAGAGCGTAAAGAACGCGACAACGAGCGTTTTTCACAGCGTGTCAACGAACGCAGAGAAAAGGGCGAAGATGTTGTAGCGTATGCGCTTACTAACAAAAAAGCGGTTAAGTTTCTGACCAAATCAGAAAAAAGAGCGCTGAATGAAAGAAAGGCTGAACGCCAAGAAGAAATTAAGCAAAAAGAGCAAGAAGAACTGAACCGAATTGAAGATTCGTTTGCCGTTAAGCAATACGAAGATTAAATCTTAGCCCTGTCTTCGATTAGGCAGGGTAAAGCCCAAACCCCAAGCGCATATCTATACCTTTCACTTTCACTTTCACTTTCACTTTCACTTTCAAGTACAGTATCAAAATCAACTCTAGGTCTCAGCAATACCCAAACCTCAACCGTAAGATAACGGCTTAATCCAAATAGTACGAAATCTTATGATCTTAATTACCGGTGCAAGCAGTGGACTTGGTGCAGCTCTCGCAAAGTTATATTCAATTGATAAACATCCATTAGCCATAACAGGGCGCAACGAGCGACGTTTAAGCCAAATATCGACGAGCCTTTCACACCCCGCAACCGTGTTGCCTTGCGATTTATGTGATCCTCAATCAGTATCTAACCTACTTGATGACCTCGAAACGCCGCCTAGCCTCGTCATTCATAGTGCTGGTAGTGGCTATTTTGGAAAGATTGAAGACCAAGATCCAAGCAGCATTACTGACATGCTAAACAACAACATTCACTCCACCATATTTTTGCTCCGAGAACTGGTGCAACGCTACCGCGACCAAGCGGTGACGGTTGCGGTTGTGATGTCGACTGCCGCACAAAGTGCAAAAGCAGAAGAATCCACTTATTGTGCGGCAAAATGGGCGATAAAAGGATTCATTGAGTCTATTCGATTAGAGCTGAAAGGTAGTCCAATGAAAATTGTTGCCGTGTACCCAGGCGGCATGGCAACCGAATTTTGGGCATCCAGTGGTAAGCAACTCGATACCTCTAGCTTTATGACCGCAAATGAAGCAGCAATCATGCTTAAGCAAGCATTAGTCAGTACCGAGCATGGTTTTGTCTCTGACATCACGATCAATCGCCAATAAAGATCATGTGAGGAATGCACGAAAGTGTGAGACAATGCACAACGTAAATTCATATAGAAATGGTTCATCATGAAACTTTTAGTTCGCAACCTATCGCGCGCAACAACAGAACAAGAACTTCGCGTTTTGTTTTCAGAGCATGGCTCTGTAACAGAATGTACAGTTGTACTAGACCAAGAAACTGGCTACTCGAAAGGCTTTGCTTTTGTTGAGTTACCAGAGCAAGAAGAAGCTCAAGCAGCCCTTAAAGCGCTGAACATGACTAGCTTCAACAAGAGTACAATTCGAGTTAAAATCGCTAACTCGTAAGTCGCGATCCGTTATTCTGGATAACCGCGTAAAACATGAAAGCCCACTCAATTAATACTTCTATTAAGTCATAATTGAGTGGGCTTTTTAGTTTATCTATTTTCTAGAATACTCAGAGACGAACCATACTTCCAACGTTACCTTTCCACATTTAACTCAACCCTTCAAATTCATCCATTGCTAAGCGAGCTTCTGCCATCGAACAGCCAGAAAGACTCACTAGCTGTTTAAGCGTTAAATTGGGTGTATCAACTAGCAAACCCTCCAAACACACAATCGGAGTCGGCAAAGATTTATCTATCGCATCTTTGATCCATAAATCATGCTCATCACTTAGCGTACTTTGCAGTTTTCTGAGCTGCTCTTCTGAGCCCGTTAGCAGCCAATGTCGTGAACGACGAACCCTCTTAAGAGAGCATGATTCACGAGAAACGTAATCGAGAACCTGTGCTTTATCATGCACTCGGTGGACAAAGCTGTTAAGTGGGACGCTGAACATAACCGGTGAAGCCTTCAATCAAAATTCACGAAAATACAGTATATTTGCGCACTCATTACATAATAATCTCGGTGGTAATTACCGTTTTTACTGAGTTAGCAATAAAGCAGTGTTGATGGGATAAATGATGCAACTTTTCAAGCTGTTGATAGGTCGGCTGTTTATCTCCTGAGAACACAATCTTGGGTCTTAGTGTCACTCTTGTCACCGATGTTACGCCTTCAGTATCTTCATCTAAGACTCCAACTGCGTCATCCACATATTCTTCAATCACATAATTACGTTTGGCAGCAATAGAGAGAAAAACCAGCATATGACAACTTGATAGAGCAGCAATAAAGGCTTCTTCAGGGTCGACATTCTCTTCAACAGAATAAGGCAAAGGAACGACATGAGGAGAAGAGGAAGCTGGTACTTTGACTCCACCATCAAATTCCCACATATGCCCTCGGCTATATTGATTGTCGCTAAAAGTTTCATCTTTTCCACGATTCCAGCGAATAACCGCTCCATATTCAGACATAACCATTCCTTTGTTCGTTCATTTGCATGTTTGTGCGCTCTACTTTAAATGAAGATGCCTTGAAGAACAAAAGGAGTATTAGGAATAAAGAGAAGCAATGAATTAAACCAATCAGAGATACCATTCGCATATAGAACGACATTCCGATAATATAATAAAAAGGTACGGATTCTGCACAGTTTGGAGAAATAATGACATTCTTAGAAAAAATACAAGCCGCCCAAAAACCGGCTTTTATCCTTATTGATACTGACTTTGCGCAGCACCAAGGTGATAAATATGTTCATGATAAAGCGATTTATTACTACACTCCGGAAAAAGGCAGAGGTCGTGTGCATTTTGAAAAAATAACCAAGGACCAAAAATGCGTTAGCCTACGTAAGAATACCGATGACACCATTACAGCTATCACCTTCACTTATATTGGTTCAACATTTGCTGGGCACTACATCAAAGACGACACACAATTTAGTACAGTTGAAGTGTTAGGTAACATGCTCTCTAGCGAACACTATGAGACTCGAGCAGCAGCAAAAGCAGCGTACCCTGAAGCGTTCGAATCGGTTAAAGATAAATTTAAGACTGGCGTATGCATATTACCTCTTTAATAATCTGCCCCACTCTCGCTCAACCGATCTCTGTGGCTCAAGGTGACCTATGCCCACACTGCGGGCTAATCCTCATGTTACCGCCGGATATACAGCCAACGTGCTTAGGGTGTGGTAAATCGCTGACCTAACCTAACCTGACCTGACCTGACCTGACCTGACCTGGTTAATTGTCACGATTTACGAGACACAGTTAATCAATTCCTGTGCTATATAAAAAACTAATATGTGACATAGTTCTCGCCTACTAATTGTAAGCAGGCATCAACAGTGAACAAGTTTTATACCGCGCTAGGGTTAGGATTCATTTCTTTTCAATCCTATGCACACCAACTTGAAGTGTCAGTCGAAGCATTAGATGGAACTTATGTCGGAGAGTCTACGTATTATTACGATACAGAATACAGTGACTTACCGGGCTTCTACCATGAAAAGAATAGTTTAGAACATGGAATCCACGTTAAATACATTCATGAGTTAGAAGACTGGGATATTTTTGCGAAGTATGGTCTCGGAACCTCAGAGCTTAGAAATTCCCGAATCAGTGAAGCCGGGGCGCGGTATCGCCTTGATGAGAAACACTGGTTTTCAGCAAGAATAAAAGGTCAATACGCCAAAGAAGAATACGAGATTGATGACAAAGTGATTGACCCTGAGCACCAAAATACCATCACGAATGGTGAGTGGGCTGAATGGGTTATTCTTAGTTACCGATACAATATGTCCGATATACTCTCCTTCCCTATGTATATTGAAGCTGAAGGGATAGTCGCCGATAATGACCCAGAGCTTATGCAAGATAAGTTTTCGATTGCAGTCGGTTTCTCTCATGGAAAGTATTTTGGGGAACTCAAAGCAGGTGAAGATTTGATTGGGCTGTCTATTGGAATGCAGTTTGACCTATCTGACTAAAACAAACACTGAGCCTTAAATCTCAAGACTATTTATTAAAGCCCGTTACTTATGTGACGGGCTTTTTAGCTTAGCAAGACAAGGATTTAACTTGCCAATACCCTTCACCTTTTGTAGCCAATTCACAGTGTAAATATTCCAGTACTTCAGCTACTACAGCAGCCATACCGGCTGGAGGATTAAACAACAATAAGCCACTGCCAATTAAGCGATCATCATCTTTGGGATCTCTTAACCTTAGCTCTGCTTGTATAGGAACAGGGAGCTGTTGATCTTTTGAAGCTAATAAACTTCTTTGTAAAATCAATGTACTTTTATCTTCTGTATAAAGTGGGTACCAAATCAATGCCGTCACTTTTTCATTTTGTTTATACGCTTCACATAATGCATCTATCACCGCGGTATATTCTTCATCTTGTTCATAAGGCGGATCAATCACAATAAGGTGATGAGAGTGATCCGTACCAACCGATAATGGCAGAGCTTTTAAACCATCTTCAGCGAGGATCGATAAAGTGCTAGATATATGAAGATCAGACCGAATTTGCTCTATATTCGTTTGAAGCAATGCGGCTTCATCTGGCTGAATATCTGAAAAATGAAACGCATCCTGAGGTCTACCTTGCTGGAAACCTAGAGCGGCAGAACCAGGGTACAGTGTCAGTTGTTCGCCTGGATTAAAGGCGGAGAGAGTACGAAGAAATGCGTGAAACGGTCTAGGTAAGTGACCTTTATTTTGCCAAAGGTAGCCAACACCTTCTTTAAACTCAGCAGCATGATTATCTGGTGCGCTCGTTAAGTCATAACAGCCTGTTCCAGCGTGTGTATCGATAATATTTAAACTGGCATGCTGCGCAGCAAGTGATTGAATTAAAGCTGCAAGCACTGGGTGTTTAAGTGCATCGCCATGATCGCCAACGTGGCATTGATGTCTGTACTCCATGACTTACTCTCCATTTATTAAGCCTCAGATAAACATAATGCATAGAAATTAAAATGCCCTAGAATTGAGATAATTTTATGTGTTAATACACATTTATTCACATCATAAGACCACCTCAGAGCTTAATGAATCATCCATAAAAAGAAAAAGGCTAGCGGTGATTAAAACTCATCGGCTAGCCTTATTATTTCTGTTTATCTGTTTATCTGTTTATCTGTTTAGGACAGGCAATCACGAATACCCTTCTTCGGTCTCTTCGATTGGCTTCACTTGATAGTGGCAAGGTTTAAGACCAAGTAATTTCGGTAAGGTAATCCCAACTGAAACTGATGACCAAGTACCACTCACGATCCCTACACATAATGCGATAGCAAACCCTTGCAGAGCTGCGCCACCTAGCAGCCATAATGCAGAGACTGTCATTAATGTGGTGCCTGACGTTACCATAGTGCGTGAGAAGGTTGCCTGAATCGAACGGTTGATCAAATTATCTGTTTCACCATTCGGGTTACCACGCAATACTTCACGAACTCTATCGGCAATGATGATCGAGTCATTAAGTGAGTAACCCAGAATCGCCAAGATTGCAGCCAGTACAGTCAGGTTAAATTCAAGTTGAGTGAGTGCAAACAACCCCAGAATCAAAGTCACGTCATACACTAATGCCGCCAAAGCACCCAATGCTAAACGCCACTCAAAACGTACACTCAAGTACAGCATGATAAGTACGAAACACACCAACAAGGCTAGACCACCTTGCTCCACCATGTCTTGGCCAACTTGCGGACCAACTACACTGCTATTGAGCACTTGAACTTGGTCACTAATCTGGTTCAACACTTCGACTAAGTTAGGTTGAACTGCAGTATTTGATGGTTCCCCTTGTGCGACTTGGCTATAACGAATCGTCCAACGATCTTGCTCGCCCATGCCAATTACTTGCACGTCTTGGCTTAAAGCTTGATCAAGTGTGAGCTTCAATTCATCTTTGGATATATGCTCAGAAAGCTGAACTTCCGCAACCACACCTCCGGTGAAATCAAGCCCCCAATTGAAGCCCTTCACCGTCACTAACATCACTGAAGCAAAAAATAGCACTAGTGATAACCCGCACATCGCCAGACGTGATTTTGTCATTATTTTATCGGTAATTTTCATGCTTAAATCCTTACGTCGTGGCGTTGATCACGCCCCCAAACCAAATTGATGATGGCGCGTGATGCGAAAATGCCAGTAAACATACTGGTAAGAAGACCTAAGCCAAGTGTTAATGCAAAGCCTTGAATTGGACCATTACCAATTGCGTACAAAGCAATAGCAACAATCATGGTGGTGAAGTTCGCATCGAAGATAGACGAAAAAGCACTGCTAAATCCGCAATCAATCGCGCTAGCAAAGCTTCGCCCCTCTTTCATCTTGTCGCGGATACGTTCAAATATCAGAACATTGGTATCCACTGCCATCCCCACCGTAAGCACTAAACCAGCAATACCAGGCAATGTGAGAACTGCGCCAGGTAACATGGCAATTAAACCAAATAATGTGGTCATATTGATGATAAGAGCAAAGTTAGCTACCCAGCCTAAGCGTCTGTACCACAAGGCAATGAAAGTCAGAGTCAACCCAAGCCCAAGAGCGAGAGCAGCAAAACCATTAGTGACATTCTCAGCCCCTAATGATGGACCAATAGTACGCTCTTCAATAATGGTCACAGGCGCTGTAAGCGACCCTGCACGCAGCAGTAACGCGAGCTCATGCGCCTCATCCATGCTGCCAGCACCGGTAATACGGAAACGACTGCCTAGTTGAGACTGAATATTAGCCACACTAATTACTTCACTAGTTTGCTCACTGTTCCCTGCGCGGTCACGGCTGTATTCGCTATAGACGGTCGCCATTGGCTCACCAATATTGCGACGAGAGAAGTCCGACATCTTTCGACCACCAGCGGAATCCAAAGTGATATTCACTTCAGCGCTACCCATCTCCCCAATGCCACTTCTCGCATCAATAATATGCTCGCCACTCAGGACTGCTTTACGAGCAACAATGACTGAGTTGCCTTCTTTATCTTTAAGAGTCTGCGAGCCTCTTATCGGCGTTTCATAAACGGAATAGAACGCCAAAGAAGCGGTTGCTCCAATCACATCTTTCGCCGCTGCTGGATCTTGAACTCCTGGTAATTCAATTCGAATTCGGCTTTCACCTTGGCGCTGAATTGACGCTTCCGTTACCCCCAACTCTTCAATACGGCTACGCATAATTTGGAGGTTTTGCTGAACGGTTAAGTTACGCAATGTGCGCTGCTCATCTTCTGTTTGAGTAAGAGTTAAACGTTTATCAGAAGCATGCACTTGCCACTGCGGAAAACGTTCCTTAATCAATGCTTGAGCTTGATGGTAATCCGCTTCAGTCCTGAAAGTCAGCTCAGCGGCATCACCTGCAATACGGCCTCGTGCATAGCGCACTTCGCTGGTCACTTCATCAATCACAGACTGAACTTGAGCTTGGTACACAGGTGCCATGTCCACTTCTAATAAGAACTGCACACCACCACGTAAATCCAAGCCTAATTGGATTGGCGAAAACCCCATATCCGTCAACCAAGCAGGAGCCGCCGGTTCCATGGCTAACGCAACCGTTGCATTACTGCCTAAGCTTTCGGTTAATACTTGCTTCGCTTTAGCTTGCTGCTCAGCATCCTCTAAGATCACGACCAGTCGCTTATCTTTCTGATGAGCAGATTGAGCCTGAATACCTTGGCTTGCTAGTGTTTGCATGACTTTTGTCGCATCTAATACATCGCTTCCTTGCATGCTATTTAACGATCCACTCTGAGAAGTCGAGCTTGAACGCTGGCTAACCTGGATAGCTGCATTTTCGCCATACCATGACGGTAAAGCACTAAAAATCATAATGATGATGGTGGCGATGAGCACCACGTATTTCCACTTTGAATAGCGGTTAATGGGTTGTCTTCTGTTGTGTTTTTTCACAAGCAAGATCTCTTATTTTATTTACTAATACTGAACCCACACGTAAAACCGCCCGATCAAATTTGGCTGTAGTTACGGTGAGTTTTACTTCATTGCAAGTTAATTTGTATTAGGCGATCGACTGGCAAGCTGAATTGTTGTATTTCAGTGCGGCAGACTTACCTAAATAAGGAAGTAATTAGTAAATAGAGTCTCGGAAATGCGAGTATTGAATATTGCCTTCTTTCCAGCCTGATAGCCGTGATGGAGGCGATTGAATAAGACTGGTCCAATGCAGCTTAGAATCAAGCAGCGGTACGGCTGCTAATACTAAAGCTAGCAATGATGGAGGAAAAAAGTCGATAAGCAGATGATAGACAGGCTCTAGATCAGATGAGGCATCTTGATCATTACTGAGTATCCGCCTGAATGTGTTCCACTGAACGCTCATTTCAGTGTCATGATAATGGGTACTGTCGTGAGAAGGTCCAGCTATTTGATTAGCACAGTCTGAAGCCGTACTTACATCATTGTTGAACCCCTTACCTACGAGTGAGACCGCACTATCGCTTGCCACAGACTGAGCTTGCACATCACAGACTTGCTTAGCTGTAGTGTATTGCACCGATTGGATGGAATTAAACGTATGCCCATGCAAATTCACTAAGCCAAGGCTCAGTAACAGCAAAAGTAACACAAGTCGAAAACCCAGTTTCAGCAAATCAATTAACACTCAAAAGGTATAAGTGGCGACAATATAGAACATCCGTGAGAGTGACAATTGATTTAAAAGCAAACTCATTCATATTTGACATAACGCTGACAATGATAGCTCACCACTTCGATGGCAACCTATTGTGCTTTACCCTTAAACTCTTAGCCCTCTTCTATTTTCATACTCTACAAAAAAAGCCAAGCAACAAGTGCTTGGCTTTGAAATACAGAGTAACTTGTTCACCCTAACTTAAACGTAACAAATAGACGTTTGTCTTAATTAGTTCGAATGCAAAGCACTTAAGTTTAGCTTTTAGGACGTAAGATACTCTTGACCTGTCGGCTATTCTCACCAAAAATTCGTTCTGCAAGCTCATTCATTTCTTGGCTAGAAATTGAATTCACCATCTTATTAACATCAAACAAAGCTTCGACTCCGTAACCATGTATAAGGTAACGAGACACAACCCATGCTTGATCAACCGGGCTTATTTCTAACGGGGTGAAGTCGTTCTCCAATTGTTTACCCGCCGATCTAATTTCATCGTCAGAGATGCCCTTCAGCAGATCAGTAATCACTTTATCAATGGCAACTTCTATTTTATCCGCATTTTCAGGTGCGATTAGTGCTCCCACAAACCAGTCATAACTTGGCTCACCGTCTTGTGATATTGAATAAGCATAAGGCGAGTAGTCTAAACTCAACTCTTCACGAATATATCCATCTAAACGAATAGTCAGAATACGCTGCAGAAGATCTTCCATGAAGACTTCTTTCGCTGATTGTTTTTCTGTATGCCCTGAACTCGGCAATTCAGTTTCAGACACCGCTTCTGATGACTTCTCAGAAATCACTCTCAATATGTACTCAGTGCTATCTTCATTGTTAATCGCCATATCAATGCGCTCTTTGAGCTTAGTATTGTAAGCGACTTTAAAATCAGGCACTGCGGCCTTTTCCAATGGAATAGAAGCGGCATATTGACGCACAAGAGGCATCAACTCACTTGGGTCAATATTCCCGACAACTACGAGTTTATTATTGCGAAATTGACCAAACAGTTGCTGATGAACACTAAACACATCATCAGCCGAAACAGACTCAACACTTTTTCCGTCTAATAAAAAGTGACGGCTACTCGGCGCAAAACTGTTCTGGTTCATAGCTTGATCAAATTGACCAACAGGGCTTTCCAAGAAAGATTCTCGAGCTTCCATAAATTCTTGTTTGACTGCTTCCAGTTGGTCTGGTGATACATTGGGAGATGTCACAATAGCGTTTAAAGCGGCAAACGTTTCTGCTAACCCATCTTTATTCAGCTTAAACTCAATGCCATGACGAGTAGAATCAATAAATGGATACACCTGAATGCTTTCACGATCCATATGAGCTTCAAGTTCAGAACCCGTGAAGCTGCCAACACCACTTCTTGCAATGGCAGGGAGCGCCACTTCAACCGCAGGGTATAAGCTAGGGTCTAACGCCTCTTTACCACCTAAGCTAATGTAATACAGCCCAACTTGCTCACCAGCAAGAGAGTCACGCAGATACCACATTTCAATA
This sequence comes from Vibrio kagoshimensis, assembly GCF_050337535.1. NCBI lineage: Bacteria > Pseudomonadati > Pseudomonadota > Gammaproteobacteria > Vibrionales > Vibrionaceae > Vibrio > Vibrio kagoshimensis. The sequence continues at coordinate 74,477 of NZ_JAKJSZ010000003.1, forward strand.
CCATTACTTAGCATCCACTTCTGGATATGCGGGTCTGTATACATTTGCTCTTTAGTAACAATGTCCCCTTGAGCGCTAGGAATCGCAAAGGCACTGCTGGTCATGGCAAATAATGGTTGAATTCCAGATTTGCTGTATTCAGCTTTCAAGCTATCGATGCTGCTTATGATTTCTGCTCGGTCTTCACTCTTATCCACCCCTACAACCAAGAAATAATCACTAGATAGTAACGCCTCAATATTGTCATTAATCACATCGAGATCTAAATTCTCAAGGAATGCTCCAAGGCTAGCTTGGTAGTCACGTTGTGACTGTACTTTTTGCTCAACCTCTAAAGCTGTGGTTTTATAATCAGCGTGAATCACACTGTCCATTTGATCCCAATCTTTCTCAACATTATAAAGCAAGCCTTTGTAAACCTGGACTTCACTCACAATCTCGTTTTCCGACACTCCATAATCGCGCAGTGACGCTAAAGTCGACAATAGCTTTTGCTGTGTCACTTCTCGCTCACCTGCAGGGAATGCCACACTGGTTAACGAATAACGCTGATATTCCATCAAGTAATTTTGCGATATCACCCATTGAGTAGGCAGTGCTGCGTCATTAAATGCTTTGTTTAGCCGCTGTTGAATCATTTGCTGAGAAAACTCATCAAGCCACAACTGATGCTGTTGGGCATGATTTTCAATCACACTAGGTGCACGTTTCGTCATCAAAGAGATGCTCGGGGGCTCACTACTACCCACATATTCAATAAAGTCACCTTCATTAAACGTCGTGATTTTTTGTTTTGCAGGCTTAGGTGTTTGACCACGTTCCCAATCTGAAAACTGTTTTTCAATGAGTGGTACCACATCATTAATGTTGATATCACCTGACACTATCACCTCAACTAATTGAGGCTGATACCAAGTTTGGTAAAAGCTTTTTAACCCTTGAGAATTCGCTTGAGTCACCGACTCTTTCGTACCCAGAGCATCTTTAAATTCATATGGGCCACCTTCAATGAAGTGATCATAGAATTTATCTGCAACTTGTTTGTCTTCTAAACGTGAATAACGGAATTCACCTAAAATGACGCCTTTTTCTTTTTCCACTTCGCGACTTGCGATTTCAAGACCATCACCAATATCTCTCAACCAAGTTAAAGCAGGCTTCAACTGAGTGTTATCAGGTAAATCTAATTGATACACCGTTTGTTGATAAGAAGTGTACGCATTCAGATCCGCACCAAAGCTGGCACCTGCATGCTCGAATAAACTAATAACATCATTTTGAGAGAAGTTCTTGCTGCCATTGAAAGCCATATGCTCAACAAAATGGGCATAGCCTTTTTGCTGATCATTTTCTTGGAATGAACCGGCATGAACCAATAATCGAACAGAAACAGATGCTTCATGATCTGGATAAACATGATACGTAAGACCATTGTCTAGCTGACCAGAAGTCCAAGCAGGATCAGGTTGGAGTTGGGTATTTTGGGGAGTTGAGCTACAGCCAATCAAAGTTACGCAAAGCGCTGTCGCTAAATAATAATTTTTCATAACAACCTCTTAATGTCATTCAGTGACAATATACAGGCTGAGCTAATGATTATTATTTAATATTAAATTGTACGAATAGCTTTGTGATCACGATCTTCATTTTATAAATTATTTAAGCTTACTTCACTCCTATATTTCGTAGTAAATAGGCCATTTTCATTCTAGTAATACAAAAAAGTGAGAGCGACTTCTCGACTCTCACCTCTATTTGGATAAAATTCATACAGAGTTTAATTTACAACTTAGGTCTCATTACATTCTTAGAAGTCCAACTACCACTACCAAAAATGTCTTTAGCATGTTGAGACATATCCTCTTGAGAAATGGAATCTGCCATTCCTTGAATATCCATCAATGCATTCACACCATAGCCATGAATTAGATACCGTGAAAGAAACCAAGCTTGTTGGGTTGGATTATCTTTAATAGGGTTCAGATCCACCACCAACTGCTTTGCTGCAACCTGAGTTTCTTCTTCTGAAATACCCGTTAAAATATCTGTAATCACTTTATCGATGGCTATTTCTATCTGATCTATGTTCTCAGGTGCCGTTTGCGCACCTAGGAACCAGTCATGGCTTGGCTCGCTATCTTGTGCCGCTGAAAAAGCATACGGTGCATAATCCAAACTGAGCTCTTCGCGCACATATGAAGTTAAACGGCGGCTCAATATTCTTTGCAACATATCATCCATAAACACATCCTTCGCTGATTGGCTAGTATGGTTGTCTGACATGACTCTTAGAAAGTATTGGCTACTGTCTTCTGTATTTACGTTAACATCCACTCTAGGCAAAGCATTTTTTTGATAAGCGACGGTAAACTCAGGCGCTTCAATGGCTTCCAAAGGTATCGATGCAATGTATTGACGAACCAAAGGCTTCAGCTCTAATGGGTTAATATCAGCCACAACCACCAGCGTATTGTTACGCCTCATTTGGAACAGTTGATGATGAATCGCTTCCACTTCTTTTGCCGTGACACGCTTTACATCATCAGCTTCCAACATGAAATGTCGGCTGTCGCTTTTATAACTATTCTTGTTCACCATTTGCGTAAACTCGCCAAGAGGTGTCGCTAAGTAAGCACTGCGATTTTGAGCAAATTCTTCTTTCACAGCTTCTAGCTGAGCAGGGTCAACCTTAACATCATTCATGATAGCATTAAGAGCGGCGAAACTTTCAGCTAGCCCTTTTTTCTTGGCGCTAATTTCTAGCCCATGATGAGTAAAATTAATAAATGGGTAAATTTGAATATCATGGCGTTTTAGGTGAGCATCCAATTGAGGACCAGTAAAATCCCCGACTCCACTTCGGATCACGACGGGAACAGCCACTTCGGTCGCAGGAAACAAACTAGGGTCTAATGCAGCTTTACCACCTTGGCTAGCGTAATATACACCGACTTGATTCCCCGCCTTGCTATCACGTAAATACCATACGTCCACGCCATTACTTAAAGTCCACTTCTGCAAACTTGGGTCTTGGTTAATTTGTTTCACCGACACTATTTCACCTTGCTTTCCAGGTGCGCTAAACGCATTGCTGGCGGTGACTAATAATGGCTTTGAGCCTGTTTTCTTAAACGTAGATTTCAATCCAGATAGCTCTTCCTGTATTGCCGCTACGTCTTCACTTTCATCTAACCCTACGCCGATAAAGTAAGAACTTGATAACAGTTTGTCGAGGTTCCGGTTGATCGTCTTCACGTTCAAATCAGCCAAAAACACTTTCATACTGGCGATGTAATCCAACTGAGATTGCACTTTTTGATCAATAACTAACGCAACCGATTTACCTTCTGCATGACCAATACCATTCATTTTATCCCAATTGCTGTTCACGTCTTCTAAATACGATGTGTATTCCTGTAAAGGAACTTTCAGTTCATTTTCTGTCACACCGTAATCACGTAAAGAAGCCAATGTAGTGAAAAACTGTTGTTGGCTCTGCTCACGGTGCTGAGTAGGAAAGGCCACACTGGTTATCGAGTAACGCTGGTACTCGATTAAATAACTGGTCGAGAAAGCCCATTGAATGGGTAACGCCGCATCAACAAATACATCAGAGAGACGTTGCTGAATCAACTGTTGTGAGATTTCATCTAACCATAACTGGTGTTGTTGCTCATGACTGGTGGTAACTCTTGCACCACGATCAATCACGATTCCGATACTTGGAGATTCACTGCCCCCAACATAATCGACAAAGTCATTATTATTGTACGTGGTGTGTTTTTTCTTATTGGGGAACGGGGTCGTCCCTCTTTTCCAGCTTGAAAATTTTTCTTCTACAAGTGGTATCGCTTCACTAAGCGTGATATCACCAGATATAACCAGTTCGGTCAATTGAGGCTGATACCATGTTTGATAAAAATCTTTCAGACCTTGAGCATCCACATTGGATACTGACGTTTTAGTGCCAAGAGGATCGTGTTTGGCAAATTGATTATCTTGAATTAAGTGGTCGTAAAACTTGAAGGCGAAGGGCTTATCTTCTTTACGGGAATAGCGAAACTCACCAAGTATCACCCCCTTCTCTTTTTCAACCTCTTCCTCAGAAATACTTAAACCATCACCGATATCGCGCAACCAAGTAACCGCTTTTTCTAATTGGCTATTATCAGGAAGATCAAGTTTATACAGAGTTTCTTGGTAGGAAGTATACGCGTTGAGATCTGCACCAAAACTTGCGCCAGCCTGTTCAAACAAACTTACTACATCATTTTGAGAAAAATTGGTGCTGCCATTAAAAGCCATGTGCTCTACAAAATGAGCATAGCCTTTCTGCTGTTCATTTTCTTGAAGTGAGCCGGCATGTACAAGCAAGCGTACCGAAACAGGCTGTTCTTTGTCAGGATAAATATGGTATTTAAGACCATTATTCAATTCGCCAGTAACCCAATACGGGTCAGATTTTAATAAGGTTTGGGTAGGCTGAGTGCTGCACCCGGCTAATGCTACGCAAAGTACAACAGCGGCATAATGTGCTTTCATGACGACCTCTTTAAGTGGTATTTTCCCCTAATATATCGCCTTCAAATATCATTATTCTTCGCTATCCGCTCTACTTTTATTTTTTGCAACCCATCGTTATTTTTTTTGAAATTGTTGGTTTTATAAATTACAAATCATGCAGCATGAGTACCGAGTTAAAGTGGAATCACATACCTTTAAATAAGGTTTGAGATGAACGGCTTACCGGTAGTTTTCTACCTTCAATATGAACCAACATTTGCCCGGAAAAGTCTTTTTTCACTTTTTGAATAGACGATACTTTCACTACTGTAGAACGATGAATTTGCCAGAATTCATCTGGATTAAGTTGACTAAGAAGCTCTTTTAAAGAAGTTCGGATAATGAACTCTTGGAGCTTTCCGTTTTCATCTTTTTTAAACACAGAGACATATTTATCTTCGGCTTTAAAAAACAACACATCATCAATAGAAATTAAGTGAAGATCATCACCTACGTTCGCTTTCACCCAATTTAAGTACTGTGGCATTTGAGCCGGTTGCGAGAGTTGCTGTATTTGCTCCATCAAAGCCGCTAAGTCTGGTGTCTGTATGGCGGAAGCAGATAACGATTTATTTTGTTGAGAACCTTTTATTGGAGAAGAATGTAAACTGACAAGCCTCGATTGCAACTTCTCACAGGTTGCACTTAAACGAGCCTCATTAATTGGCTTGAGTAAGTAATCAACCGCATTTTGCTCGAATGCTTTCACGGCGTATTCGTCATAAGCAGTGATAAATACGACAAGTGGAGGTGAAGGTAGCGCCTGCAATTTCTGGGCGAGTTTCATGCCGTCAATTTCAGGCATTCGAATATCGAGAAATGCTATATCAGGGTTGAGGGTTTCAATGTCTTGTAATGCTTTTAATCCATTATCGACGCAAGAAACGATGTCTAGTTCTGGCCACACTTCCGCTAATGTTTTATCTAGATGTCGCCTAAGCAATGCTTCATCATCAGCAATGATTGCCGTCACGTTTTTTGGTTGCTCAGCCCTAGCCATGCTTGTCATTCCTTTAAATTCACACTGTAAATTGCTCGATTAAATAGGCAGCGATAACGTAGAAATTACACCACCAGTACTTTGCTCTTTGATAGACATACTTGCCTTACCTTCAAACAAAGTTTCAATGCGTTGTTTTATGTTACTAAGCCCCACACCATGCCCAGTAGTACTTGAGCTAGGTTCAGGATTCAACCCTGCGCCATTATCAGAAACTTCAATCACCAGATGTGAATCTTTGCGAGTAATTTGAATAGACACATTACCACCCACAGCCCTTGGTTCAATACCATGTGTTAGTGCATTTTCAACAAGAGGTTGAATCAAAAACGGAGGTAGAATCTGATCATCAGATATCCCTTCACTGTTGATAGAAAACGTTAACCTTTCACCCAGTCGAATTTTTTGGATTCCGAGGTAAGCGTTAATCAAAGCTAGCTCTTGTTCAATGGTAGATTGCTCATTTCGGCTGTTTTTTAGTGTCACTCGTAATAACTCTGTCAGCTTCTCAAGCATAAGCTTGGCTTTGTCATTATCAGTTTCAATCAATGCGCTTATAGTCGCTAGCGTGTTAAATAAGAAGTGCGGCTCAATTTGGCTTTGTAATTGTTTGAGTTGACTTTGAACCAACGCTTTATCTTGATCGGCTTGTCTTCGTTTCGCAGTTTCTAGGGCATTTTCAGCCACAAGCTTTTGTTCTTTTGTATAAAAGTAGTAATAACAAATGGTACAAAAAACAATACCAAGTAACACTACAGATTTCATACCTGACTGGCTGTCATCTAAATATTCATCCAACCAAAATCGCGCGTTCAGCGTCCCGACAATCAATGAAAAAACCATAGAGGTCGCAGCTTCAAGTAACTTTGAGATATTCGGAAATAAGCGGACAATGACGAATGAAGACAATATTGCGCTATAACCAAAACCAAAACTGATCAATAAGTGATGTGCGATCCCACCTTCCCAAACCGTTTGTGTGGTAAACGCAATTAATACACAAAACAAACTAGTCAGTAATACACTTTTGATCCACGGAAAGTGCTTAGGTTTGATTCGTTGAGAAATGTTAAGTGCCATTAGAATCGTCCTTTGATATTTAAAATGAATATATGGCTATCTGGTAGATTGGCGTAAGCAGAATCACCTTTACCAGCTAAAAAGCGTGCAGCAAGTTCCAAATCAACCGAAGATGAGCCGCTATCGACTATTTGGTAGTTGATCCATTGAGTCACAATAAAACCACCATCTTCAGGCGAAATCAGCACATCTAAGGTTGGAGTCACACTGCTTAGCCATCCCCACGAATCACCTTGAGGTGTTTCATTCATGCCATCTGAAAAAATATGCGCCCATGCAGTTGAGTCTAATGCCCAATGAAACATGAGGTTATGCTGAACGATATTGGCGTGCTGATAACCCTGAGCATAGGAACCAGCCAGTGTGGCGCTTGCTGGGTTACTTTTTAATAGCGTTGCACTGTTGATTGCTTCTTTCCATTCAGAGCCACTCCATGCTCGGCTATCAAACCAGTATTCAAGAATAATGCTATTGCCGATTTCATTCGCCCACGTTAAACCGACAAGTGCTTGATAAGCCTCACCCTTCTCGGATAACGTTACAGGCTGAAGGTTATTGGGTTGTGTCTTGGGCTGCTGATAGCCAAGACTGTGGCGCTGATACACCGCTGAACCATGAAACTCCCAAGCAAGATCCAGTACAGAAACCACGCTTGCCCCAAATAAGCCATGCCTAACGTCATCATAATAAGCGAGCCATTGGTATTCATGCTCTCCAACTAAGCCGTAACGGCGTATACCAAACCCTTGCTGTTCACTTTGTTGTTCTAATTCGTTGGTGTATTGAGAGTCGCTGTCATGAGATGTCCAAGAAGAATCACTATAAATAAGCGTCCACTCCCCTAGCCCATCAAACGAAGAAAGAGAGAACACGCCAGCCCCTTCTTCCGCCACTATTCCAACAGGGTTACGGCGGTAAGGTTTAATCACATCAAGTGGGCGATAACCATAACCGACTCCCCAATCTAAACGAACTTTACCCAAGGTTACATCGAGATAGTGATCACCAAGCCAATCAGTCGATAAATCCCATTCACCTTGCCAAAATAGCTCTCGAATAATGAACTCAGCCTCAAAGTCCGTTTGTGATGCCCCATAAGTAGAGTTGCTATCAATAGAGGTGAAATGAGAACTATGGCTGTATAAATCGTTGCCTTTAATCGCAAATAGCCCAAGCCAGTTTTCATAACCGACTTCTAAATCAAGCAACGCATTCACTGATTGGTAGCTATGCTGGCTTTGTAAGCTAAACGGCGTTTCTCTGGATTGTGTGGTGTCCGCACTGATTTGCCAGTCCCACGCCAATGTCACTTCTTGATCTGTTTGAGTACCTCCATGATAGACAGCTTCATGAAAGGCAGCCTCGGCATAAGCATTCATGCCGACACTTATTAAGCTCAATAAGCCTAAAGAACGAACCTGTACCCATGCTTTTTTCATATACGTTTCCCTACGACCAAACATGATTAAAGCCCTGACACACTATTTCGTGATAGGTAAGCTGGGTTATAGAACTTATCTTCTAGCTTTTGTTCTGAGATTTCCAAGTACTCAATCACTGTCTTTTTATTAGGTTGGATCTTATCAAGTAGCGTCATCGCAACGACACTTGGCAATTCATTGCGTACACCTTCTTCAAACCACGCTTGTTTGGCTATTTTCCCTGAACGTAAGTACAAATCAGCTTTAATAGGAAAGGCTCTGTCGACACTCACCCATAAATCGATGGTTTGATAACTTGCCCCTTTGGTTTTCGATATCAACTTCAATTGATGCGCTTGTAAGCTTTCACCAGAAGGTAAAGTTAGGCTTTGCTGTTTCACCCAAGAGCCTTGGTAATCTTCACTCCATGTCAAAGTCGATATGTCCCCTACCGACGCTTCACCCAATAGTTTTTGCATTGGTGTAATACGAATAGGACGACGGCTTTTCGGCATCAATAGCCAGTAGCTATCTTCTATCATGAGCATTTTTTGCCCCGCCTCTACCGCGGATTTAAACACAACTAATGATTCTCTATTTGGGCGCGTATATACATTGTACTGACGCGTTTTGTCCAATTGCCCGCTTTCGTATAAGTTGACTAAGGAAATTACCTTTGAAGCCGCTTCTGAGTTGAGTCGGTAGCGATCTGCTTTAGCGATCATTTCAGTTACTGTTTGCTGGTCTAAGCTTTGTGATGCATTCGCGATGTTACCCATGAACAAAAACACTATAAAAAAGCTGTTAATCAGGAAACGTTGAGAGCGTCTTATCTCTTTGAAGTTATACATACACTAGTGCCTCTGTAATGGGTTTATTCACGCCTTTTCTTGCAGAAAAGTAAGCCGCCGTTAAGCAAATCAGCATCACACACAAGGTTGCTGCTGCAACCAGCTCAAATGAGAAATAGATGTTCAAAGGGTAACCTTCTGACCTTCCCGGTGGTGGTGGCATTTGAATATCAACCACCAGCAACAATAAGCTGACGAGCGCACTGGTTATCGCGCCTACAGCACTGCCTATCAATGCCAATAGTCCTGCTTCTCTTAAGAAGCCAGAAACAATTTCCGATGGATAACTGCCAAGCGCTGCTAAAGTACCTATTTCACGAGTACGCTCGGTCACCGACATGGTCATGGTATTGAACAAAGACACAAAGACGACCAATGCCATCACAGCGCCCATGATCCCGAAAATGCGGTCATACAGATCTTTCACTTTGGTATAGAAAAAAGCGCGATCTTGCCAAGGAGTGATCTCGATCTTCTGTGAGCCAAGATCATTCAAGAAAGGAGGGGCAGACAATTTACTTTCCAAACGGGTTTGCACTGAGTCCGTCAAACCTGTCTCAAATAAGAAAACTGATAAGGTACTGACTTTATCCGATGCCAGAAGTTCTTGAGAACTGGTTACATGAATATATAACTGGCGTTTATCTAGATCAGGAACACCTGTTGAGTAAATCCCTTGTACTTTGAAGTCGAAAGCGTTCAATGCGCCGTCACTGGTGGTTGCCAGTAAAGTCACCCAATCACCGACTTCCACTTTAAGGTTACGGGCTAAATCAATACCCAACATAACTTGCGGTTCTTGAGAATCATATCGAGGTGAATTCACATCTGATAGCGTGCTGCCGCTGCGAACGTCTAAGAACGGTCCTTTCATATCAAATTCACGTTCATTCACGCCCGTACCCATGAAGATATTCGTCTTGGTACCATTAGACACCAAACCACTGAAATACACTCTAGGTTGCACACCACGTACATCTGTATCACCAATGATGTTTTGAATTAACGCTTGAGCATTATCTAAACCATTACTCAGCGGCATCTCCTCATCTTGCTCAAAGTATCCAGGTACGCTCAAAGTTAAATGTCCGGTATCACGAGCTGTTGATTCACGTAAAGACTCGTAGGTGTATAAGCCATACCCACCAGCACTGGTTAACGCAAAAACAGCAATTGCGATAATTAAAACCGACAATAAACTTCGGCGACCATTACGCAGTAAATTCAACCAAGCTAAGCGTATAGGAGCCCAAACAGTTAATGCTTTCATAACACTGCCTCCAACTTAGGTGAGTTTTGTAATTGTGCTCCTAGAAGTTGACCATCCAGCAATTCAATCACTCGATCACAGCGCTCGGCCATTCGAGAGTCGTGTGTCGCAACCACAAAGGTTGTCCCCATCTCATGACCGAGTTCTTTCATAATATCGATCACCATGTTGGCTGTATGGCTGTCTAAACTCGCTGTAGGTTCATCAGCAATAACCAATGTAGGTTTATGTATCAAAGCTCTCGCAATCGCCACTCGTTGCTGTTGCCCACCAGACAGGTTATCTGGACGATGGTGGATGAAGTCACCTAATCCAACACGCTCTAGCATGTCGATTGACATAGATTCCTGCTGTGCTTTATCCAGACCGTTTAACATAAGCGGGTAAGCCACATTTTCTAGAGCGGTCATCACAGGTACTAAGCTGAATTTTTGAAATACAAAACCCAGTTGCTGACGACGGAAGGTTGCAGCCGCGATTCGTTCTTTCGGATAAGGTTTATTATCCAAAGTGATTGCCCCTTGGTAGTCCATATCCAGTAAACCTAATATGTTAAGTAACGTACTTTTTCCTGAACCAGAAGGACCACATAAGGCCACCATTTCGCCCTTTTGGATAACCCCGTCCACACCTTGTAGCGCAGCCACAGTTTGAGTACCTAACTGGTAACTTTTCTTAATTTGATTAAATTGAATCATGCCGCTTCCCTCTAGCTCTTTGGACTTCATTCTGTGATTAGCTTTGTGAAACTGCTTTTTCGACTAAGGCTTTTGCTGTCATGGTTTCAATATTTGAATCATCTTGCGTTTCCATTTCAGCTAACCATTCTTTTGCTTGCTTCATATCTTCAGCTCGAATCGCAGCTTCAATTGCATAGCGGTAAACCCATGAAGTGGCAGCAAAGTGCTGTTGGCGGAAATTATCTTCAGCTAGTAGGGCAATAAATAGGTCATAACCACGCTCAAAGTGGTTAAACATGTCTGGAAGTGATGAATAAGTAACAGCAGCCATAGCGCGAGTCAGGTACGACTCTGGTAAGCCTTGAATTCTCTCTTGTTCATGAATTGGCGTTTCAAAATCACTCAACAAGTGCAAAGACTTATCAATGGTCGCTAGCCCTTTTTCTACAAACTTCATTTTATTCCAAGGTAAAAAAGCATCTCGACCCATTAAGGTTTCAGTACTACCTAGATAAACCAAGGTAAGAGGCGTCGCCCCTTCTTTTTCTAGAGTTGCATTCAGTTGCTCGTAAGCCACATCAACCAAATCTTCATCACCTTGAGCAGCTTGGTTGTAAATAGAAAGCGTTTCATTATTGGGATTCGCATTCACCGTAAATGGTGCGACAAAAAGTAAAGATGCCGCCAAACCTAGCATTGGTACTTTAAGCGCAGAGCTCAGGGAGTTTTTTACTTGCTTGAAACTAGAAGTAGTAGAGAAGGTCGTTGTATTCGAAGTTAGATGTGTCATAGCTGCGGTTCCTTTCATAAGTTGACGATGAAAGGTTAACCGTAAATTGTCATGGATAAAGTTGAATGCGATGAAAGGTATTTAATCGGCGTGAATGGTCATCAGGCTGGGTAAACGGAAAATAGAGCGCTTAGTTGGATGGAGGAAAATGGATTGAAGCTAGAAAGGAGCATGGATACATAGCACCAAGATAAAACAAAACAATGGCTGTACAAACAGCCATTGTTATTATGAGTTAGCGTTGAACGTTAGCGCTTCAATTTATTCTTAAATACTTAAGCTTAGTGATGAATCATTAATATTCGACTTAACCATCGATTAAAAAAATCCTGATTCGAATACACTATGATCAGCTAGGCTTTTGATTCTGCTGTGACAGCTTTCATCAATACAGAGGTATCCATACGCCCTTCACCTGATTCAGATAACGCTTTATACGCAGCCATCGACTTTTCTGTTAGCGGTAAACGCACACCTTGACGTTGAGCTTCATCTAAACAGAAACCTAGGTCTTTGATCATCCAATCAATAGCAAAACCGAAATCGAATTTGTCTTGTGCCATGGTCACTGCACGATTTTCCATCTGCCATGAGCCAGCTGCACCATTTTTAAGGCAATCCACCAATGTCGGAATATCTAGACCTGACTTTTCAGCTAAGATCAAACCTTCAGACAAACCATTCAATACACCTGCAATGCAGATTTGGTTGACCATTTTGGCACGTTGCCCTTGCCCTACACTGCCCATCAAAACAGAAGATTTACCATACGCTTCAAAGATAGGTTGTAGTTCATTGAACAAGGCATCATCACCACCACACATGATCGTTAAAACACCGTTGTCAGCGCCTGCTTGTCCGCCAGAAACTGGCGCATCCATAAAACGAACACCGACTTCTTGAGCGGCTTTATCTAACTCTTCAGATAACAAAGCTGACGTAGTTGTGTGGTCAACAAGAATCGCCCCAGGTTTCATTGCAGCTAAAGCTCCGGTTTCGCTGGTCGTCATGCTGCGAACGTCATCATCGTTGCCAACACAAACCAATACCATGTCAGCTTCGGCAACACACTCAGCCACGCTCTCAGCAGCTTTACCTTGGTGTTTATCAGCCCAGTCTAGCGCTTTGCTGTGAGTGCGGTTAAATACCGTAACTTCAAAACCGGCTTTGACTAGGTGGCCTGCCATTGGGAAACCCATAACGCCTAGCCCGATAAAACTTACTTTCATTTCTTTCTCCTTTTATTTGACCAAGTCATCGCTATGAAAAGATCGAACACTCTCAATCAATGCATCAATAAGCAGGGTCAAAGCCTTTGGCTGATATTTTCTTTCTTTGTACACTAAATACGCTTGGCGATCACCCCGATGATACTCTGGAAGCACTTGAATCAAATTCATCTCAGGGGATATATGACGAAAAGGCAATGAAGCAAGCCCCAAGCCTTTTTGCGCTGCGGCCGCTACCGCATGAATATCGTTAACGATGAACTTAGGTTTAATCGTGATCATCTGCTCTAGGCGGTCGGATTTGTAGAGCGGCATATCAAACACATCATCGACGTTAATCCAGTCTTGCAGCTCTAGATCGTCCGGCTTTTCTATTGTCTCACGCGAATCTAAGTATTCTTGGCTCGCGAAAAATCCGTGCTTGGCTTTGAAAAGTGGCCGAGCAATCATGCCTTCCATACCCGAGATCTTAAACGTGATCAGCAAATCACGATCAGTCTGCGGAATGAGTTGTTGCTGGCTCAAGGTAAGGTCGAGTTGAACGTTCGGGTATTGAGAGAGGTATTGCTCTACAGTCGACCGTAGAAAGCCACTATAGAAATTATGAGGCACTGCGAGCTTTATCTTGCCTTGAATAGCATCACGCTCTTCCAGCAAGCTATTAAAGCCGTAATGAATCGACTCCATGCCACTGCTCAGTGCAGCAAAGGCCGCCTCACCATCTTTGGTAGCCACCAGCTCACGACCTTTCTTTTCTAATAGCCGGATATTGAGGCGTTCTTCCAATGCGGTTAACCGACGCGACATGGTCGACACAGGCAGTTGCAGCCGCTTCGATGCAGACAGCAAAGAGCCTTCTTCAACCACAGCACAGAATAAGAAGAGATCATCAATGTTTCCAAATATGGAATTCATACTTCTACATATGCCTATTTTTCTCACTAATGGATAGATGTAACCTTATCTTATCAACAACAGAAAATCACGGGAGAAACATAATATGAACAACAAACAATTTTGGGTAACCGCGATTTTATCCTCTCTGACCATGGCGACTATCATGTCAGGGGTAATTTCTGGCTATAAAATGGGGTTCAGCCACGAATGGCCGCCAATCTGGCTACAAAGCTTCTTTCTTGCTTGGCCGTGTGCCATCGTGCTCAACCTCACAGTGCTCCCTTTGATTAGAAAACTATCAGCATGGATTTGTCGCCCGAGAACGCTTTGCCAACCTAAAATCACGGAACAATGATCAAGGGGCTATCCGTTCAAAGAACCATGTCACAGACAAACGCCTGAATTACACCCATAAAAAAACCGAGCACTAGGCTCGGTTTTTTGTATTCTGCATTCTACTCACAAGAGCAAAGCTATCAATTATAGATTGATATTACTGCTCAGCGTTATGGTAAACCTGCTGAACATCATCACAGTCATCTAGCATATCTAAGAATTTCTGGAACTTCTCAGCATCTTCTTCTGGGATTTCAACGTGGTTTTGAGGTACGAATGTGATCTCTTCAACATCCAGAGTTAGCTCTGGGAACGCAGCGTTTAGTGCAGTCTTAGTTTTAAAGAACTCAGTCGTTGGAGCAAATACAGTGATCACACCGTCTTCTAGCTCAACGTCAGTCACGTCGATGTCTTCCATCATCAGAGTTTCTAGAATGATTTCATCATCTTCACCTTTGAACTGGAATACAGCTTGGTGAGCGAACATGTGAGAAACCGTTCCTTCAACACCAATTTTCGCGCCAGTTTTTACGAAACATTGGCGAACATCTTGGAATGTACGGTTACCGTTATCTGTCAGGCAGTCAACGATTACGCTAGTGCCGCCTGGGCCAAAACCTTCGTAACGAGCTGGTTGGAAGTCTTCACCACCGCCGCCATTCGCTTTATCGATCGCTTTGTCGATAACGTGTGCTGGTACTTGGTCTTTCTTCGCTTTAGCAATCAGGTGCTTAAGAGGTAGGTTCATGTCTGGGTCAGAGCTGCCGTTCTTAGCCAGTACGTAAATCTCTTTACCGTATTTAGAATAAACTTTAATTTTTGCGCCTGCAGTTTTCGCCATAGAGGCTTTGCGCACTTCAAAACTTCTTCCCATCGGGATGTTCTCTCTAATTCAATTAACGGGGCAAATTCTAGCAAAAAGCTGTGTCATTTCAATTCAACAGCCTTGCTGAGTAACAGAAAGCCGCAATTATGCGACACCCATTACTCGTTTGTATTTATCTACAGACTGCTCAAACCAAGCCTTTTCTTCTGGATCACCTAGCTTCATTGCTTCTTCAACAATGGCTTCAGGGCCACATTTAGCTTGCTTCAATTTCCATACAAGAAATGATGCTTGCTTATCCAGTTCGATTTTATTTTTCTCACTGGGCGGAAGGAGTGAAAGGTTGATAGACATTGCTAGCCTTCGTCTGTAATACACTTGGTCGGGAAATATAGCACATAGCCACCCAGTAAAACCAACATATTGAGCACAATCTCAAGGCTTAACCCTTAATGCTAGGGGATGAATCAAAGTTAGTTATTAATTTTTGAATCTTTAGCGGATCCCGTGCTCGTTCTTACCCGTTAGTATTTCTAAATCCGGTATATAACGGCGAACCACCTCTTTTAAAGCATTGTGGTTCACAGGCTTGGCAAGAAATTCATCCATACCGACATCAAAACATAAGTGCTTATCTTCCATGACAACATTAGCGGTTAGGGCTGCAATAGGAGTCGGTTTACGCCCGCTTGATGACTCTAGTTGGCGAATCTGTTTAGTGGCTTCAAAGCCATCTAACACAGGCATTTGGCAGTCCATGAAAATCATTTGATAGTCATACAATTTATACATATCTACGCCAATTTTACCATTCTCAGCAATATCGACGTGTAAGCCAAGCTTGGTCAACATCATTTTAGCCACCTGTTGATTAACTAACGAGTCCTCAACAACCAACACTTTATAAGCTTCTTTTTCCTGTGACGGCTCTGAAAGTGGATGAATGTTACTGTTCTCAATGGAATCATTAACAGATTTTTGCTTTTTAGTGGGGGTAAATACATCCGTTCTCGATGTCCCAGCTCTAGGCGTTTCAACTTTTGGGACCTTGGCTCTTGGCGTCTCAGATCTTGTCGGCTCAAGGGTAGCCGCCCTATCGTGAGAGTGAGAAAGGTGGTCCTGCGTATACTGAACTTCAATGTTTTCTGATAGTGCTTTTCGGATGAGCCACTTGAGCTGGTTGTCTTGGTATGGCCGAGCCAAATAAGCGACAAAGCCAACTCGTTTTGCCAATTCTTCATCACGGGTCTCTGGACATGCTGACACCATCACTAAACGTGGGCATTGCGATTTAAATCGATTAATTAAAACTTTAGCAAGTTCAAACCCATCCATTCCAGGCATGACTTTATCAATTAAAATTAGATCATAATTCTTGTTATCTATAATGGACTGCTGAACCAAGTCAACCGCTACTTTAGCGTGCTCACAGCACATAGAACTGGCACCAAATGATTGCAATTGTGATGACGTAATACGCATGTTGAATTGGCTGTCATCCACCAGCAATACCGATAGCGATTCAAAATCGACGTTTCTTTTACCTAAGACATCACTCGAGTCAAAATCAATCGTGAAGTAAAAAGTACTTCCTCTATCCTCTTCACTGATGACTTTCAGTTCACCTCCCATTAACGCGACGATTTTCTGGCAAATTGCGAGCCCTAGCCCTGTTCCGCCATAATTACGGGTCGTGCTGCCATCGGCTTGCTGAAACTTGTCAAATACTGACTGAATCTTATCTGACGCAATACCAATACCGCTATCTATCACTTCAAAACGAATGCTCACTCTGCCCATATCAACAGGCTCTTTATCCAGCTGCATGTGGAGATGTACGTAACCACTTTCGGTAAATTTAATGGCGTTGCCGACTAGGTTATTGAGTACTTGCCTTAGCTGAGTGCCATCTCCACTCACCATACAAGGAATACGATGATCGACAGTCAACTTGAACAGCAACCCTTCTTGTTCGGCTTTTACTCTAAAAGTGGATTCAACGTCAGCAACAATATCGGCAAGTTTTAAAGGTTCATATTGTAACTCTAACCGCCCAGCTTCAATTTTAGAGAAGTCGAGAATGTCGTTAATCAAGTCCAACAGAGTGAGTGAAGAAGTGTTGAGCATCTCAATGTATTCTTTCTGCTCTTCAGGCATGTCCATATCAGAAAGAAGTGAAGAAAGCCCTATGATCCCATTCATTGGAGTTCGAATTTCATGGCTCATATTGGCTAAAAATTCACTCTTGTTTCGGTTGGCATTTTCAGCCACTTCACGGGCTTTTTCTAATTGTTCATAATGCTTACGCACTTCTTCTATCGATTGATTGTAGTTGTTTTCTAAAACGGTAATTTCATCATAGTAATGAGACTTAGAGGGTTTCAATAATACTGGTTTATTACCTTCTTCAAAATGACGAATTTCAGAGGACATAGCCATCAAGCGTTTTACGACTAAGTGGTAAACCACTGACAAACAAACAATAGAAAGAAGGAAAATTTTAATGGCTTCAAACAATAATAAAATGCCGATTCGCTGACCGAAGTCTTGCAGAATCATACTTAAATCCGACTCAACAGTAAGAGTCGCAAGGTAATACTCTTTTCCGCCCATCTCATAAACCATATCCCATGATTGAGAGTGCGACTGTTCCGCAGGTGAAGTACCAAGGTCAACTAAGGTTTCATTCTTATCTTGGATAAATACATGGCTAACAGCTGGTAAACGAAAGATCCCTTCAGCTTGAACTAAAAGTTGATCTCTATCTTCCACCCATAAACTAGAACTTAGTCCGGAAAGGTAACCGGCTTCAACCTGCTCAATTTGAGAGCTGATGTACGAAACTCGATTTTGATATTCAACATATAAGCTTAAAGCTGTCACAATTACCGTAAATAGGGTACTGATAACAATGATGACTCCCAGTAACTGGCGAGATAATCCTACATAGCGTCTATCCATTTTCACCATACTTTAGTACCTATTTCTATCTCAAACATTATATATTCAACTAGTATTATAGTAGTAAATCATTAACTACTCAGGGAAGGTTATGCACAAATCCATTATGATCACTTCATTAGTCAGTTTATTCTCAAGCTATGCTCTGATGGCTTCCGAATCCGTCCACTATTACGTGATAGCAAACCAGGCTCAACCTTTTCAAATCGAAACTAATGGTAGTGACCACAGCGGAATGGTGACTGATATTGTTCAAGCGGTCTTTCAAGGTTCACAGTATGAATTGGAATACCACACCTACCCTTTTAACAGAATGATCACATTATTAGAATCTCAACAACAAAATAACTGGATAACCTATGGTAGCCCTACCTGGGGGAATATTCAGTCTAGGAACTTGTCTGACATCCCTATTTACAATGTAAAACACACATTATTGAGCAGCCAATCTAAACCTTTTGATTTTGAAAACATGGATGATCTAGAAAACAAAGCAGTTGTATTGTTGTTAGGGTTTGAGTACCCGAACCTTGACCCCTACTTTCAGGAAGGGCAGATAGAAGAATTAAGAGTTAAGGACTACACAGCAGCCTTCCGAGTACTAAAACGAATTCCGGGAGACACCGTCTTCGTTGAAATGGAATCGCGAGTAAAATATAACTTAGCGCAGCAAAACTTAGATCCAAGCACCTTCCAACTTCAAAACTTTGATTCTGTCATTCCTAATTATCCCATTCACCTTGCTTTTGATCCTCAAATGGACCCAGAACTACAAAGCTTTATTAATCAGCGACTCGTTGCTCTCAAAGCAAATGGTAAATTGGATAAGATCGTTCAACAGTACTGATAAATGCCATGACATAAGCGTCATTTTTATTATCAGAGAAACAAAAAAGCCCCACTCCAGTTTGGGGCTTTATTTTACGTTCTACCTAGGCTTTGAAATAACTAATGACTAGCGGATTTTTAAATAACTAGCGGACAAAGCTCTCATCAAACATGTGCCCTAACTTTTCTGCTTTCGTTTTCAAGTAGTGGTTATTGTGCGGATTATTCCCTTCTTGTAGAGCAACACGCTCCACCACGTTTATGCCTGACTTCTCCATCGCTTTAACTTTTCGAGGGTTATTTGTCATAAGGCGTACAGAGTTAATATCCAAGAAGCTCAACATACCGCGACAAAAAGAATAATCTCTCATGTCTGCCTCAAAACCCAACCTCTCGTTTGCTTCTACTGTGTCTGCCCCATCATCTTGTAGATGATAAGCCCTTATCTTGTTAATCAGCCCTATTCCACGCCCCTCTTGCCTCAAATAGAACAAAACTCCACTACCAGCTTCCACTATGTTTTCCATCGCTCTAGAGAGCTGGAAACCGCAGTCACAACGGGCACTAAATAAAGCATCACCAGTTAAACATTCAGAGTGAAGGCGTATAAGTGGTGAAGCTTGTTCAGATAAATCACCGTAAACTAATGCCAAATGCTCTTTACCCGTTGCCCGCTCAACAAACCCATACATTTGAAATGTACCCCATTGAGTGGGGAGCTTGGCTTTATCAACAAAATTCACATGATTGAATGGCTCGGTTTCTTGGAGATTTTGCCGAATATCCATAAGAATATGACCCAGCTTATTTTGCCCCGAGCCGTCTCCTCCATCTCCCCAAAAAGAATCAATATGCGAATGCTCTTTAATGACCGAATCGCCCGTACTGGCAAGTAAATGCGAAAAGTATCGATTTTGTTTAAACTTTTCCGTGACAATAAAACGCATTACGTCCACTTTAATTTCATCCCACTCGTTACGAACTTGATCTTCATATTGACGGCTTAAGATAAACGCATCTTCCGGGGAAGCTGCATAATATATTTTTTGCCTCAGTTCAGAAGAAGCAAACTTCATTGCCTGATAATAATGTTCACTCGTTGCCCAAACTTGATCATTCACTTCAATGGGTGAACTGGCGAAGTTTGAAAGGTAACCGTTACTATCTTCTGGTTCATAGAAAAGTACATCGCTTGACATAGCTGACTCCTAGCACAACAAATAGTGTAAAACCTATGCAGTAGGTTTTATATTAATAGTTTTCATTTTAAAGCTAGTGTGGGGAATGATGGGTGTCAAATTGAACGGCGAATATAAGAGGTAGAGGCTAAGCAAGAACTTTACATTTTCAGACATTATGGCTGGTGGTGATCATTTATCTAAGTGATTATCATTAATTAATATGTAATAAAAAGGGCGGCTTCCTGCCCCCCTGTCAAATAAACCAAACAATCATTAAACTCAGGAAATTTAAGCTTAATGAATCAAGCCTAACTCACGCGCTTCTTCAAGGCTCAATCCACTTTCACGGATCTCTCTGAGCGCTTCAATGCGGCGACGAGCTTCTGCTGACTTCACCTGTTTTTCTGGTTTTAGGGATATCTGTTCATCCGCATCCCATTTGTTTGTTATGTTTGTCATTTCATCATGGTTGATAGAATTAATGGACATATTTTCCTCCGAAAGCACCATGTAATGGACAAGTAATCTGTAGCAAATGCTCATTCGGTTGTTAAGAAAATCTGTACCAAAATGTGATGATTTCGACTGTTCGCAAAGCGAAATAATAATTTCATCAATTATACTTTGCCAAAGCCATTTTCTAGAATTACAGTTAAAAGATTCCCCGTCGAAAAAGTCATTTGATCCAACTCTCATTTCTCAAGTCATCCTTCCTGTCTTTATTTGAAAATTCCTTACATTCTCTAAAAATATTTACGAGTCAGTTCAATATTTTTTAGTTGCTCACTTCTCTTTAAAGTCACAAAAAGATAATGATAATAATTATCATTACATTAAGAGTAACTTCAATGACTGCTGAACTCACCCCTCCTCCACTTCTCGATGTGAAGAACCTTTGTGTCGACTACATTACCGATGATGGCGATTTCAACGCCGTTAAGTCAGTAAGCTTTTCTATTGCACCTGGCGAAATATTTGGGCTTGCAGGCGAATCTGGTTGTGGAAAAAGCACGATAGCTTTTGCTATCAACCGATTACACAAGCCGCCAGCATTTATTTCAGGCGGAGAAATCATCTTCAATGGTTGCGATCTGCTGAAACTGTCTGATTCATCACTTAATACCTTGCGTTGGAGTGAAATTGCCATGGTATTCCAAAGCGCGATGAACTCTCTCAACCCTGTTCTTCCAATTCAAGAGCAGTTTGCTGATGTATTACGCCACCACCAAGGCATGAGTGATGAACAAGCAAAAGACCGCGCAGAAAAGCTGTTGGATCTCGTCAATATACCTCGCCACCGTCTTACCGAATATCCACACCAATTCTCTGGAGGTATGCGTCAAAGGCTAGTCATTGCTATCGCTTTATCACTCAATCCGAAGTTGATCATCATGGATGAACCCACGACTGCGCTTGATGTGGTTGTACAACGTGAAATCTTGCAGCAAATCTACCAATTACGTGAAGAATTTGGCTTCTCAGTATTATTTATTACTCACGATTTAGCTTTAATGAGCCAATTGTGCGATCGCATTGCCATCATGCGCTACGGAGAAATCGTAGAAGTGAACAAATCTCATGAGATCCGAAATAACCCGCAGCATGCCTATACACAAAAGCTGTGGAGTTCATTCCCTAATATTCACGAAACTAAACAAGCAATCGCTAGCTAGGAGCTCACATGACGCAACCAATAATGCAAGTTAAAAACCTCGTCAAAGAATTCACAGTCGGCGGCGGATTAGGAAAAGAAGACATATTCAGAGCCCTTCATGGCGTTAGTTTCGATCTTTACGCAGGTAAAACCCTAGCTTTGGTCGGTGAGTCTGGCTGCGGAAAAAGTACCTGTGCAAGGTTGATGACAAAAGTATACCCGCCTACAGAAGGCGAAATTTTGTTTGAAGGCAAAGACATTCGCGAACTAAATAAGCGAAAAGACGTGTTGGACTACAGAGGAAAAGTACAAATGGTATTTCAAGACCCATTTGGCTCTCTTAACCCAACTCACACAATAGAACACCACCTTACTCGACCTTTAAAGATTCATAAGCAAGTCAATGGCAATGCGCAATTACAAGACCGTTTACTTGAATTACTGACGCTGGTGGAGCTGCCTAAAGAAACGTTATCTAAATACCCACATGAATTAAGTGGTGGACAACGACAACGTGTGAACTTGGCACGTGCATTAGCAGTTGGTGCAAAAGTCATCCTAGCGGATGAACCAACATCGATGCTCGATGTATCCATCCGATTAGGTGTCTTAAACCTCATGCAACGCATGAAGAAAGACTTAGGGATAGGTTTTCTATACATCACACACGATCTCGCGACCGCTCACTACATCGCAGAAGAGACCGCTGTGATGTACAAAGGGCAAATTGTCGAGTGGGGTTCAACGGAATCTATTTTGACGAACCCTCAGCACCCTTACACAAAATTACTGATCTCTGCGGTACCCGATCCTGATTTACCATTTGGCGAACTTGTTAAAAATGAACCAAACTATTCAATAGACGCAGATGTAATTCGAGAACAAAGTGGCGTCGTTCAAGAAAATGTTCATCAAGTTAATGAAAATCACTTTGTTAAACAGTGGGATAATGTCGCATGAATGATCTAGATGCATGGTTAGAAACGATCAGTGCTTGGTATAAAGACCAGAAGCATGATCAAGTATTAGCACTACAACCTTTGATCTTAAATCCGCCGGAAACCGTTTGGGGACCAACGATTACAGATCAACAAAGCAAAGGCATTGCTTGCTGGCTTGATGGCTGTTTGCGCTTACATACTTTCTACCTGCATCATGATTGTGAAAAAGCATATCAATACCTCATGCTGGCATACAGTAAGTTGCAATCTGTATGTTGTGACCCAATGGCTGAACAAGGCTTGAAAGAATGGTGTGTAAAGCGGATACAGCATCTGTGCGTTTTAGCACTTGAATTTAGTAACCAACAACGAGACACCACTTGGCAAAAAGAATCGGAAAGTTTGATCGAATCACATGTGAAATTCATGGCTTCGATTTCTTGGAACGATGATCAAGTGATGCCTTCAGTAAGATCGCACTAATTAAGGAAGCATGATCATGGAGCATCGTGATCATGCTTCATAATACTCATATGATCATCTTCTTGAATTTTAAGCAAAAAAAAGCGAGTTCATTAAGAACTCGCAAAAATCAATTCAGTATGATGTAACAATATGAGCCAATCTATTAATCATCAGAAAGGACAAAAAGGTTGTCTATTCGGGATAAATAATAACCAGCCAGCGGGCTGGCTATGTCAGTTCATTGTCAGCGTTATGTTCAATTATCATCAAATCTTGGATTTAGCGGTTAATGACCAATCGCGACTTCATCTAAAGCTAAAAAGACGTTTTCATCTAAATGGCCTTCATAAACTTGTTTACACACTTTACGTCGAACCGCTAAGCCAGAAATTAAACGCTCAATAGATAAATGCTTATTAGAGCTTCGGTCGTTATACAACTCAATCACCTTGCTCAAAGTTTCGTAACTTAACACTTCACCATCAACTCTAAGCCAATCAAGCTTCTCAACTAGCTCTGTGCATTCATCTTTGATTGAAGCATGTGAATGCCCTGTCATTGCTGACAATGCCGTTATACTGCGTTCTAGGGCTTCTGCTGACGTGTATTTGGATAGAGTAATCATTATTTCATCCGCATTAATTTCAACAGAGTGCTTACGTAATTTAACGCGGCGCCCTAGCTTCCCTCTTGGAGAAGGTGCTTTACGCTGAATAGGCTCAAACTCACCATCAATAATCTCCGAAAGTTCCTCTAGTTTCTGTTTAGAAACCATTTCGTTTCGTAGTGGGTTTGGCAGCGTCGGAGCCATATTTCTCTTACCTGCGTTCGTGGTACGAGCACGAGAATAACGCAATACCTCTTCAACGTTACATTTGATATCTACCTGATAATCCGTCGTTTTTCCTTTATCACTTAAAGTATTGATCGTTAAGTGGTAGCCCCAAAGGTTAACCTGGAAATGCTCAGCGGTGATTTCGACTTCCCCTAACTTTCTTAATTCTCGAATAAGATCCATAGAAAAACGGCGCCAATCGATATTACGAGCAAGTTTTTGATTAAGTTCACTTAATAACATGCTATCTGAATGACGGCGTGCCATTCGGCTTCTGAAATAAGAATACATTTGGAAAACAAGCGTATGTTGCTTAAGAATTTCAGGTGGAAATAAGAAGAAATAATCTCTTGTCAGCAGCTCTTCATAAAACGACGGTTCCCAAACCAAGATATATAGGTTTGGTTTAATGCGTATTTCGCCGTCAGCGCCTTCTGTAGGGGCTTCTTCTGATGCAGTGATAGTACGGGCTAGAAATCTAAAACGATCGCTCTTAAAGCCCTCTGGCATGTTTTCACTTAACCAGCGCCCTGTTAGCTCATGTAATTGAAAATCCGTGAATTCAATGCGATCAATACTATCGCGAATCGAGTCACGTGCAGGACCACTGTCTTTTTTGCCGCGAAGAGACAAAATATCAGTGATATACAAAGGTGTTTTATTTGGGGTGTGCTTAGCGTCTAGGTGATAATCGTCTTGATGGTGATCATGATATTGAACAGTAAGCGTAAACAACGCAAACAACGTCATAAGATCATCAACAGTCATAATATTTTTAGAAGATCGTGTCTCGATCACAGCTCGAGTTCCAGAGATCGAAACCATCGACTTTTGGTAATTCTTACGAGTTCTTGGTGGAGCAAGCGCTTGATCAATGATTCCAGCCCAATTTGTAGGAGAAACAATAAATTGGTCTGCTTCATCTTTCATTGAAGGTGGTGTGTTTAAGCCATGTTCTGTCAGTAAACGCTTGTTAACTTGCGTTTGAGCCAATGCTTTTGAGCGTTTTTGCTTTTCTGATTGTTTTACTGATTCAGTAACTAAGCTTGTTGCTCCCAATACAGATATAAGCTGGCTAGGATTAACAAAA
This sequence comes from Vibrio kagoshimensis, assembly GCF_050337535.1. NCBI lineage: Bacteria > Pseudomonadati > Pseudomonadota > Gammaproteobacteria > Vibrionales > Vibrionaceae > Vibrio > Vibrio kagoshimensis. The sequence continues at coordinate 99,375 of NZ_JAKJSZ010000003.1, forward strand.
CGGTGAAGCATGGTTTTACCAGCTAAACCTTCTTCAAATCTAACAGGATGTTGTTTAAATAAACCAATGTTTACCGCAGCTCTTAATCGTTGCTGAAGTGCCGCTCGGGTAACTTGCCCATCCGTTGATTCAATTATTTCTGTTGTAGAAACATAGCCATCTTTGCTACTGAAGCCACGTAATGAGATTAAATTGAGTAATTCTACGATGCTTTTGGTGACACCTTTGAAATGCTGATATTGATCAATCCACTCCACAGCTGCTTCAGATACTTCAAACAGGTGGCCATCTTTATGGCTGCGTGCTTTTATTAATAATTTGTCTTCAGGTTTCATTGTTGATCCGTATCACACTAGCCGTAATATCACTATAGTTCCTGAAGGATAAAGAAATTTTGATCATAAATAAAGAGAATTTATTGGCTTTTAAATAACTGATCTTTTTGATTAATATGATCTATATTGATTAAGTGATCTAATGATCTGGTTGGCTTTTTGCTTTTATCTTATTGTAAATAAAAGACTTATTTTTTTAGCCTTTGAAAGCATGATCATAAGATCACCGAAACGATGATCATTTAATCTTGAAAGTATGATCACACTTATCTAGAAACATGATCATTACCTTGCTACAAAGATGATCAAGTAAGTCCCGAAAGAATGATCATCTTATTTAAACACGTTATCCACAAGCAAGAGTTTGTAAGAGAAGTTCTCTAGGTCTTCACTCGTTTAATTTGGAATATTCTCTATGGAAGAATGATCAAGTAAAGTGAGTGTTGGATGAAATTTGCGCATATATAACGCTTTATGTGTACTTGCATGACTTACTGTATTTAATCTACTGAAATTCACATAATTAGTATTTCTTTAGACAAACCTGAAAGCATGATCAGGAAATGAGCTAAATATGCTTATCTATTATGTTTGTTCATTGGATTTCGAGGTTACTAATATAAATTGAGCTCAAAAGCCCAGTACATCTACGTTTATCCGTAATCTAGACCAATAATATCATGCTTCCGATGTTTGTTTATCTTGATCATTTTTCCGAAAGTAGATCTTATTGGTATGACCAATCATAAGATCAGTATAAGCGTATTTAAGCCTTGATCATGTTTCCTTATCAACCTGTAAATGATTTCTCCTTATCACTTTGCCTCTTGATCATTCTTCCAAAGTAAGTGGTGTATTTATATACAACGATATGAGTAAATGACCACATTGCCTAATTATTTTCTAAGCTGAGCCTCCATTATTAAATAGTACAATCCAAATCACATTTGCCGTAGTTTGTGCATAAATTTCAATCGTTCCGAGAGTTTTACTTTTACTCGTCATTTACATTGTAAATAAGTGATGCTGTAACACTTTTATTTTAATTGTTTTTGTCTGGTGTTTTATCCAAGATTTACTAATATATTTGTTCATTATTTCTATCGATTTACACAAACTATCGATTTGTTAGTTTATTTTATGTGATATTGCTCCTGAATGTATGTTCATGTTTTTGTTGGTTTTGGTGTTTATTGCTGTACAATGTGGGCAGGTTAATCATTACGGATATTGGCAATGAAAAGAGAACAAACGATTGAAAATCTCTATCAACTAGCCGAACAGACACAACAGGTTCAGGCTGATCGCATTGAGATTGTTTTAGAAGAGAGAAGTGATGAGCACTTTCCTCCAATGTCTAAAGCTTTAATGGAAACGCGTTCGGGTTTAACTCGTCGTAAGTTAGATGATGCGATTAATAAGCTTGAAGCTGAAGGTCATCAGTTTACTAAGAATAATGCTAACCATTATTCTATTTCTCTTGAAGAAGCACATATGCTTATGGATGCGGCTGGCTTGCCAAAATTCCATGAACGCAAAAAAAACGTGGATCATAAACCGTGGATTATTAATGTACAAAACCAGAAGGGTGGTACAGGTAAATCCATGACAGCGGTTCATCTTGCGGCTTGTCTATCGCTAAATTTGGATAAGCGTTACCGCATTTGTTTGATTGACTTGGATCCACAAGGGTCGCTTCGTTTGTTCTTGAACCCTCAAATTAGTGTATCCGAACACGAAAACATTTATTCAGCGGTCGACATTATGTTGGATAACGTGCCAGAAGATGAAGAAGTCGATATTGAATTCTTACGCAAGAACGTTCTATTACCGACTCAATATCCTAACTTAAAGACGATTTCGGCATTCCCTGAAGACGCAATGTTTAACGCAGAAGCGTGGCAGCATCTTTCTCAAAACCAGTCTTTAGATATTGTGCGCTTATTGAAAGAGAAACTGATTGATAAGATTGCTGATGATTTTGACGTCATCATGATTGATACCGGTCCACACGTTGATCCACTGGTTTGGAATGCAATGTACGCCTCTAATGCGTTACTTATTCCATGTGCCGCTAAGCGCCTGGATTGGGCTTCTACCGTTAACTTTTTCCAGCATTTACCGACAGTTTATGAAATGTTCCCTGATGATTGGAAAGGGTTGGAGTTTGTTCGACTCATGCCAACCATGTTCGAAGACGACAATAAAAAGCAAGTTTCCGTTCTGACTGAGATGAATTATTTATTGGGTGACCAGGTAATGATGGCGACCATACCAAGAAGCCGTGCATTTGAAACTTGCGCCGATACTTACAGTACCGTTTTTGATTTAACAACAAGCGACTTTGAAGGGGGTAAAAAGACACTTGCCACCGCTCAAGATGCTGTTCAAAAAAGTGCTTTAGAGTTGGAACGCGTACTTCATAGCAATTGGTCATCACTAAATCAGGGGTAAGTAACACATGGCAATTAAAACTTCAGACTTAAACGCAAAGCTATTTGGAAAAGCGAATAAGCGTCGTGTTGTGACTCCTCAAGAGGCTCAAACGGCGGCGAAAGAGCAGGCTCAAATTATTGAGCTTTCTGTCGCGGGTGAAGACCTAGTTTCGTTTGAGTTAGTGCGTATTCCTGCGGATCAGGTAGCGAATAAAACGGTAGTATTTGAAGAAAATGCCCGTGAACAATCATTTCTAAATGAGCATGCACTATCGGATGTTCTTACGACTTTAAAAGAACGAGGTCAGCAATATCCTGCTGTCGGTCGTAAGAATAAAGATGGAAAGATTGAGGTACTTGACGGTAGTCGTCGTCGTATGTCTTGTATTCTTGCAGGGAAAGAGTTCTTAATTTATGTTGCTGAAGATATTAATTCAGAGCATGCTAAGTTTCTTTCTGATGTTGCTAATGCTCATAAACCACTTTCGTTATATGAAAAAGGCAAAGAGATGCAAGCGAAACTAGACAAAGGTGAAGCTGAAGATCAAAAAGCACTCGCTAAAATTTTCCAGTGCAGTGAAGCATTAGTAAGTGGGGCGCTAAAAGCCGCGGCGTTACCACTTGAATTACTGCAAGCTTATCCTAATGTCAGTGATTTAGGTCGTCCAACTATTGTTAAACTGCATAAACAATTTGTCGGCTTAACTAGCGAACAGCAAATCGTTTTACTTGAAAAGTGTACTGGCTCAGAAGGCTTTGTTTGGCAAAGAAGCGATGCTCAAGGCGTTGCTCGATTAACAAAAGATGTGACTGAAACACTAGAAGCTTGGATTTTAGAATTGGCTCCAGCGCCTGTGAAAAAATCATCACCAAAAGTTGAGCTGATAAAAGGTCGTGCAAGCTACAGCCGTAAAGGTTCTAACTTGGCGCTTAATCTTAAGAAAGTCGATGATGCGACAATGCAAGATATCTTAGCTTTTGTTGAATCTAAACTCGTTTAACTTTTACACTTATATAAAAAGCCGCTCATGCGGCTTTTTTTGTACCTGTGGTAAACTGCATGGCAGATAAATCTGGATGCAATTTATGACTACTCAGCCGCTTAATTTTCTTACCGATCTTTCTTCTATCGCTCAGCACAATGACCATCGCTATGGGGTTGTTTTACGTGGCTGTGATAATTGGCAAGATGGTGTGATTCAATCTTATCTAGTGAACAATCCTGAATTGAATGCCTTTCAACTTGGGGGAGCCAGAAGAGAAGGCGTGAATCATATCGTTATCAATAAAGGTCAGCAATTATTAGGACGTGAATGTCAGTTGCTGATATGTGATTTTCGGTTTGAATTTGATGCTAATAGTTTTAGTGCTGCGCTTGGCTCAATTATGGGTGGTGGGCTAGCGATCATATTACCCGCTGAGAAACACGAAAACTCTTCTATCGACCAAGTATGGCTAACTAACAATTTTGCTAAATTATTGCAGCTAGATGAAAATCTATCACTTCCAGAACTACCCGAAAAAGAAAGTGTAGAACAAATATCAGATAAATTTAGCCAGCAGAATCATGCAATCGAACTTATTTTAAAAGTTGTGTCTGGCCATCGTAAACGACCACTTGTCCTAACTGCTGATCGAGGACGTGGAAAAAGCAGTGCGCTTGGCATTGCGACCGCTCAACTTCTTTTGATGCGTTCGCCATTTAACGTTGTGGTTACTGCTCCTTCTATTAAAGCTGTTGAACCTATTTTTTCTCACGCTCAGAATTTATTGAAAGGCGCTGAACTAGAAGGGAAGGGGACTCTTAAATTTGGTCAGTCTAGAGTGACCTTTGTTGCCCCGGACGAGTTACTTCAAACTAAGCCTAATTGTGACTTACTGCTTGTTGATGAAGCTGCCGCTATTCCTATTCCGATGCTGAAAAAAATGGTTGAGAGCTACCACCGTTTAGTTTTTTCAACCACGTTACATGGCTATGAAGGCAGTGGAAGAGGGTTTGGATTAAAGTTTGAATCTTGGCTTTCTAAGGTAAGACCGAATTGGAAAGCCTGCTCTATAGAACAGCCTATTCGCTGGAGTGTTAACGACCCTCTTGAAAACTGGCTGTTCGATTGTTTTCTATTGAATGTGGATATAAATCAAGGGGAGCAAGTCTTAGAAAGTGGTATGCGATCTCGGTTAGAAGCGACTGCATTAGAGCTCTCATCAACTCAACTATCTAAGCAAGAAAATGGCGGTCATATCCCGCTGATAAGTGAATCTCTCCTATGGGAAAAACTACCTAAGGCTGATTTTGTTACTCATCCAGAGAAATTGAAACAATGCTTTGCTTTATTGGTTGGTGCTCATTATCAAACAACACCCAATGACTTAATGCAGATATTGTCTAATCCATCAGTCGAGCTTTATGCATTATTTAATGGGCAAGTTTGTTTAGGATGTATTCTAACGGTGGGAGAAGGAGGGTTATCTTCTGATGTAATTAAGGATATCCAGCTTGGAAAGCGTCGCCCTAAAGGTCATTTAGCACCTGCTGTTTTAGCCAACCATTTAGGTTTTGAGGAGTCTGCTCGATCTAGATGCATTCGAATAATGAGAATTGCGGTTCACCCTAGTTATCAGAATCTGGGGTTAGGCAGTTTACTGCTGGAACATCTTTCAATCTCATTATCTGATTGTGATTACCTTGCCACAAGTTTTGGGGCAACAAGTGAACTTGTTAGCTTCTGGAAGCGTAATGGATTTTATCCTGCCCATTTGGGCCATCAAAGAGACCAAGCAAGTGGTTGTCATTCTTTACTTATGGTGAAGTCTGTACAAAAAAAATCTCAAGGTTGGATTACTAACGCTGTTCATCATTTTGAGCAAAGCTTTCTTTACCTGATTTCCAGTTCTCTAATTTCACTGGAGCCTCAAATGGTAAAAGCACTATTGACGAAGTCTTCAGGTTTGGAACTGTCTGCATCTGAAATTGGTTTGCTTGGATATTATGTTCAAGGTGGAAACAGTTTTGATAGCGTTGCTTATCTTCTGGTTAAAGCGATTCTACTCATCAATTCAAATGGAAATGATGAGGTTTCACTTTTATTGATATCTAAAGTGGTTCAGCAAAAAACGTGGTCTCAGTGCATTATTGAGCATGATTTTACTGGTCGCAAACAAGCTGAATCACAAGTTCGTTTGGATGTAGAAAAGATTCTCTGCAATTTACAGTGTAAATAGAATCAGCCGCTGCTTTGTAATTCCACTTTACAGTGTAAATTGAAGAACAGAATCAATTTACACTGTAAACTTCTACTTTATCCTTCTCATACAAAACTCTTCTATCCTCACCCAATTGAATTAGTCATAAATCTATTTGACGAATAACTACTGATAATTTCATTAACCCAACTCTGTGTTTAACTTTGAAATTAAATACCATACATTTTTTAAACAAATGCTTAGGCTGAATTAACCTTGTTAGATTTGATAAATGGATATTCCAACCTACACTGAATAATAAGCGACAAGTTTCAAGGGTTAATACTTACGTTTACTGGCTAGCACTTAGGTTTATTGAATATTTGGTTTTTTAAATATTTAGTTTTACAGAAATATTTGAGTTTCATGGACACTAAGTTTCGAAGGGATACATATGGAATATGTACTGGAAGAGTCCTTAGAGATTTCAACAGTTCTCAATTCGAAAGAAAAATATCTACAATGGCTTACTCACAATGAATCAATATCCATTGATGCCTCTAAAGTCACACGTGTCGACACTGCAGGTTTGCAAGCATTAGCATCTCTGTTTGTTTCTGCAAAACATGTTGGGCTAGATATTCGAATTGAGAATACATCTGAAATCTTAAACGACTCGATTGCTTTGCTCGATCTCAAAGCGCAGTTTTACTCATAAATGGATGTTGAGGGTTTCAAATGAAGAAAATTTTAGCGGTAGATGATTCAGTATCGATTCGTCAAATGGTTAGCCATACATTGAAAGACGCAGGCTACGATGTTGAAACGGCAAATGATGGAAGTGATGCATTACGAAAGTCTAAAACCACAAAGTATGATGTGGTTATCTCCGATGTAAATATGCCAATCATGGGTGGTTTTGATCTTGTTCGAGCTATTCGAGGCATTCCCCAATATAAGTTCATTCCAATCCTCATGTTGACGACGGAAACCAGTGTGGAAAAAAAGCAGGAAGGAAAATCTGCAGGAGCTACAGGCTGGTTAGTGAAACCGTTCAATCCAGAGACATTATTAAAAACGCTAAAGCGAGTGCTATAGCAGTTTAGATTCCAAAGAACTAATTCGGTAGTAACACAAAATAGTAGTGCTCAACTCAGGGTAGGGACAGTTATGGCTTTAGACATGGACCAGTTACGTAAAATGTTCTACGAAGAATGTTGCGAGAACTTAGAAGTACTTGAAGAGATTCTTCTCGATCTTGAACCTGAGACTGTCGATATTGAAACCATTAACACTATTTTTAGAGCGGCTCATTCCATTAAAGGTGGTGCGGCAACATTTAACCTTTTTGATATTAGCGAGTTTACCCATTCCGTAGAAGCCTACTTAGATAAAGTCAGAAACAATGAAATGCAACTAACGAAGCAAACTGTGGATGTTTTGCTGAGAAGTTGTGACTGCATTAAAGCAATGCTGGAAGGGCATGAAGATAAAGTAGATGTAGATTTAAATTTCAAAGAGTCCGTCAGTAATGAATTAAGAAATTTGCTTGGTTCTGAACAAGTTCAAACAGTGAGTGGTGGCGATAATTTTGAAGATGAAGCTCTTACGAATCTCGAGAATTCAACGAATGTTGTTGATGGTGAAGTATTGGGGAATTGGAGTATAACCTTCATCCCACACTCTGATTTGTTTTTCAGTGGCAATGATCCGCTAAGAATTATCAGAGAATTAAAAGATTTAGATTCAGACATAGTGGTAACTAATACTCAGTTGGAACTACCTCATTTAGCTGAGCTAGAAGCAGAACTGTGTTATTTGAGTTGGACGTTTGAATTAAATGGCGAGATAAATAAAGAGGATATCGTTGAAGTATTCGAATGGGTTGAAGACGAATGCGACCTAAACATTGAAAAACAGGTTTCACCAAGTACTGAGAAAGAAACGCCACCTTTAAATACACCTCTTCCCACTTCAAAAGAAACTCCCACGACTCTCACTGAAACGACTCCTCCAGTTACAGAGGCTGAAGCTAATACTAAAGAGACGCAACAAAAGCCAACCCCAGCAAAATCAAATAAAACAGATTCAGGTGTCAGCTCTATTCGAGTTGATATCGATAAAGTCGACGGGCTGATAAACCTTGTGGGTGAGCTTGTTATTACTCAGTCAATGCTGACAGAAATAGGCAATGATTTTACGGTCGATAAGCTTGAGAAACTAAAAGCAGGATTAGACCAACTTTTACAAAACAGCAAAGACCTGCAAGAGAATGTGCTCAACATACGCATGTTGCCAATGAGCTTTGCATTTAGTCGTTTTCCTCGTTTAGTTAGAGACTTGTCGGGTCGTTTAGAAAAACAAGTCGACCTTCAAATCATTGGTGAGAATACCGAGCTGGATAAAACCGTACTCGAAAGGATAGTCGATCCCCTCGTACATCTCGTGCGAAATGGTATTGACCACGGGATTGAGATTCCCAAGCTACGTCAAGAAAGTGGTAAAGCGGAAATGGGGGTTATCAAACTCACTGCTTTCCATCAAGGAGGGGCAATCATTATAGAAGTAGAAGACGATGGCGCCGGAATTGATTGCGATAGATTGTGGAGTAAAGCTGTAGAAAAAGGCGTAGTGGTCAGTGACGCTCGCCGAGAGGAGATGACAGATAAACAAGTCCTAAACTTAATATTCGCCCCTGGTTTTTCTACCGCTGATCAAGTGTCTGATATTTCAGGGCGTGGTGTGGGTATGGATGTTGTAAAAAGAAATATTGAAGAACTCGGCGGACATATCGAGGTGGAATCAAAATTAGGCAAGGGCAGCAAATTCACCATTAGCTTACCTCTTACCTTAGCCATTCTTGATGGACAACTTGTTAAAGTCGGCGGAGAAGTTTATGTCATTCCACTTCTAACCATTATTGAATCTATCCAAATTGATACCCACTGCGTGAAGCATGCATCAGGCGGTGTGGAGCTATACCGACTTCGTGACGAAAATATTCCGATTTTACGTTTGCAAGAAGAGTTTGGTATGGGAGCAAGTGGGGATCTCCATAATCGAATTCTCTGTTTTGTTGAAGCGGCTGGTAACCGAGTTGGTTTACTTTTGGATGAGCTTCTCGATCAGCAGCAAGTGGTCATCAAAAGCTTAGAGTCTAATTACAATAAAGTGCCAGGCATCTCTGGTGCCACTATTTTAGGTGATGGTTCGGTTTCATTAATTCTCGATATCCAAGGTTTGATTACCTCATTTTTAGATAAGGCTTCAGACAGTAAAGTGAATAAAGGCGGTATCGCTGCCTAGCACTAATGGGGTTTCGCAGAAAAAAGTGACGAACCCATTATAGAAAATGGCTACGAGAAACCTTAAGCGATGGTGCCATAAACAAAATAAAACAAACCAAGCAAAGACAAACGAAGCAATGCAAGGAGCAAGTATGGAGCAACAAGTAGCGACTGATGCATCTGATTTACCGACTCATGTGATGAATGCTGAAATCAGCGAGAATGCTGACTTTCTCAGTTTCTGCTTGGCAAACGAATTGTATGGTGTCGTCATTCAAGATGTTGAAGAAATTCGAGTCTGGGAAAGACCTACTCCGATACCTCGTTCTCCAAGTTTTGTTAAAGGGGTGATAAACCTGAGAGGGATGATCGTTCCTATTGTCGATTTACGATCTCGCTTTGGAATTGGCACTTGCGATTACTTGCCTACCACGGTGGTGTTAGTTTTGCGTTCAGAAGATGACGAGGGTGAAAAGTTAATGGGGCTTGTAGTAGACGCCGTTTCCGACGTAGTTAGCCAAGGTGAAAATGAACTTTATCCTGCCGTTGGAGAGTCCCAAGTTAATCCATTTATCCAAGGTTTATTAAATGTCGATGATCAAGTGATGTCTCTGTTTGACACTGCTGAGTTACTTAATATCGATCTCATCTTAAAACACACTAACCAGACACTTCCGCGAGGGTAAGGAAACCATGGCTGCAGAAGAGTATTTAAGCTTTATTTTGGAACATGAAGAGTACGCAGTGCCTATTTTGGATGTGCGTGAAGTGCGTGGGTGGAGTGAAGTTCGGAGTGTGCCTAATTCACCTAATTATCTTAAAGGAGTGTTAGAAATAAGAGGGGAATACGTACCGATTGTTGATCTTCGAATGCGGTTCAATTTGCCCCCGTCTGTGATTAATCACACAACTGTGGTCATTGTTTTGAATGATGAACAAAAACATCCTTTAGGCATCATTGTGGATGCCGTGGCTGAAGTGTACGCATTCGAACCTACAGCAATTAAACCTGCTCCACATATGTCTGTAACGCTTGATGAAAGCTACATCAAAGGTATTGCATCAGAAGCTAATGGGCATCTAATTATAATAAATCTTGAGGCTCTATTTGATGTAGACGAGCTCAATTCGACGACAGTAGAAGACGCGCTAATGTGAGGTAAATATGTCATTTTGGAATAGAAAAAAGGAACCTGTTGCTCAGTTTGCAGAAGCAGCATCAGATGTATTAATGGAAGAAACCTCAGTGGAAGAGGATGGCTTATCCAAAGAACAATTACTTTCAGCTTTAGGCGCGGCTAAAACCGCTCTTATGATGGTAGATAGAGACTTTAAGGTCACTTATATCAACCAGCAATCCATTACTTTATTAAAAACACATGAAGCGACGTTTCAATCTGTGTGGCCAAACTTTCGAGCAGACAAAGATTTCATGGTTGGGTTTTGTATTGATGGCTTTCATGCCAACCCACAACACCAGCGACAGTTATTATCTAACCCAGCAAACCTTCCTTATAGCACCACTATTACTGTTCAAGATGTACTGCTCGAATTAAATGTCGGGGCGATTATTGATTCCTCGGGTAATTACGTTGGGAATACTTTGGAGTGGCAAGATGTTACGGCATTGCGAGCGCAGGAAAATAATGTTGCTCGTTTGCAAGCGGCAGTTGATCAAGCACAAACTGCCATGGTGATGATTGACCGAGATTTACTGATCACTTACATCAATAATGAAACTGTTAATTTATTTAAGAAACATGAAGCGACTTTAAGAAGCGTTTGGTCTGGTTTTTTAGCCACAGAAGAATGGTTAATGGGCAGATGTATTGATGAGTTTCATAGAAACCCCGCGCACCAACGCCAGTTACTCAGCAACCCCAGTAACCTACCTTACAGTACTGATATCACGATTGGGCATTTAAAAATTGAACTTAATGTCGCGTCTATTTTTGATACCAAAGGTGATTATATTGGGAATACTCTAGAGTGGCGCGATGTTACCGAAGAGCGTGCAAAAGAAGCTGAAATTGGTCGTTTAGCCTCTGCCGTTGAAGGTATGACCACAAACCTCATGATGGCGGATGAAGAAGGCATTATTCAATATGTAAACCCATCTCTTTCTACCTTATTGAAAGGTCGTGAGAGTGAGATGCGTAAAGTACTTACCGGCTTCGATGCGAGTCATTTAGTGGGTAAAAATATAGACATCTTCCATAAAAATCCTGCCCACCAGCGAAGTATTATTGCCAATCCTGACCGCTTACCATTTTCCTCCGATATAAAAGTTGGTTCATTAGAATTCAATTTAACGTGTATCGCCATGCGAGATGGTAACGGCAACTATATGGGACCTGCATTGCAGTGGGTTGACATAACAGAGCAACAAGATGGGCAGCGCCAAGTAGAAAGTTTAATCCAAAAGGCGACGGCTGGGCAGTTAGCCGAACGTATCGACACCTCGGTTTACAGCGGTTTCATGAAAGAGTTGGGGGATGGGATTAACGGGCTATTAGATACATTAGTTGAGCCATTAGGGCAGTGTATTGATGTCATGAGTAAAGTCGCTGATGGTGATTTAAAAAGTACGATGCCAGACAGTAATCAAGGTGAGTTTGGTCGTTTAGCGGATGCGGTAAATACGTCTATTTTAAATATTCGAAATATGGTCGAGAAGATCACAACCTCGTCAGCAAGAGTCGCGACAGCCTCTACTGAGATAGCCGAAGGTAATAATGACTTGAGCCAAAGGGTGGAAGCGCAAGCTTCGAATCTAGAAGAAACGGCAGCCAGTATGGAACAGATGACCGCAACGGTTAAACAAAATGCGGAAAATGCCAAAGGTGCTAATGAACTGTCTGATGATGCGGCGAAGAAAGCGGGGAAAGGAGGGGAAGTCGTTGGCCAAGCTGTGTCTGCGATGTCCGAAATTAACAGTGCGAGTAAGAAGATTGCCGACATTATAGGTGTCATTGATGAGATTGCATTCCAAACGAATTTGTTAGCTTTGAATGCTGCGGTTGAAGCAGCGCGAGCTGGTGAGCAAGGACGCGGTTTTGCTGTCGTTGCTGGAGAGGTAAGAAATCTTGCGCAGCGAAGCGCAGCAGCAGCAAAAGAAATTAAAGGTTTAATTAAAGACAGCGTAGAGAAAGTAGATGAAGGTTCCCGTTTGGTTGATGAATCTGGTGAAACTCTGAATGAAATTGTTGAAGCGGTAGCCAGTGTTTCACATCTTATCCAACAAATTGCTGAATCGAGTTTGGAGCAGTCGACAGGTATTGATGAAATAAACCGAGCCATTACCACCATGGATGAAATGACTCAGCAGAATGCGTCATTAGTTGAAGAAACGTCGGCTGCCAGCCAGTCATTAAGGTCTGAAGGTAAAGAGCTACTTAATCTCATGAATTTCTTCAGTACCGACAGTAATGTTGCTCAGTACAACGCTCAAAGTAATCTTTCATCTGTTCCTAAACGAGGCAATGTGAGCGAATTAAAAAACGCTAAGGTTGTTAATTCTGGAGTGACGTTTCGTGAGGATGGGGATGAATGGGAAGAGTTCTAACCAAGCAGGTTGATCAGTCAGAAAAGGTAAGCTCAATGGGCCCAAGAGCGTCTTCTGTGAATCCAAGTTTAAATTCGATGAATCTCGGTAAGCAAGAGTTTGAGTTGACAGAAAAAGACTTCAAATTTGTGCAGTGGTTTATCCATAAGAATGCGGGTATTCATTTAACCGATCAGAAGTACGCGATGGTGTATGGACGAGTCAGTAGAAAAATGCGTGAGAAGAAGGTGGGACGCTTTGCTGATTATCGAAAGATGATTGAACATTCTAAATCTGAACAAATAGCATTTGTGAATGCTCTGACGACTAACAAAACGTCATTTTTTCGAGAGCAACATCATTTTGATTATCTTGAAAAAACATTGGTTCCAAAGTGGGTTAACCAACGAAAACAGGAAGTACGGATATGGTCGGCAGGTTGTTCTACCGGTGAAGAGCCGTACAGCTATATGGCGGCATTAAATCATGCGAATGCGTTCGAACATTTTTCTAAGGTGGCATTACTGGCAACCGACCTTGATACAAATGTGTTGGCTCATGCTAAGGCTGGAGTGTATGACGAAGAAGCGATAGACAGCATTCCTAAATCATACCTCAAGGGAAACTTTGTTAAAGGCAAAGGCGAGTTTTTAGGAAAAATAAAATGCGCCATAAAGCTTCAGCAACAAGTGGTTTTTAAGCAGCTCAATCTTTTAGAAAGCTGGCCAATGACAAAGAAATTTGATCTGATCTCTTGTCGTAATGTGATGATCTATTTTGATAAAGAAACGCAAAAATTGCTGATAGATCGATTTTGCCAGCAGCTTAATGAAGGAGGTTCTCTGTTTATTGGTCATTCCGAAAGTGTAGGGGCAGATTGCCAACAGTTTGAACACTTAGGCAATACCATCTATTTGAAGTTGTAATGTGCCCACAGCGGATGTTGAGCAGAGATGACTAGGGCGTAATGAATCGGTCATAGAGCGCCTAAATGGAACATATGGAGTGTGTAATGAAAGAATTTAGCCCGTGTTAGCCAAAGAGCAGGGCGCTTACTACAGTCGGTTTTATCATGAACTGAGGCAGCAACATGTTGTTAAAGTACTGCCAGGGGGGTTGTACTGCACAGCCGAAAAAGAAGTCATCAGCACGGGGTTAGGTTCTTGTGTCGCAGCTTGTATTTGGGACCCTTTTGCTCAGGTTGGAGGAATGAACCATTTCTTGTTACCGATGGCGCACAGCAGTGAACATCACCACTGGTCACATGATGATGTGGTGTCGACAGCCTCTCGATATGGTAGCTATGCAATGGAAATGTTGGTTAATCAATTGATTTCTCTTGGTGCAAATCGAAGTCGAATGCATATGAAGCTTTTTGGTGGTGCGCAAATGCACGGCATAAAGTCAGCCATTGGTGAGAAAAATGTCGACTTTGTTTTACGCTACGCTAAGCAAGAAGGTTTCGAACTTGATGCTTACGATTTAGGAGGATTAGAGCCTCGTAAGATTATTTTTGATCCACTTTCCGGAAAGGCTTGGCTTAAGAGGATTCCATTTGCCGAAGTGAGCCATTTAAGACATGAAGAAGACCATTACGCTCAGCAGGTTGAGTCTGATAGTCACCAACCCAACGACGATGTGGAGTTATTTTAATGTGTAGAAAAATTAAAGTGATCGTTGTGGATGATTCGCCCGTGTTCCGAGCATTGTTATCGGAGTTGATCTCGTCGGATCCCGCTTTGGAAGTGATCGCAACTGCTGAAGATCCTTATGAAGCAAGAGCTTTGATCAAAAAGCATAATCCAGATGTGATCACGCTTGATATTGAGATGCCGAAAATGAATGGCGTGCAGTTTCTAAAAAACCTTATGCGTTTAAGACCTATGCCTGTCGTGATGATCTCCACTTTGACTCAGCATGGAGCAGAAACCACGCTGCAAGCTTTGGAATTAGGCGCTATCGACTACTTTCCCAAGCCTGCGATGGACAGTACAGGAGACATGCTTAGCTATAGATCATTGATCAATAAAAAACTCAAAATGGCAGCTAAGGCTAACGTAAATGGGAAACCTCTAGAGAGTATGTCCAGTGATGTGGATTTAGCTCCAGTGGCGCCGGGTCATTCTAATATTGAGTTGATTGCAATAGGAGCATCCACCGGAGGAACGGAAGCTGTGCGTCATGTTTTATCAGCCTTGCCAAGCGGGCTTCCTCCTATCGTTATTACTCAGCATATTAGCGCTTTGTTTACTAAACCTTTTGCAGCCCGTTTAGACAGCGTAAGTAAAGTCAATGTTCAAGAGTTGAGTGATGGCACTGTGCCGCTTATTCACGGAAGAGCGTATGTTGCTCCCGGAGATAAACATCTCGTGATTATACGTAAGGGAGGTAAGTTATTTGGCCAGGTGGACGATAGACCTCCTGTTAACCGACATAAACCTTCGGTCGATGTGATGTTTGACTCAGTTGCTGAAGTGGTGAGCGATAAAGCGCTGGGCATTATCTTAACTGGAATGGGCAGCGATGGCGCAAATGGCATGTTAAGAATGATGCAAAACGGTGCTATTACTATCGCACAAGATGAGCAGTCTTCAGTGGTATGGGGGATGCCCAGAGTCGCGGTTGAAGTAGGGGCTGTGCAGCATGTTAGAGCGTTATCAAAGATCCACAAGGAGATTCGAAAGTGTGTATCTAGCGAATAAATACTCGAGATAACTTCAAAAATTAGAATGCAGAAATAGAAGAATGTCAGGGACGGCTTATGAACAATGAAATGACGTTACAGTCAAAAATGAAATATGCAGTCGTAATCACGACACAAGTCATATTGTTAGCAATTGCGGTGTTGTACGCAACATCGAGTATTCAGATAGGGCTAATGATAGTTGCAGCGGCTCTGCCTTGGTTCACTTTCCCTTCGGGTTTACATGTCAAAGAGAGTGATCCTGACCTTTCACAAGAAAAATCCGATCAGGTGAGCGCGCAGTTGATGAACACGGTGAATCGCTTTTACTCCGATAACTTACCTAACATTCATCAGTCTTTAAATCGACAAACTCAAATCATCGAAGAATCAGCGGAAACGCTAAATGATAGTTTTTTTGGATTACAGAAAGTCAGCGAAGAACAAAGCCAAGTATCTGAAGGATTAGTGAATGACATGCTTGCTAATCAAGATAGTGAATACAGCCTGTCGAGAGTACTGCCTCGTACCGAAGAAATTATTGATCAATTCGTAAAAACGCTGGTCGACATTTCTGAAAAAAGTATCTCTGCGGTCCACAGTATTCATGACATGTCAGACAAATTGGATACGGTATTCAAGCTACTAGAAAGAGTGAGAGGGCTTTCAGAGCAAACTAATTTGTTAGCGTTGAATGCAGCAATTGAAGCGGCGAGAGCTGGTGATGCAGGGCGAGGCTTTGCTGTTGTGGCGCAAGAAGTTCGAGAATTGTCAGTCAAAGCGAAAACATTGAATGATCAAATAGAGAGCGAAATAAACATAGCCCAAGAAACCGTAAAACAGGCGAACTCTACGGTAGGGGATATGGCATCTATTGATATGACCATAGCCATTGAATCAAAAGAACAAGTGGATGACATGCTTACTGGTGTTCAAAAAGTGAATGTCGCGGTAGAGAAAGAAGTACTGAAAATTAGAGCGCTTGGGCAAGAGCTTTCACAGCAAGTAGGGAATGGCATTCGTGCATTGCAGTTTGCCGATATTGTTTCCCAGCAAGGGGAGTATGCGAATAAAACGTTGTACTTGTTTGATGAGGTCGTACAGCTAGTGAATGTTTTCAATCGACAGGAAATTTCGGAAGATGAGTTTTCGTTAAGGCTTGAAGGATTACTGGATGCTTCACGAAATAGAGGCGGCCCGGCTGCGAATCAAAGCAGCATTGATGAAGGTGAAGTGGAGCTGTTTTAGACGGTAAATTGTTTTAGAAGGTATACCGAGAAATCTTTTAGAGAAAGTTGTGAGTTCAGAGCAGCTTTTGTCGAAAACAAGCGGGGGTAAGCGATGTCGCTAACAAGCACGGTAAATCACGGAAATAACAATATTGAAATTGCGATTGAAGGCGCTTTTGGCTTTAACTTAGTGCAGGAGTTTCGCCAATGTTATTACGAGAAAAAGGATTTCAACTACACCATTGATTTTCGACGAGTGGATTACATTGATAGTGCGGGGCTCGGCATGCTTCTTAATATGCAAAAGTATCTTTCTCCTAACCAAAAAATCACGATTACCAACACGATGCCTCAGGTAAAAAAGATTTTACTGATATCGAGGTTTGATAAGAAATTTATGATCGAATAGCACCGTTCTAAGGAGAGCAAGTATGCGAATAGTTGTTGTGGATGATCATGAAACAAACCGAGAACTGTGTCGGTTTATGCTCAATGATATCGCTGAGCAGTTTTATGCTTTCGAAGATGGTGCAAGTGTCGTTGAATCCATGAAAGAGATGTCAATATTGCCGGATATCATCATTTTAGACGTAATGATGCCTGTTAAAGATGGATTCGAAACCGCCAAAGATATTCGAAAGGCTTTCCCTGATCACCATATCCCCATTTTGTTTCTGAGCGTATTAGACGATAAAGATTCCTATAAAAGGTGTTTAAACCTTGGGGACGACTTTATTCCTAAGCCTATTGACCGGTCTGTTTTATTAGCGAAGGTTCAAGCGCACTTTCGAATTGCGCGCATGCATAATGAGCTTCGTGAGCAGAGAGATGAGCTCCACCACTTTCACGAACAAGTCAATTATGACCATTCGATAGCAGAATCAATTTTTACCAATTTGATGGATGAAATGAGTTCACTACTCTCGAATATTTCAGGGCTCAAATACATATCGACACCTTCAACGGTTTTTAATGGCGATCTTATTCTTGTGGCTAACCGCCCTCATGGTGGTGTTTACGTCATGATAGCAGACGCCACTGGGCATGGTTTACCCGCCGCTATTTCTGCAATTCCTGCTACTCGTGCATTTTTTTCTATGGCAGCCAAAGGCTTGTCACTAGGGGAAATTGTCACTGAAGTGAATGATTCTCTTGTTCGGTTTTTACCTATGGGAATGATGTTAGCGGCCAGTGTCTTCGAAATTAAAAGCAATGGTCTTGATGTGAGTTGGTGGGGAGGGGGCTTACCCGATAGTTATGTTTTAGATAGTGAAGGAAATATTCTTCACCAACTAAGATCAAGCCATATGCCGTTAGGTGTACTAGATAAACATGAGTTCGAAGTGAACTTAGTTAATATGAAGCTTGAAAAAGGGCATCAAATTATTAGCTACACCGACGGGGTTACTGAAGCTGTGAATTTGGACGGTGAACAGTTTGGTCAAGACCGTTTGGAATCGACCTTTCAGCAGCCATGTGCGGTACAGTCGGGCTCCATTATCGAAACCTTGTATGAAGAAGTGCATCATTTTTCGACTGAGAGAGAAAGTGATGATGTGTCTATTTTGCAAATGAATTTTCCGATCAAAAACCGCCAGCCACAAGTGAGTACAACTCAAGCGAGTGGTATTAGTCACGTCCCTAGTAGTGCTTCTCTGTTTTTTCCAAAGTCGGTGCTTACTCAGGTGACGGTTATGGCGGAAGTCAGGCAATACCTGACAGGGATCATATCTGGTGGGCAAGATCTTGATTTAGTCTGTTCGGTACTTTCGGAGCTATTTGCGAATGCCATTGAACATGGCTTATTGAACCTGGACTCGAAAATGAAAGATGACCCTGATGGTTTTTACTCATTTTACCAGTTACGTGAGCAGCGATTAAGAAAGCTTGATGAAAGTGCGTGGGTGCAACTGAAACTCGATTTCAAACCAGAAGAAAGCCAGCTTATTATGCAACTAGAGCACAACGGCAGTGGGTTTGATATCAATCGGTATAACCAACCTGATGACATGCAGTCTTATGGAAGAGGGATCATTTTGGTGTCTCATTTATGCCATTCACTTCACTACTACAATGAAGGAAAAGGCGTTACTGCTGTCTATTGTTTAGGGTCCGCTAATGAATTTTGTGAATGATCCATGATTATTTAAGTATTTTTATGTAATTCTCATTATTGAGATGTTGTTTCAGGAATTAAAGTAAGTGATGTGACCCTGATAATTGTAATCAGAGCATTTTATCAAATTTATTTATTATATAGACTAATCCTTAGACACTTTTCTTGGAAGCCGTAACCTTATGTGGGATAGCATCGTTACATTATCAGAAAATAAGCAACAGGTTGTAGCCAAGCTACAGTCTGGCTTTGTGGTTGATGCTGTGTTTGACCCTAAAGGTTTACCTGAAGTATTAGAAACGCTAAAAGTAACGGATTACTTCCTTATGGAAGATGAGGTACTTAGATTCGTTAACTTAGCGAAAGAAGGTAAAGGCGAAGCCTATGACGGTGTAGTGATAGCCGAAGTACGTAATGCATCTGCTGAGGTTGAAGTTTCTACTGATGAGATGCTAGCAAGTATTATTGTCACGGGGGCTTTTAAAGGTCGAGGCTTACGTGGTAATGAAATTGTACATTGTTTGGCTCAAGCTCATATCACTAAAGGTATAAACAAGCTGGCGCTAAAGAAAGTCTTACTGATGAGTAATCAGCTTAAACCTGGTGAGCAATTTACACAGGCGGTGGCGCAAGGCAAACAAGCGACAAAAGGTAAAGATGCTCAGTTCATCCCACTTGTAAAAGATGTCTCTAAACAAGTGCTAAAACCAAGAAGTAATGACTCCGGCAAACTCGACATGAGAGACCTAGGTAAAACCATTACCGTAGGTGAAAACGATGAGGTCATGAAACGCATACCTGCGACAAAGGGGCAAGCGGGCTTTACGGTTCAAGGTAGAATTATTCCCCCTCTTCCAGGCAAAGACAGCCTGTTAAAAGCCGGTAAAGGCACTCATATTTCTTCTGAAGATCCGAACGTATTAGTCGCGACAAACTCTGGCCTTCCCATTATCAAAGAAAAGAGCATTGAAGTGGATAATGCGCTTTGTCTAAATAGTGTGGGAGTGGGAACCGGGCATGTGAAATTCAAGGGTAATGTGTTTGTTTCTGGTGACATAGAAGCTGGTATGGTGGTGAAAGCTTCAGGCAGTGTCACTGTCGGTGGCTTTATTGAATCGGCGGAGGTTCAGGCTCAAGGTGATATCACGGTAGGTAAAGGGATTATCGGGCATACAGTCAGCGATGGTCAGCCGAAAAGCTGTAAGGTTTTTACTAAAGGTAATATTACCGCCAACTATGCTCAATTTTCTGAATTGCAAGCAGGACAAGATATTCAGTTAAGCGTACATAGCATGAGTAATGATATTCGCTGCGGGCATGATTTGCTTGTGATGGATGCGATGAAAAAGCATGGCACATTAAGCGGTGGTGAAGCCAAAGTTGGTGGAAGCGTGAAATGTGTTCTATTGGGTGTTGAGGGCGACACTGCGACGAAAGTACACGCGTTTGCAAAATATGACAGCTATAAACAAAAAATTGTGGCTTTGAAAGATACGTATAAACAAGCCCAAGAAGCGACCATGGAAGTCATCCGCAAAGAATTAGAATTTAAGAAAAAGCCAAAAGCGGAAAGAACAGAAGAAGAACAACGTTCAATCGAAGATATGAAGGTTCAAAATAGCCAAGCACTCGATGCTGGGCAATCTCAACTCGAACTACTTGAAATGGATTTCGAAGAACACTTACAAAACTGCAATATTGAGGCTTTCGATAAAGTATATACGCGAGTGTCTGTTCAGTTTGGTGATGAAGTGGTCACGACAAAGCGCACCCATGGCGGTAGCGTGTTCACATTTAACCAGTATGAGATTCAGTGTTCATTCAAGATGGATGATGAAGACGTCGCGGTTTAGTAGGCTTCTATAGGTGTTATATTTGGTGCGATACAGCTTTGACTTTGTATAGATTGGAAATGGTATCTCATTGAATCGTAAGGTCGATTTTTAATATTGAATCATAATGAATTAGAAAAATAAAAAGGGAGCGTAATCGCTCCCTTTTTGTTTCGCTTAACTAACTAACTAACTAACTAACTAACAGCCCTGACTTTTCCTTGCTTCAAGTCAGACAAAACTTGCTGTTTAGGTCCGTCAGCAATAATGCTGCCTTTTTCCATCACAATTACTCGGTCGACAATATCAAGCATCGATGTTTTATGAGTGATGAGAATAAGAGTCTCACTTTTCTTCATTTGCCCAAGCTGATGTTTTATATGCATTTCAGAACGGTTATCCATGGCGCTGGTCGGTTCATCCATTAATAATACGGGTGGACGACCTAGCATTGCACGGGCAATGGCAACTGCTTGGCGCTGACCTCCGGAAAGCTGAGCCCCACCTTCTCCTACTTGCCTCTCTAAACCAGCAGGGTCTTGCTGAGTAAATACCGTCACACCAGCTCGGTTGGCAGCGTCCATAACATCTCTGTCATCCACAAGTGGGCGTCCTAATGTTATGTTGTCGCGAATTGAGCCAAAGAATAAATTACTGTCTTGAGGTACACAGCCTATGTTGCGTCGTACGTCGACATGATGCAGTTGTTCGATGTCAGTATCATCAATACGAACATGTCCTGCTGTAGGCTTATATAGCCCCATAATGAGGCGTTCCAAAGTCGTTTTCCCCGAACCAATTCGCCCAATAATGGCAACTTTCTCACCAGGGTTGATGGTTAAGCTGAGATCTCTGATTGATGCTACTGATGCTTCTGGGTAGCTGAAGCTGACCTTATCAAGTTCTACACGTCCTTGAACTATAGGGCGGTGAATATAGCGCTTACCTTCCTCTTGCTCATCTGGCATATCCATAACCTGTTCAATAATTGTCATGGATGATTTCGCTTGATTATACCGTGTCGAAAGCAAAGATAATTGAACCAGAGGACCAATAGCACGACCACTCAACATTGTCGCGGCAATCAACCCGCCCATAGTCAAGTCGCCTTCCGCAATCAAGTAAACACCTAGAATAATCATACCAACATTGGTGCTTTGCTGAACAAACCCGGCTGCATTTTGAATGCTGTCAGTGATTCGGCGGCTCTTGATATTCCATTCGGCCATGTGCGCGACAGCTTCTTCCCAACGGTATTGGAATTGACTTTGAGCACTGAAGATTTTTACGGTTTCTAGCCCAGCTAAGCTTTCTATTAAATTCGCGTATTTTTGCGAAGCTAGACGAGATCCTTCTTCAATGGTTTTACGCAATGGTCCTTGAATGAGCATTGCGTGAATAATCAAAATGACGACTCCAATAATTGGAACCAGTACTAAGTTGCCTGCCATTAGCCAGATCAGTAATAAAAACAGCAAAGCAAAAGGTAAATCGATTAATGAACTAATCGTGGCAGAGGTAAAGAACTCACGAATAGACTCAAATTCTTGTAAGTGTCTTGCGAAAGCCCCGACAGAAGGCGGTTTTGCTTCCATTCGGATCCCTAAAACTTTGCTGAAGATTTTAGATGAAATCAGAATATCGGATTTTTTACCGGCAACATCAATGAAGTAGCTTCTCATCAATTTCAAAGCAAAGTCGAAAAGGAAGACAACAAAGATACCACTCGCTAACACCCACAGAGTTTCAAACGCTAAATTAGGAACAACTTTATCGTATACCAAACGCGTAAACATGGGGGCTGCAATAGCGAACAAGTTAATCAAAATCGAGGCGATTAATACGTCTCGGTAAATGTTTTTAGATTGCCAGATTGTGCTCCAAAACCAGTGACCATCACGTGTTTTGAGTATTTCAGGTGATCGCTCGTCGTAGCGAAATTGTTTTTTTACTAGAAAGTAACGTCCAATGAATTGCTCTTTGAGTTCTTCCAAAGGGATTACAATTGGCACCATACCGCTTTCAGTTGTTGTAACTTCAGCTTCTGATTTTTCTAAATCGATACTGTTAAGAACACACGCTCCCCCTTGTTTAAGGAGCAAAATAGCAGGTAGGATCAGGTGTGGTATTTTATCGAGCTCAGCTCGGTTTTCTTTTGCTACTAGCCCTGCACGCTCTGCTGAGCGAGGGAATAAAAAAGGCGTAAGCTTGCCGTCTGTCAGTGGCAATCCATTGACCAAAGCTTCCGGCGAATTGGCTAATCCGTAATAACGACTTACGTAAATCAGCGAATTTAATAGTGGATCTTGCATGTAATTTGACCTTACAACTATTTGTCAACAATGAAGCCTTGGAACACTTCCACGAAGTGCTCAGACAAGAAGTCCAACTGTGTTTGAGTCTCTACACGTGAAGCAATAGTCGTAATACCCAAATTATGCGCAGTACGAGAAATTGATGTCAGTGTGAATTTCTGTTTTTCATCATCTAAATTATGCGTGAATAGGTAATCGAGTTTCACGTAACTTGGTCTGAACTCATTAATGTAATCCAGTGACTGGAAGTTTCGACCGTAGTTATCAACCCCGAATACTGAATCAGCACTGCGTAATGTATTACATAATAGAGCTGTATAATGAGGTTCTTGAATGAAGCAGTTTTCAGGGATCTCAAAGTGCAGCTTAGGTGCATGAGTCGGATTCTTCTCAAGAATATTACCAACCCAGCGAATGAAACTTGGTTGTGCGACGCTGCTAGGCGAAATGTTAATTGCGACAGGATTTGTCACTTCACCAGTTTTCATTTTCTTAATCATTTGCTCAATTACAAATTGGTCAAGAATATGGCTTGATTCCAGTTGCTCTAATGCAAACAAGTACTGATTGGCACTGTAGCGAACCCCATCTTTTTCAATCGCAGAGAATACTTCTTGGTGGTAGGTAGAACCGAAAGTGTTATTAGCAGACTGTAGGCGGAAGGTCACTAATTCATCGTGGATCGCTTCTTCTACTAGATCACGCCACTGCTGTTTACCCATTATTGTTGCGTGGTCGTCACCGGAAATGTAACCGTACTTCTGCTCAGGGCTGGATTTTGCAATAGATAAAGCATTATCCACCAACGACATAATTTCTGTACTGGTCTTATTTTGACTACTGTAAGTCACACCTAAAGAAATAGCTGCGCTTGCTGTACCTGTCGGATCTGATTGTAAATCCTGTACGCATACGACAATGCTGTCGGCAATAATCTTTAATTCGCTTTCATCTACGTTTGGCAAAATAAAGCCAAATTCATCTTTTGATATACGAGCAATTGTAAGACCTGGGGAAGTGATAGATGTTTTCAGTTGGTCAGCAAGGTGATGTACCAGAGAGTCACCTTCTTGATAGCCTTTTTCTTCGTATTCATCGGTAATGAACTGAGCTTGTAATACGGCCAAACCACCAATACTAGATTCCGTTAGCCATTGGTTTAGTTGAGACATGTAGAACGCACGATTACCGAGTTGAGATACAGGATCGATGTATGCTCGCTCTCTTAATTTCTGAGCTTCTTTTGCTTGGTTCTTGAATGCCATCTCAACTTGAGTCGACATTTGATTAATACCATCAACCACCATAATTAAATCTTTGGTTTTAGGGCGAGTGAGAGGTTCTCCAAATTGGTTCCTAGCGATTTGGTCCATTTTCACGATGATCAGAGACAGCGGGCGTAATGCGCGTTTGAGTATCCATGAAATAGCCGCTAGTCCGATGATGAAAATTAAGCCAAACATAGTTAATAGTTTAATTAACGCTTGCCAGAGCTGCTCATAGGCAGCGCCTGGGTGACTTACAATCTCAACTTCAGCCAATTGCATCCAGCCACTAGTGATTACGCGACGTTCGTGAATTTGTCCGAAGAGATGCAAGTCTGTAAACCAAGTCGGCACACCACTAGGTTTGACAGGATACGAGCGTAGAATTTCATCACTTGAATCAAGGAAAATTAAGCGTACGACAGAGTAAGAACTCCCATCAAAGAGAGCATTAATGACCGACTCGACCGCAATTGGGTCTTTATCTTCCAAATAAGGTGCTAACGCCAGCCCAACGGTATTTATGGTGTTATTCACTTCAGAGCGTTGTTGCTCTTCTAAGTGATCGCGGGTGGTATCAAATTCGATCATAAATACCGATGCCATAAGCAAGATAAAGACCGCAACCATTCCGACCACAAGCTGTTTATATAAAGTCATTGTACCTACTCGTCGTAATTGATAATGGGTTTGTTTAATTTTAGAGAGCGTTCACGTGAGCGTAAGTCGTTCCATAGACTCAATCGTGAAGACTTACCTGCTAGTTTTCCGTTACCTGCCTTGGACTTCATTAGCCAAAGGTTTTTACCATTGAAGCTATAAACAGGTAATAGGTCTCTTCGTTTTGAAGCGCGCATTATTTCAGGGTTAATGTTGTCTAAAATTAGCGGCTCGGCACTTGGTGTAGAGTAATACGCCAGTACCATGTGAAATTGGTTTAACTCAAGAGCTTTTACGTACACTAAACGTAGTTTTTTATCAGGTACGCCAAGCTCCAAAAGTGAAAAGTATTTAGCAATTGTGAAATCTTCACAGTCGCCGGCATTACTTCCTAAAAACTCTAAAGGTGTTGCCCAGTAGTCGTTTTTCCCCCACAAGACGTCATCATTCACAAAATACAGTTGGTTAAAAAACCGGTTAATTGAGGTTAACTTGTCTGCTTCACTTAAATTTTTATACTCAGAAATATTTGAGCGCCAAGTCGAAACTCGTTTGCCCGCTCTTTCACCGTATGTTTGGGTTACTGCACTAACCCATTGTTGATCTTTCGTATTCAGTGCTGAAGAGGCAAATGAAGCACACAGCGTTAAAATAAGCGCAGCACTGCTTAGGCTTTTAATGTTGTGTTTATTGCCGAGCTTCTTTCCTCGGAGGCTATATACCTTATTCTTTAAGGGCATTATTTTGAGCACTTAGTATTGGCTTCAATATATATTCTAGAACGGTTCTTTTACCTGTAATGATATCGACTGAGGCGGTCATTCCTGGAATGATCGGCAGTTCTCCGTTGTTACCAAATGAATGCTGCTCTGTTCTAATTCTTACGATATAAAAGCTATTACCTTCCTCATCTTGAGTTGTATCGGCGCTGATATGCTCCAAAATTCCTTCTAAACCGCCGTACTTGGTAAAGTCATAAGCACTAAGTTTCACGATAGCTGCAAGCTGAGGGCGAAGGAAGGCGATATCTTGAGGTGCAATCTTCGCTTCAATTAATAGTGAATCTTCTGTAGGTACGATTTCTACAATGTCCATACCCGGCTGAATTACACCGCCGACTGTGTTAATGCCTAATGTTTTTACTGTTCCCGTTACAGGAGATACCACAACAGTTCGGTTTACTCTGTCAGCAAGACCAACGGCAGATTCTGTCAGTGCAGACAGCTTATCTTGTGCTTGGTTTAATTTCTCTTGTTGGTCTGAACGGAAATTAAGTGCGGCATCAATCCGGCTAAGTTGGGCTTCCTTAATCGCGGAGCGAAGTAGGGGGATCTTTAACTCACTAGAGGTCATCTCACGTCGAGTATCGTTCACTTGTCTTTGCAGTTTTAATAGCTCAATACGCGGTACAACGCCTTCATCAGCAAGAGGCTTTGTAATCTCAAGCTCTTTTCTAGCAAAGCGGTAGCTTTCTCGTAAGTTTTTAGTTCGCGCAAGAATTTCTACAAGGTCTTGTTGTTTCTGTTCGACTTGCTGGTCAAATACCGATAATTGGTTTTTAAGATTATTCAGGTCTTGTCTGTATTCTGCTTTTTGGCGACTAACGAGTTTTGGTTGGAGTTCGTAAAATTTAGGAGGGAAGGCTAATTTATTGAAATCAAGGCGGATGCTTTGTTCCCAATTTTTTTCAGCTGAATTTTCATCAATCACCACACTGGTTAAAGAAGCGGATAGCATCAAAACACTTGCTGTTAAGTTTGCAACTTGCTGCTCACGCTCACGAAAATCAGAACGAAAACGAGTGTCATCAATTAATAGTAACTGCTGGCCTTTTTGAACTTGTTGACCTTCTTTAACCAGAATCTCTTTTACTAAACCACCTTCAAGGTTTTGCACTACTTGAATTTGCGAAGAGGGAATGACTTTACCTTGTCCCACTGTCACTTTGTCTATTTCAGCCCATGCTGCCCACCCAATAGCAGCCACAAAAAATAGCACCATTACCCATAGCATGATGCGGGCACTTGTTGGAGTATTTAGTAGAAGTGCCGCCGTTTTGTCGTCGACATACTCCAATTCAGTGGTACTAAGCTTATTAAAACCTTTGTGGCTCATTTATTGTCCTTGTTTACGTAATAAAAGTAAGCTTCTTGAGTGTATTATTAGTTAATATAAATGTTAAGGCTTTGTTTTTATTTGCCCTTCAACTTAATGTATTTTATCAAGTCATCCATTTTTAAAATTGGTTTTATCAAGTTGGTGCTTTTTCAGTTTGTCATAAAGCGTTTTCCGAGATACTTGTAATTCTAGCTGCACATCTTTTAATCGTCCGTGATATCGATGGAGAACTTCAATCAATAGAGTTTGCTCAAACAGATCTATTCGTTGATTGAGTGATTTTTGCTCATCGCTGGCCAGGCAATTGATACCTGAAAGGTCACTTGGTTTGAGTGCTCTTAGCTCCGCATGTTGGCGTAGCTGCTTGATATTTTCTGACCATGATTTGTTTGTAAGTTGCTGAATTTCTTCTTCGGTAATAGTTGGTGGTGGTAATTGATAGCGACTCGCCGCGCTTCGTGCAAAGTGTTTAAACAATATACGAATGTCTTCTTTACGTTCACACAAGGGTAACAAATCGAAGCGACGGAACTCACTGTGAAATGTTGTCGGTGGGGTGTGGATCGCGATAATGATACTAGTTGCACATTCGTTGCACTCTAATTTTAAGTCAGTAAGCCAAGTCCATTGTTGAACGGTTAGTATGTCTGCTTGATAGAGGTAGATTGTGCCGATCTGAGGTTTAGAGAGCCTCTGAAAAAAAAATTGCTTAAACTCTGTTTCATTGTGAGCTGGTAATTCATGAGCCGCTAGTGCGTAGAGCTCTGAATCATATGGGTGGTGAAGGTCGTGTAGATATTGTGCGGTGATGCGTTTACCTGTACCTGTATCACCGACCAATAACATGAAATTATCTTGCGTTGGGTTCAATGCGACCAGATCCCGGCGCAGCTTGACCATCGATGGAGATTGCCCAAGGAGCTTTGGTCCTACGTGAGTCTGCATATCTAACTCTTTGCGAAGCAATACATTTTCTTGCATCAAGTCGAGCTTGTCAGTTGCTTTTTGGATTGCCGTTTGCAACTTATCAATCGCAAAAGGCTTTTCAAGAAAGTCATACGCGCCAGCTTTCATTGCAGACACTGCTGTTTGAACATCCCCATGCCCAGTTAAAACGATGACTTGGAAGTGGGCATTTTTTTCAAGTAACTGCTGAGTAAACTCAATGCCTGTCATTACTGGCATATGTATATCTGTGATAACGATACCTGCCTGCGAAGTGTCGATGCACTGCAAAGCTTCGACAGCGTTGGGGAAACAAGTGATCATTACGCCTTCAATAAGCATGGCTTGCTGTACTGAATCTCGAATTGCGGGTTCGTCGTCTACAAAGTAGATATTTGGCATGTTAACTCAGTCCTTCTGAATGCGTCACAGAATCTCTTCATTCGTTAATTTTGGTAGGTGCGTTGTTTGTGGTGTTGAAAATTGTTTGGGCTGTTAACAACAGAGAAAACTGCATACCGGATGGCTTTCTTGTCTTAGCCTGTATTTCACCGCTGTAAGCTTCGATAATTCGTTTAGATATGGATAATCCGAGCCCTAACCCTTCAGGTTTTGTCGTAAAGAAAGGATCGAATAATTTAGGCAGCTGTTCTGAAGCAATACCTGGTCCATTATCCCAGATGACTAACTCACATTGATCATTACTTAGATACCAGTCAATGCCTATTTGTGGACTAGGGTGTTGGTTAAGCGCTTGAGCCGCATTGTGAATCAGGTTAACGAGCACTTGCTCCAATTCTGTAGGATGAATGCTCAATAGGATGTTTTCGGGTATCGCCGAAAGTCTTAGCGTAATGCCTTGTTTAATCATGGCGGCACTGAGAATACTGGTGGCATTGCTAACTGCGTCGTGCAAGTTTGCTACGTGATGCTCTTCTTGGTTAACTTTACGAGTAAAGACTTTCAAGCGAGCAATAATTTCTTCAATCGACAAGTTAAGCTCAATCATCTTTTGGAGATTGCTTTTCACCATATCAGTCTGGTTCATTTCTAGCAGCTTTAAGCTATTTTCACTGTAAGTCCTCAGTGCAGCTAAGGGTTGGTTAATTTCATGATTAATACTGGCTGAAAGCTCTCCCAGTACGGCCAGTTTGGCGGTTTGAGTGAGTTCTTGTTCGGTTTGCTTGAGTTTTAGTTTGGACTCTTGGTATTGAAAAATAGTTTTCTGCAATTGCTGATTTGAGTGCTGCAAATATTGAGTGCGTTTGTCTACCGTATGTTCTAAGTGCTTATTAAGATCAGTCAACGCTATTTTGGCTGTGTATGTTTGCCGCCATGACCAAGCGATAAGCGCTAATAAGCTATAGATGATGAGAAAGATGAAGTCGGCTTGTAGCACTTTGATTTGCCCAATTCGGGCTTCTTTAAGGGCGATAACTTGATAATCACGGTTCTCTACTGCGATTGGATAAAGTTTAAATGCGTGATGGCTTAGTAACTGTGAGTGGGGCACAGAAGCATTCGGTGCAATGAGTGTTTTAAATTCATTAATGATCTGAATGGTGTTGCGACCGTATTGCCGGTTTTGATTAACTTCAAATTGTTGATCTTCATTAAGAGGACGAAAGGCTTGATATAACCAACGTTTATTCGTTGATAAGAATACTATTTTGTTGCTATCAAGAATCATAATTTCAAAACTATTGCTTGCTAAGATTGCCTCTATATTTTCCAAGCTAACTTTTACCGTAATCACGCCAGCGATTTCACCGTCAACAGTCAGTGGGGATGAGATGAAATAACCCCGTATATTCGATAACGCCCCAAGCGCAACATACTGAGCTTGGTTACCTTGGATGGCCTCACTAAAATAAGGTCTGAAAGAGAAATTTTCACCTAAAAAGGTGCGTGGCTTTAAGTAATTACTGGATGCGATTACTTTTCCTGTTCGGTCGTGGATATAAATAGCATCAGCAAGACTTTGATTTGACCATTCAAGTAGCAGTTCATTCAGGTTTTGCTTTGGTTCATTTGATGTTAAAAAAGTTAGTAGCCTTGGATCGTGTCGCAGTAAATTCGGAATTTGCTTAAATTTAGCTAATTCAGATTCAATTTGTAGGTTAGCTTTGTTGGCTGCGTCCTTTAGCTCTTTTGAAACCACTTTATCTTGGTATTGAGTAGCGATATGGTGGGTAGCATAGAGCCCAACCCCACCAAAAATTAGAGATAACATTAAAAAAGATTTCAAAAAAAACAAAGGTCTAACGTTCAAAATAAACTCAGTACAAATCAGCATTTTTAATATGTTATCAGTATGGGGAATGAAGTAACGAGATCTTGTTAACACCAAGGTTTTATACCGTGTAATATCCTACGTGATGGGCTTGTTTTTCAATAGATTAGAGCGCAAAATCACAGAAAATCCTAAGGAGCGACCAAATGGAACTGACAGATATTCGCCGCGAATACGCAAAAGGCGGGTTACGACGTAAAGACTTACATGCTGATCCAATCGACCAATTTAATTTATGGTTGGAACAAGCGATTGAAGCTAAGCTCACTGACCCAACTGCGATGACAGTGGCGACGGTGGATAAAAATGGTCAACCATTCCAACGCATCGTACTACTGAAGAATGTAGAAGAAGATGGATTTATTTTTTACACGAACCTTGGTAGCCGAAAAGCGCAGCACTTAGAAGATTGCAGTAAGATCAGCCTACACTTCCCATGGCATCCACTTGAGCGACAAGTTCATATTACCGGTACTGCTGAAAAGTTGACTGCTTTGGAGAACATGAAGTACTTTTCTTCTCGCCCAAAAGAGAGCCAATTAGCAGCCATTGCAAGTAAGCAAAGTAGCCGAATTTCAGCTCGTGGTGTTTTAGAGGGTAAATATTTAGAGCTGAAACAAAAGTTCGCTAAAGGTGAAATACCAGTCCCAACATTTTGGGGTGGTTTTAGAGTGAAACCTGAAAGTATAGAGTTTTGGCAAGGTGGCGAACACCGCCTACATGACCGTTTCTTATTTTCGCGTGATGACAGCCGTTGGGATATTGATCGCCTAGCACCATAGGTCACGATTCATAGCGAGTCTCTCGTATCAAATCGACAGTAATGTAAGCCGCTACTTTTCTATTATTTCAAGTCACTCAATCTATGGAGTGACTTGTTCTCATTTATTCGTTTAGCCTCTTAATTGATTAAATTACGGATTACTTCTTCATACTTTTTGAGCTTGATGCATCACTGTGTAAAACGACTGATATCTGCTTCTTTAATAAGGTTTCAGGTATGACGGATCCTAACCCTGAGTCTAATGCATAATCCGTTAATTGGTTTTTGCTGGTGGCGTTAAACTTGGTTTTGAGCCGCGCAACATGGCCTTCCACTGTCTTAATTGAAATGTTTAATGTGTTGGCTATGTACTGGGGCTTCTTTCCATAGAGCAAAAGGAATAAAACTTCAGACTCTCTTGTTGAAAGTGATTTAGATAATTTAGATTGGCGAGGCTTAGAGCCCGATAGTGAGCCTTCACCTACATCCGTGCTAGTTGCTCTACAAACCCAGTGTCCCACTTCAAGAATCGCCGTGTCGGTGAGTTCTTGCCCATAGAAAATCGTCCCTTGGACTTTCCCACCTTCATTAAACCAAGGTGTTTTTGTGAAGATATGAGCGTGCCAACGCCCATCAGGGTAAGGGTGTATATCCAGTACTTTTAATGTTTTTTGTGTTTCCATCACGTACTGATCTTGGTCTCGAAACTCTTGCGCGCATTCAACTGTTTGGCTTGGCATGTCAAAATCAGTTAGCCCTTCACAACTGTCGCTATCACCTAACCCGATTAAGTCTAAGTAAGCCGAATTCGTATAAACGAAAACAGATTGAGTATCTTTACACCCCCAGCAACCAGGTAACTGTTCAAAGAGGGATTGTTGAAGATTAGGAGGAGGTGTCGACAAAGTTAAAATCTCTAATATAAGTCAAACTTAATGATACCAGTTTCTTATTGTGGTGTGTGCTGAAAAGCATGTATCAGTGCGCTTCAAAGTACTGTTCGTTTAGTAATTATCCAACGTCGATTTAGCTTATTTTGAAGATAAAGATAAAGATAAAGATAAAGATAAAGATAAAGATAAAGATAAAGGGATTAGGTGTGTTAGACGCTGAAATTTGAAAGCAAGGCAATACTAGATAGACGGCAAGGTATATAAACAAAAAAAGCCAGCCTGAAGAAGGGCTGGCTAAGGACAAGGAAAACCTTGTCGACGTGTAGAAGAGTTCTAAATGGGTTCACGAGGGTATGTAAACCCATTTAGAGACATCAAACGATGTCAGAGTGACTTACTACCCTGAAACGTAATTTACAGTGTGTGGCAAAACGAAAAAAGGGGGGATATCCCCCCTTTGTTGACTGGTAGCTAGTTAATTACAGTATTTCGGATTACAGCTCTCGAAGTACTCTAAATCCTAGGTAGTTTGCAGAAGTTGATGGCGCGATATTTAGCTCATTAAAGACTTTTGCTTCGTTTGGTGAGAAGCTCCAAGCTCCACCTTTGGCACTACCTTGCGGGTTTTGTGTCCATTCCCATACGTTACCCACCATATCGTAGAAACCTGTCGGTGTTGGTGGGAAGGCACGAACTGGAGAGGTGCTGTTATTAGACCAAGGTGTACCAGACCAACCGGTATTCGCTTTCCCTGCACCAAAGTCATTTCCCCACCAGAAACTTGTCTCTTGACCTGCACGAGCAGCCACTTCCCATTCATCAGCTTGTGGTAAGCGGTAAGTGAAGCCCGTTTCTTTCGATAGCCAACGAGCGTAGTTCGCCGCATCACTTCGGCTAACGCATACTACTGGTGAGCTATCGGTCTGTTTAAAGCCAGGGTTACGCCAATAGCTATCTGGAATTGGCGTGATTTCAGTATTACTGATGCTATTGCAAGTATTGGTTAATTCAGCATCGGTTTGATAGCCTGTTTTTTCCACGAATGATTTAAACGCTTGAACTGTCGTTGGAGTTGCAGATAGAGCAAAAGGCTTATCCACAACCACTTGTCTCGCATTATTTTCACCGAGTAAGTAACGACCCGCACCAACCACAATCATCTCTGGGCTTTGGCTGTGATCAGGCATTGGGTCTGCAAACTTGCTGCCAACATTCAGTGAGTTTTGTTTCGCTTGCAGAACGGCTCTTAAATTATGGTCGCGAGAAATCTCTAGTTCTTGATGGAAAGAAAGGTAGCCTTCCTTTGCAATGGTGATCATATGTTTGCCGGTAGGAAGCATTACTTCTACAGGAGTACTACCATACTTAACGCCATTGATAGCCACGTTGTCGTTGTATTGGTTTGAACGAACTACCAAATTTACCCAAGCCACTTCTTTTTGCTGATCGTTGGTTTGCTCATCGCTTTTTGTAAAACAACTTGATGACTTAATATTGAGAAGTCGACAAGGCGTATTCTTATCTGGTCGAGTTTCTAGATTAGCTTTTACAATTGCTTTGTATTTACTGCCTTCGTAAAAACTTGCGGTGGTTACGGTATGATCTAAAACATGAATATTTAAAGACGTTGATGCTAAGTTATCTTTGACTTGCTTCGTTTCCGTTGTGTTATCAATCACGCTGTTTTGAAATTGATTAACGGCTTTTTGAAGCGCTAAGGTAACCGTTTGATTTGAACATTGTGCAAGTGTCATATCGCTGCTGCAATTGTTCGTAAAGCTGACGGTTTGCGTGTCAGATTGAGTCAACTCACCGCGAAGGCGTTCTGCTCTTGCTCTTAATTTTGTGTTGTTCAGTGCCGCGATTGAAGTTTCTATTGAAGACTTTTCTGCTTGAATTGCGTTTAGTTCAAGCAATAAGGTTTGATGTACTTGCTCTGAGTCACTCACCGCGCTTTTGCTGTCTTTTACTGTTTTCCAAGCCCCTTGGAAACGCTTTTGAGCCGGAGCAATATCAAAATCAGGTTCATCAATCATACGAGTGTAGTCTTGCTCTAAACTTGATTTAGCTTTTGCTAGGCTGCTTTCAGCTTGGTCTGCAAGTTTCGTTAAACGTACCGTTTGCTGCGCACGGTTATCAACTTGATTCTGCTTCTCTGCGAGTTTTTTCTTTAAAGACGCAAGGCTTGCATGTTCGTCAAATAACGAGCTTTCAATCTCCGTGACGGTAGAAACATTGGTCACTGGTGAGGAAGAGGTTTGCGCTAGGACAGCAGGCGTCATGATGCAGGGAGCAAGTGCAAATAGTAGAGCAGGAAAACCTTGTCGCATGTTGGGCTACTTCAATCAATATTTAGGTGAATAAGATATTCTAAACGAAAACGCCATTTTGTCTTAAGTTATCTTTTATAACTATCAACAAAATGGCGAATATTCATTCAGCTTTGTGAAATAGGCACGTCTATCTAGAAGTATTAGCTTTCTTTACTCGGAAGTAATTTTACCCAAATAGTATCGCTGCCATTAATGGTTACAGTGCGGTTGTAAGATTCGTAGCCATCTTTAGACACAGTGACTTGATGACGACCACTTGGTAAAGCCACCTCAATAGGTGTACTGCCGTATTTAATGCCATTGATGGTGACAGAGTCATTGTACTGATCAGAACGAACCGTCACGTTAGCCCACTGTTTGTCATTTTTTTTGACTACAGCAGCTTGGCTACCGGTTAGACAGTAGCGAGTCGATACATTTAATAAGTTACATGCCGCAACAGCTTCTGGTTTTGCTTGAAGCTGAGCCTGAATCTGCATGAAGTAAGAGTTGTTGCCAGAGAAGCCACTTTTGATAGTTTGGCTATCTTGAACGTGAATATTCAGTTGAACATCTTGCAAGTTTTGTTTTGCTAACGTGTTCTCTGTGAGCTGTTCAAGTAACTGAGCTTTGAATGTTTGTACTGCTTTTTGGTTGGTTAAGTATTTACCTTGCGAAGTACATTCACCAAGTGTCATGGTTGATGAACACGTTGTTGTGTAGCTGGTTTCAAGAACGGCACTCTCACGCAGCTCTGTTGCGATACGTTTAACACGTGCTTCAACTTTTGATTCTTTCAGATTCGCTAACTCATTATTCAAGCGAGCTTGCTTTTGTTTGATTTGAGAAAGACGAATTTCGCTTTCACTCATCGCTTGTTGGTTATCAAGCAGAGAAGATTGATTCTCTTTAACTGCGGCCCAAGCATCTTGGTAGCTTTTCTGAAAAGAAATTAAGTCAATCTCTGGGTCTTCAAGTAAGCGGCTGTACTGCTTGTCCAGTACTGACTTACTTCTATTACGCTTAGCTTTTAATTCTTCGCTTTCACGTAATAACTTAATATTGGTATTTTTTAGCTGCTGTAGATCTTCAGTCGCTGATATTTTTGTCGCTGAAAGTTGCTCAATATCTGAGTTTTTATTCTGTAATTTTGCATCGATAGCTGAAACGGGATCGACTTGATTCAGTTCTTCAGCTGATACCGATGCAGATACCCAAAAAGGGGATAGCGCAAGTAAAAGCGCTGAAATTCGAAAGTTAGTCATAGGTCCCTGCAGCATGTAAAAATTAAATTGGCTCATTCATTTAGTGTTAAATTTCTAGTTGTTGTTCATCAGTTATTAGCAATTAACACAATACTCTCCTTTATACCGTTTTATTGTATTCCAATCTACTCTAAAGCCTTGTTTCGGTACTTTCTCAGCATTTTTTGAATTTAAGACCAGCAATTTGAGCTTTATACGAAATTTAAAATAGAGAGTGTGAAGTAAAGGAGGGGCTATTTTACCTGAATTGATTTTACATAAACCGTAACTTAACACTTCTTGATCATCTTTCCGGAGGCATGATCATAAGGATCATTTTATTTTTTCATTCTTGATCTTCGAGATGTGGTGCTATAGCCGAAGCTATAACAAAGGATGCAATTTACAAATTCATCTTATTTCGATTTAGGAGTATCATTCATATCTTGTTGACCGGAATATTTATGCCATGCCTAAAACACCACTTTTTCCAAATATTGACCTTCAACCCCTTGGTTTATCAATGCCGCGCCCTGCGGAAATCATCACGCTGCCTTCACATATGGACTGCCATGAGCATCAGTATTCACAAGTTGTGATTGGCTTGAAAGGTCAGGCCGAATTTGAGGTTAGTGGTAAAGGTAATTTAGTGGGGCCTGGGCAAGGTTGTGTAGTGACGGCTAGCTCTGATCATGCTTTCGGGGGAGTTGTTGGTCAGTCGGATATTTTAGTATTGAATATGCCTATGCCAACCAATGATGATCCACTGATGCTAGAGAAAATTAATCAACTGGCTTCATCGAATATCTACTTTCAAT
This sequence comes from Vibrio kagoshimensis, assembly GCF_050337535.1. NCBI lineage: Bacteria > Pseudomonadati > Pseudomonadota > Gammaproteobacteria > Vibrionales > Vibrionaceae > Vibrio > Vibrio kagoshimensis. The sequence continues at coordinate 135,645 of NZ_JAKJSZ010000003.1, forward strand.
TAGACATGCAAATTCAAAAGCTTATACAAATGTTAGTACAGGAAATGCAAGCCAGTCCTGATGATTTGTTGTTAAGCAGAGCATGTAATGACACGGTTATTGCCCTGCTTCAAAGACACATTTCTGAATTCGAAACATCCGTTAAAGATTCGCGTTTCGACCTTGATGCATTAGACAGATATATCGAACAGCACCTTTCTAATAAGATCTCAGTAGCTCAACTGGCTGGTAGCGTGTTTCTTGGTGAGAGCCAGTTCCACATGCTCTTTAAAGATCAAATGGGCATTACTCCCCATCAATATGTCCTAGGGAAGAGAATTGATCTTTCACGTAAGCTCATAGAACAAGGAAATTTAACCTTAGGACAAGTTGCCGAACTTTCCGGTTTTTCAGGTCAATCTTCATTCACCCATACCTTTTCTCGCTTGCAAGGTATGTCACCATCTCAGTATAAAAAACAAAAACTTGTTAAATAGTTAAACAAAACGACATATTATTTTAAGCTTTTTCATGTGACCATGTTTTTATTTTGTTAATAAAGCGAGTTTTTAGCAAAAAACTCGGAGTTTTTGACAAGTATTCCTTATACACTCAAAATACACTGCTGCCATTGTAGAGATCCCGAACTAATTTCGGGTGTGAGATTAAGGAAAACGCATGTTTACAGCTACTGATGTGTTAAAGCCAGAATTTATTGAGCAGCCGCTTGATACACTTTGGACGCTTATCTCACCATTATATATGGTGGATGAAACCCAATGGCTAAAGCAACTACTGCCGCTAGCAACCCCTTCTGAGGCTGAAAAAGCGCAAATTACGGATAAAACGACTAGCTTAATTGAAGCTATTCGTGCCGATAAGTCATCGATCCAAATGATTGATGCACTGCTACTTGAGTACAGTTTAGATACCCATGAAGGGATCTTGTTGATGTGCTTGGCTGAAGCTCTTATGCGTATTCCTGATTCAGCGACCGCAGATGCTTTAATTCGCGATAAGCTAAGCGTGGCCGACTGGAAATCTCACCTTAAAAACTCTGATTCTGTTTTTGTTAATGCTTCTACTTGGGGGCTTATGCTCACTGGTAAAGTGGTTGGCTTATCTAGCAAAGAGCAGCAAAGCCCAACTCAAGCGGTTAATCGCTTAGTAAACAAACTCTCTGAGCCTGTTATTCGTAAAGCGATGCACCAAGCCATGAAAGTCATGGGGCACCAGTTTGTTCTTGGTCGCAGCATTGCTGAAGCTCAGAAAAACGGTAAACCAATGCGCGAAAAAGGTTTCACCTATTCGTTTGATATGTTGGGTGAAGCGGCATTAACTACTGCAGATGCAAACAAGTACTTTAAAGATTACTTGATGGCGATTGAAGCTGTTGGTAGAGATAACCTAAGTTCTAACAGTAGTAGCTCTAACAATGGCAGCGAAACAAGCCCGCTTCCTTCGGTTTCAATAAAACTATCGGCGCTTCACCCTCGTTACGAAGTCGCGAATGAAGATCGTGTCCTAAGTGAACTGTACGACACCGTGATTCAATTGCTTAACCGAGCAGTAGAGTTGAATGTTGCAATAACGATTGATGCAGAAGAAGCCGATCGCTTAGAACTGTCTCTTAAACTTTTCAAAAAACTGTACAGCTGTGATTTAGTTAAGGGCTGGGGCAAGCTTGGGATTGTGATTCAAGCGTATTCGAAGCGTGCTCTTCCTGTTCTTATGTGGTTGAACCGCCTAGCGAAAGAGCAAGGTGATTTAATCCCACTTCGTTTAGTAAAAGGCGCTTACTGGGACAGTGAAATTAAATGGTCGCAACAAGCTGGTTACGATGATTACCCTGTTTATACTCGCAAAGAGGCAACCGATGTTGCTTACTTAGCGTGTGCTCGCTTTTTGTTAAGTGAAGGCGTCCGAGGCAATATTTTCCCTCAATTTGCTAGCCATAATGCTCACACAGTATCTGCTATTGCAGTGATGGCTGAGCACAAAGACTATGAATTCCAACGTTTACATGGCATGGGTGATTCACTTTATAACCATGCAATGGAAGCGTACCAGCAGTCTGTTCGTATCTACGCGCCTGTTGGCAGCCACAAAGACCTACTGCCTTACCTTGTTCGTCGTTTACTTGAGAATGGTGCGAACAGTTCTTTTGTTCACCGTTTAGTGGATGCGCGTTGCCCAGTGGCAGAGCTAACTCAACACCCTGTTGATATGCTTTTAGCGTTTGATACGTTGAATAACACGAAAATCCCTTTGCCTTCACAAGTCTTCCCTGAGCGTAAAAATGCTTATGGCGTAAACATTGATATTGAAAGTGAAGCTCAGGTATTTGAGAAACAAGTACATTCTTTCCTAGACAAGCAATGGACAGCGGGTCCAGTGATCAATGGTCAATCTCTTTCTGAAAGCATGATCAAGGCGGATCACAATGTAGAATTGATTACTGCACCTTACGATCGTCGCATTCCTGTTGGAAAAGTGGCTTTTGCAAACCTTGATCATGTTTCCGAAGCGATTCTGGGTGCGGAAGCTGCGTTTGGCGATTGGAAAGAAACATCTATAGAGATAAAGAGTGCTGCGCTAGACAAATTGGCGGATTTGCTCGAAGAGAACTTAGCGGAGTTGGTGGCGATTTGTCACCAAGAAGCGGGTAAAACCATTCACGATAGTATTGATGAAGTACGTGAAGCGGTTGATTTCTGCCGTTACTACGCAAAGCAAGCAAGTAACCTTGAAGCTTTCGAGTTGACTGGATTTGATGGTGTTTCCCGTAATGCTTCTCGCCAAGGTCGCGGTGTCTTTGTTTGTATAAGCCCTTGGAACTTCCCGCTGGCTATCTTCTTAGGTCAAATTACAGCGGCATTGGTCGCAGGTAATACGGTTGTGGCAAAACCGGCTGAACAAACCAGCTTAATTGCTGCTCGTGCTATGGAGTTGATGGCAGAGGCTGGGTTCCCAGCTGGTACTATTCAATTGCTACCAGGTCGTGGTGCAGAAATTGGCAGCGCGTTAACCAGCCACAATGCGATTGCTGGTGTTGCCTTTACCGGCTCAACGCCAACGGCGCAGCGTATCAATGTTTCACTTGCGACTCGTAAAGCTAAGCCAGTTCCGTTCATTGCGGAAACGGGTGGTCAAAACGCGATGATCGTTGACAGTACTGCGCTTCCTGAACAAGTAGTACGTGATGTGGTGCGTTCTGCCTTTGCTTCTGCAGGTCAACGTTGTTCTGCTTTACGTGTTCTGTTTATTCAAGAAGACATTGCAGACCGTGTGATTGGTTTGATTCAAGGTGCAATGGATGAGCTAAGCGTAGGCATTCCGCATTTGCATAAGACAGATGTGGGTCCGGTTATCGACAGTAATGCCAAACTTAAGCTGCTGGCTCACTTAGAAACCATGACTCAAACACAGAAGAAAGTCGCGCAGCTGACATTAGGGTCAGATTGTGAACATGGTGATTTTGTCCCTCCGAGTGCATTTGAAATCTCCGACATCAGTTGCCTGAAAGAAGAACAGTTTGGTCCTGTGCTACACATCGTTCGTTTTAAGGCGAGTGAATTAACGCAAGTGGTTGAGCAAATTAACCAAACGGGCTTTGGTTTGACGATGGGCATCCACAGCCGTAATGAAACGACTTACCGCTGGATCGAGAAACATGCTCGAGTGGGTAACTGTTATATCAACCGTGACCAAGTCGGTGCTGTGGTCGGTGTACAACCCTTTGGCGGCCAAGGTCTATCGGGCACGGGTCCAAAAGCGGGTGGTCCACATTACTTGTACCGCTTTACTGACGTTCAGTTTTCTCAATCTCAAAGCAAGGCATAAGGAGCAGTATCATGGTTCATCAAGTGACGGGTTTTTCTGATGCTTTGCTGGCGTGGGAACAGTGGAATTTAACCGATTTCGATCATAAAAGTGCGTTTGTACTTTCACTTAAATCTGAAATCGAAAGTGTATCTCCAGAGCTAGCGGCAGTGGTTTCTTTCCATCTTCAGCAAGCGTCTTCGTTATTGGAAGAAGGGCACTCATTGGTTGGTCCAACCGGTGAAACAAATGAGTTATATGCTGCTGGTCGCGGTGTTGCATTAGTGGTTGTCGATCATTGTGATGCTTCTTTGCAAGCTCAACAAACAGCGATGGCAATGCTCACTTCAGCGTTACTGGCTGGCAATAGCGTGCAGCTTTGTAGTGATGATGTGGAATTCACAAACTTAATTGAAAAAGCGGTGCAGCAAGCTAGCTTTCCTTCAAACCTTGTTCAGGTTACACCTTATGATGCGGCTCAACAGCTGTTGTCATGCGATGTAAGAAGTGTTGGCTATGTTGGCAACACGGAAACAGAACAAGCTATCAATTTACAACTTGCTAAGCGTGACGGTGCTATCGTCGGTTTAGTGTCTGAAACGGATCTGAACGCAATGAATATTGCCCACGATCCACACCTATCGCTGCGCTTTATTACAGAGCGTACGCGAACTATAAATATAACAGCCGTGGGTGGTAATGCGACCTTGCTAGAGCTTGGAAGCGAAGCCCACTAACCTTCAATACTTTCCCACTTAAGCATCAATGTTTAAGTGGGTTCCCAGTACTATTTTTAATGCTGTGCAATACGGCAGTGGCGAGAGTGTGCTGGGCAGGGAAGGCGATTTTAAAATGAGGACTATCAAATGATAGAAAATAGTTTTGCAATAACATCCACGTTTATTGCGTATCTGATCATGATGCTTGCGATCGGAGTTATTGCTTACAAACGTACATCCAACTCAAGTGATTATTTCTTGGGTGGTCGTAGTTTAGGCCCTTGGCCTGCGGCACTTTCTGCCGGTGCTTCTGATATGAGTGGTTGGTTGCTGCTTGGTTTACCTGGTTATGCTTATGCTGCTGGTTTTGAAGCGTTTTGGCTTGCTGGTGGTTTATTAATTGGTACATGGGCAAACTGGCTTATCAGTGCTAAGCGTTTACGTACTTACAGTATTACGACTGAGTCTCTGACTTTACCTGAGTTCTTAGCTCGTCGTTTTAATGACAACTCGAAGCTGATCCAAACAATTTCTGCTTTCTTCATTCTTTTATTCTTCCTTTTCTACACAAGCTCAGGCTTGGTAGCTGGTGGTAAATTGTTTGAAACGGTATTTGGCCTAGATTACACAACAGCGGTTATCATCGGCACAGTGTGTGTTGTATCGTACACGTTATTTGGTGGTTTCTTAGCGGTATCTTGGACGGATTTAGTGCAAGGTCTACTGATGTCGGCAGCACTATTAATTGTGCCTATTGCAGCAATGAATGGTGGCTTAGGCCAACTTTCTAGCGACCTTCATACCATCAACCCAGAGCTTCTTACACTTTGGAATGATGCGAAAGGTGAGCCACTTTCAGCCATTGCTATTATCTCGCTTGCAGCATGGGGTCTTGGCTACTTTGGTCAGCCGCATATCCTTGCTCGTTTTAAAGCAACACGCTCGAATAAAGACTTAACTACGGCTCGCCGTATTGCGGTTGTTTGGTCTGCATTGTCTATGGTTGGTGCAATGCTGGTAGGTTTAGTTGGTTTGATTTACGTGACTAATTCTGGTTCTCCAGCATTAGATGACGGTGAAAAAATCTTCATGCTTCTTGTGAATGCAATGTTCCACCCTGTAATTGCAGGCATCTTACTTGCTGCAATTCTAGCGGCAATCATGAGTACTGCTGATTCACAACTTCTTGTTTCTTCTTCAGCTCTAGCAGAAGATTTTTACAAGCAGTTATTGAAAAAAGATGCAACATCAGAAGAGATCGTTCGCGTAGGTCGTATTGCTGTTGTACTTATTTCTCTAGTTGCTCTATTCCTAGCTATGACCCCTGATAGTTCAGTACTAGGTCTTGTATCTTATGCTTGGGCTGGTTTTGGTGCTGCATTTGGTCCAGCTATCGTACTTAGCCTATATTGGGCTCGTATGAACCGTAACGGTGCTCTAGCGGGTATTGTTGTGGGTGGTGTGACGATTGTACTTTGGAAGCAATTCACTGGCGGTTGGTTCGATGTGTACGAAATCGTACCAGGTATCATCCTTTCAACCATTTCAATTGTGGTAGTAAGTTACATGACTGGTGAACCAGAAGATTCAGTTAAGAAACAGCACGCTGCATTTGAAAAGAACTTAGTTGAATTAGATTAAGGCTTACCTAGATTAGGTTGAACTGAATTCAGTTTACAAACCTTATGGCTAAGTAAATGATACATAATGATTAAGTAAATTAAATAGAGTCACTTCGGTGGCTCTATTTTTTTATGTGGATTACATTGAAGGTACCCATATGTAGCCTTGTCTTTGTGTTGCAGTTTACGTTTTGAAGATGAGCTAATTGCCTAGCATTTTGGACAACCTACAACCTATTTCATCTGCAATACGAGTGGGTGGACACCGCTTCTATACTTAGTTAGAGGTGCGGTTTTTTATTCACGGCTAGGGGAGGTCATTGTTACGTAACAAGTGATTTACATTGTAAATTTAAGCTATATAAGGGAAAGCGTTGGTGAATAGTTTAGTTCTGAGGTTTTTTGAAACGTGACAGATGTTTCATGTCATATAAATGGACTTAAAAATGTCGATTTATTGAACACACTCCTCATTTTTATAATCCCCACGATGAATTACGGAACTCTATCGGACAAGATGTGTCAATTGTCAGTAACTACACAAACCTGATAGGACGAAGGTATGCCAGATCTATATTGCAAAGCATGTAAAAGAACGACGTTACATAAGTCAGTGATGAGACGTTGTGAATTGGAAGCCGATACCCTTCCCGGTCGAATGCAGCAGTGGGCAGCTAAGTTTTTTAGTGGTGAGTGTTATTATGAAATGGAAAGACAGCACTTTTGTAGAACATGTAACTGTCGTTCTGAAAGCCAAAGTACTGTCCCTCAAACCCAGATTGGGCTAGCCTGACATTGCTATTGAGTTATTCTTTTAAGCATTAAGCATTAAGCATTAAGCATTAAGCATTAAGCATTAAGCAGCGTTGCTGAAGTGTAGTGTTGCTTCACCGTCAATCATGACTGGCCAACCATAACTTGCGTATTCTAGAGCTAAGACTCGCGCTACGTCTTTAGAGACTGTTGTGTGAGTCCATGAGCCTATTCCGTAAGGCTTGTATGCAAGTACTTGTGTCATCATTATCGAGTATCCTTCTCATATTTTTCTCTATTATTAGCTTTACCTTATTTAAGTACTTGTCTGTATAGCTCAACTTATTTGTTACAAAGGTCATTATTATTTCAAGTTATGAATATCGAGCTCTCATATTTATGGTTGATCATTTAATATTTGTATTATTTATAATTTAGTGTGATTTTTGTTAATTAGGGTAGTGCTCTACCTTGGCTTGGCTGCTTACCTCACTTAATATTCGATTCATGAATTGTGATCTCAAACTGTTTATTCTTACTCTATGTACTCTTCTCTGAGATAAACTTCCCTGCAATCAAAATGTAATTTAATTGTTAATTTGTGAAGGGACTTTTCTTCCTATTTTACCATTTAGAATATAATCCGATATTCAACGTCACATTAGAGTTTTTATGCCGCAGCATCATTTAGATCGTATTGATAAAGAAATACTACGAATTTTACATATGAAAGGGCGCTTGCCTGTTGTTGAGCTTGCTAAGCAAGTTAACTTGACAACTTCACCGTGTTCAGACCGATTGAAACGACTTGAAAAAGAAGGTTTTATTAAGGGTTATCACGCAGAGCTGTGCTCAGAAAAGCTGGGTTTGGATGTGCAAGTTTTTATCCATATTCGCTTGGATCAAACTAGTTTTTCAATCTTTGAGAAATTTGCTCAGGCAGTAGAAATGATGCCAGAAGTGGAAGAGTGCTACTCACTGTCTGGTGATTTTGACACTATGATTAAAGTTAGAGTGAAAGACATGAAAGCTTACCAAGCCTTTATGGCTACAAAATTGGGGACATTACCTGGAGTCATTCAAACTCGAAGTGAAGTTGTGATTGAAGAACACAAAACTGGCTTTGGCGTGAATGCTGAACTGCTGGACACTTTGCCCTAAGAAGCGGCTTACTTGAGAAAATACGAGCGCCTTTAGGACAACTGTTAAGCGAATATAAAAAATGGAAGCTCATGAGCTTCCATTTTTAATTCGTGAAGGCTGACCTATGTATCAATCAACTTCCATTGTTTAGTGTCAATCCCGAGCTAAACAGCTTTGTAGTTGCAGAGCTTCAGAGTAATTCACACAGCATAGACTTATACAGTTAACGCTGCTGAGATTAAACCGATTAAACCGCCGAACACTCCGCCCCAAACAACAAGCCAGCCTAAGTGCTGCTTAATCATTTGTTGAACCATCTCTTTGACCAGTTTAGGTGTCAGTTCATTCAATCTTTGGTCGATAATCGCTTCGATGTTTTGTTTAATCTCATCCATCATCGCTGGAGACTCTAGCTCTTCTTTTATCGCATTTTTCACCGCATCACTTTGGCTGATCTCTACAACTGAAGCTTGCATCTTTTCTACAAATGGAGCCTTTAACGGTTGAAGAGCTTCTGTTCCGCCAACCATAGCAAGCATTCCACCGAAAGAAGAGTTAGCGATCACTTCTACTAAAGAGTCGAAAGTGGGATTGAAATCAATCTTGTTGATTACTGGCTCTAGGTTAAGTGACTTACCTGACATTTCGCTGTTTAGAAAGCGGTCAATATTATTGTCAGTGAAGAACTGTTCCATCATTAAATGCTTGATAGCGGCTTTGAATTCTTCAAAACGAGCGGGGATAACACCTGAGCCATATAGTCCCGGTACTTTTTCGAAAAGCATATGAATGGCTAGCCAGTTGGTGACGGCGCCAGAAAAAGCGAATAAACCGGCGTATAAAAGATATTGGCTCGCTAGCGAATAACCAGCACCTAGTAAAGCAAGTGCAAGGAGGTTAGTAAGAATACTTTTGTTCATGATTGATCTCGATATAAGTCATTGGCCGAGATTTTAAGAAAAAAAGATAAAATATGAAAGGAGAACATCGTGAGGTGGTAGGTAAAAGCAAGGCTAGCCTCCCCCCGAAGTCTAGCCTTATTCCAGAAACGCGCAAGCGAAGCGTCTTGGTTTATTGTGTGATTATAATGTTACAACATGTCGTTTTGCTATAGCTGCTTTGCAATTACTGGTCTACAAAGAGTGAAGTGAATCGCATGTTTTGTAACCAACATTTTTAATCTTCTTTTTCTTGTCCTAAGTCGTCGCCAATGAACCCACCTGTTTGGTGGGCCCATAATTGAGCATAGATACCATCTTGGCTGATTAGCTCTTTATGGCTGCCTTGTTCAACAATGTTACCTTGGTCAAGTACGATCAAACGATCCATTGCAGCAATGGTTGATAGGCGGTGTGCAATTGCAATAACCGTTTTGCCTTCCATCAGTTCAATCAAACTTTCTTGGATAGCAGCTTCAACTTCTGAATCGAGGGCTGAAGTAGCTTCATCAAGTATCAACAAAGGTGCGTTTTTCAGTAATACACGTGAAATCGCAATTCGTTGACGTTGGCCACCAGAAAGCTTTACGCCGCGCTCGCCGACTTGAGCATCATAACCAACATTACCAAACGGGTCGGTCAGTGTTTCCACAAACTCGTGAGCGTGGGCTTGCTTAGTTGCGGCATACAGTTGTTCGTCGCTCGCATCTGGATTGCCATAAAGAATATTGTCTTTAATGGAACGATGCAGCAAAGAAGTATCTTGCGTTACCATGCCAATCTTGCTGCGCAGTGAGTCCTGTGTCACTGATGAAATGACTTGGTCATCAATGCGAATCTCACCGCTTTCTACATCATGGAAGCGCATCAGTAAGTTCACCAGAGTGGATTTACCCGCACCAGATCGCCCAACTAATCCAACCTTTTCACCCGGCTTGATATCTAAGTTTAGGTTATTAATGACACCTTTATTCTCACCGTAGTTAAAACTGACGTTATCGAACGTGATACCACCTTGAGGAACAGTGAGTGGTTTAGCGTCAGGTTTATCTAAAATATCAACAGGTTTAGATAAAGTCTTAATGCCATCGATTACAGTTCCAAGGTTTTCGAAAAGACCGCCAATTTCCCACATGATCCACTTAGACATACCATTAATACGTAGCGCTAAACTGATCGCAATGGCAATTGAACCCACACTTATCGCGCTGTCCATCCATAGCATGATGGAAATTGCTGCAATACTGAAGACCAGTAAATAGTTCGCAATCTCTACCCAAATATTAAAGGCTGTAACTAAGCGCATTTGTCTATGCACAGTATCTAAGAAACCTTCCATGCCTTCTTCAGCGTATTCGGTTTCTCGCTTACTATGAGAGAAAAGCTTCACTGTAGCGATGTTGGTGTAGCTATCTACAATGCGCCCTGTCATTAATGAACGGGCATCTGCTTGCTCTGAAGATACGTCTTTTAGTTTCGGTACATAATGCAGCTGAATACTAATATAAATGAATAGCCAGATAAGCATTGGAGCCATTAAGCGCCAATCTGCTTCAGCTAACATGAAAATCATGGCAGTGAAGTAGACAATCACATAGACAAACACATCGACCATTTTCATGACCGTTTCACGCACAGCCAGCGATGTTTGCATTACTTTTGTTGCTATTCGCCCTGCAAAGTCATCTTGGTAAAAAGATAAGCTTTGCTTCAGAAGGTAGCGGTGAGCCAACCATCGAATTGCCATTGGGTAATTACCAAGCAATGTTTGGTGAAGAAGCAATGAATAAATCGCGATGGTCACCGGCATAATGATTAGCAGCAACACACCCAAGCCAATTAGGGTTGATTGGTTATCTGCTAAGAAAGTTTCTGGGTTGCTTGTCGATAGCCAATCAACAAGTTGTCCCATAAAGCCGAATAATGATACTTCAATAACCGCAATTGCCATGCTCATTAAGCCAAGGATAATTAACGGTTTTTCAAAGCCTTTGGTGTAATGTCGACAAAATGCCAATATCCCGCTAGGCGGTTGTATTGGCTCATCCTTAGGGAAAGCTTCGGTGAAGCTTTCAAATTTCTTATACATATAGGTTTCCTTACAAAGCCTCATTCATGAGTGCTTAAAGCCATTTTTGTTGTTATTTATTTCTTTTATATACTCTGTGACGTTACATATCTGAATGCCGATCTAAATGTTAAAAGTTTAGTGTTCTCGCTGTGATGGCGAGAAAAGTGCTGGGTTAAGTTTTCGTTATAATAAACAGGGAGTTTGCTTGAAAATTAGAAGAGATACCGCGTGACTCTGTCCGTTATGCTGCTGATTTTATAATCCTACCGTTTATTGGATTAAAATGTAACCAGATCAATGCTTTTACACATTTAGTTTATCTTGATAAATGAGTTGTTAACATCCTAGTAATGTTAAATGCGGTTCAAACAACAGTTAAAATTACGGCTATTTACTTATTAGTCAGTAAAAAAACGTTGTAGAAGGGAAAATAGCTGCGATTTCAGTGAATTTTAACGTAACATCTTGTTTACAATTCTCGTTAGTTAAATGAGGGGGATAGTCCAGATGTTAAGCCTACATAAAAAACCACTGCATGTTACCAACGTTCAAAATGCTAACTGCGTTGTTATGGTGCCACCTAAAGAGTTTCGTTTTAATGAAGAAACCGCGCGCGATAATGAATTTCAGCATCAAGTGAATTTAAGTGAAGCTGAAGTGAAACAACAGACTATGGATGAGTTTAAAACCATGGTGATGTTATTGCGTAAAGAAGGTGTGCAAGTTGTAGAGTTTGACTACCCTGAGTCTGATGTTGAAACCCCTGATGCCGTATTCCCTAATAATTGGTTTAGTTCATGTTCTGATGGCAGTTTGTATACGTTTCCTATGGCTTGTGAAAACCGCCAGCAAGAAGTTAAGCCTGATGCATTAGTTACCGCACTGGAAGAGTCTGGTCGTATTGTTAACCAAGTGGAGTCTCTTGAGTCTTACCTTAAAGAAGGCGCTTACTTGGAAAGTACTGGTGTGATGGTGATCGATCACATCAATAAAACCATTTATGCTGCACTGTCGCAACGTTGTGATCGTGAAGTGCTAGAAGATTATGCCAAACGTATTGGCTACAATCGTGTTGTGTCTTTTCAAACTGCTTTGCCTTCAGGGCACCCGATCTACCATACCAACGTAATGATGGCGATAGGTGACAATTTCTGCGTAATTTGTGATGAAGTCATTCCTGAGTTCGAAAGACGTTTTGTGATTAAATCTTTAGCGAAAGATAAGCAAGTGATCTCTATCTCTTTAGATCAAATGAACCGTTTTTGTGGCAATATTTTACAGTTAGAGACGATCAACGGAGATAAAGTTATTGCTATGTCTCAGTCAGCTTACGATGCTTTTTCACCCGCACAGCTCGCGCAATTATCGACTCACGGAAAGTTGCTGCCTTTCAACGTAAAAACGATTGAAGATATTGGCGGTGGTAGTGTTCGTTGCATGCTAGGTGAAGTCTTCTTGCCTACCAGAGTCAATCAACTTTAGTTCCACTCCCCATTTTATGCGATAGCTTTTCATATGATCGACTTTTGCTTTAGTAGAGTTTATTTTTACTAAAGCAGTTGTCTCTGTGGAAATTGACACTTCTACTTCTACTTCTTAGCTCCTAACATCATTATCCAATAATTTTTTACTCTTATTTTCATCTATTTATATTGTTAGATTTATTACTAGCTTGGTTTCATATTTCTGATGTATAAATAACCACAAAATATCTATTGCAAATATAAATGATATTTGTTCTTATTCTCATCCGTTGGTTTTTACAGCCTAAAATGGAATTAAGAATGACTACATTATTACCCACTAAGAGCTTTATCTCTTTAGCAATTAAAGCTTCATTTTCTACTCTTGTTATGACGACTTATGCCTTTGCGAATACAGGGACTTCTAGCCAAGAGTCTGATGTTGAGACCATGCAAATTTATGGGCATCAATATGAGGGCTATGCTGAGCATATGCCGCAATCGGGAACGAAAACAGATGTCGAGTGGTTAGACGTTCCGCAATCTGTATCGGTAGTGACAAAAACTGAAATGGAAGACCGAGGCGCGGTACGTCTAGTGGATGCACTTGACGGCGTTGCTGGGGTGAATAACACGCTGGGCGAAGGAAGCCGAGATCAATTTGTCATTCGTGGCTTTGATGCTTTAAATGATATGTACCGAGATGGTATGCGTGATGACGGTACGCTTCAATCCTACCGCAGTTTAGCCAATATTGAACGAGTCGAAGTGGTTAAAGGCGCAGCAGGCGCTTTATATGGAAGAGGTTCTGCGGGCGGTATTATCAACTTAGTCACCAAGCGTGCGAATGGTGACACGTTTACCCATGTTAATGGCAGTGTTGGCAGTAATAGCCAGTATGTTGGTCAAGTCGATAGCTCATTTTCCTTTTCAGATAAGGTTAATGGACGTGTGAATCTAGAGTATCGTGAAGGGGATTCATACGTTGATCACGTTGATTCGAATGACTTCTTCATTGCACCGACTCTTCGTTTCTTACCCGCTCAAAACCATATCATTGATATTGATGTGGAATATGCTCATCAAGAATTGGTGCCATACCGTGGCGTTCCTTCACATAATGGTAAGCCAGTCGATGTACCCGTTGAAACTTTCTATGGCGGCACCAATGATTATCAAAAGTCCGATAGTTTACGTCTAGCGGTCAATTATGAATGGCAGTTGAATCAAGATTGGGTGTGGAATAACCGAGCATCATACAGCCATATAGAATTAGAGCAGAAAGGTACACGCCAAGGGACAGTTACCGCAGGTGAAGTCTCACAAACGGTCAATAACTTTGGTTATGATCCCCGCACCACCACCACCCTCCAATCAGAATTGGTATGGGAAACCAGCGATAACCAACTGATGATTGGCGCGGATTACAATCAGATCAATATCGACTTAACGTTGGCGAGTGATAAAACTCTTCCTCCTAAAGATATTTATGATCCAGTCGTGGGACCAACTCCAGACCCTGGCTTCAAACCATTCCGTGATAACACGACCACTACTACAGGCATTTATATTCAAGACGTTTATACCCTAGGTGATTTATCGCTGATCGGTAATGTGCGTTATGACTCCATGGATCTTGAACAACAAAAAGCCGGTGCTGAAAAAGAAAACTTAGATGACGATAAAGTAAGTTATCGCGCCGGTTTGGTGTACCGAATTAGTGATGATGTTTCGGTTTACGGCAGCTTAGCGCGTTCATGGCAGTTGCCTTATTCAGGGATTTACATTAACCCTAAATTGGCAGAGTTCTTCCAAACAGATTTAAAGGAAGTGGGAGCCAAAGCCTACCTTCTTGATAACGCTTTAATGCTTAATGCCGCTATTTTCCAAATCGATCAAGAGCAGCCTCAAACGAATACTGATGGGGATGTGATTGCCAAAATTGAAGCTCGTCACCAAGGCCTAGAACTTGAAGCCCGAGGAAAAATCACGGAAGAGTGGGACATCTCTGTCGGTTATAGCTACTTAGATGCGGAAGACAAAGATACAGGTAAAAAGCCAAATGATGTGTCTGACCACCTGTTTTCACTTTGGAGTACTTACCAACTGGATGACAACTGGCGTCTTGGTGGTGGGGTGAAATATGTAGGTGACCGTTATTCAGGTAACGATGAAGCGGTAGCTCTCGGCGATTACACCACGGTTGATCTGATGACGGCTTACACCACTGGATCACATAAAATACAAGCCAACGTTTATAACCTATTTGACGAAAAATACATTTTGGGTGCAACGAATGGCAAGTCGGGTCTGAATCAGATTGGTTACGGTGCTCCTGTCGAATTCATGTTGAGTTACGGATATCAATTCTAGCTCTTTATCAATAATAAAGAGCTATCAATACTGGAGCTCCATAAATACTAGAGTTTCATCAATAGCTTACCCATAAAAACTCGAAAATAAATAAGCGTTTACAGCTTGTTATCGAAATTATTCATTTTTACCTTATTACTCAATATGAGTCTTAATTTTTTATGGCGACTTAAAAAACAATTAAGTCGCCTAATTTTCTTTAAGGATTCCCATGTCTTACCAGAATTTGGATGGTGCATTACGTAATCATTTTCCGCGTCTTAGTTTGTTAAGCATTGCGGTTATGTCTGCCACTTCGATGAACGCTCTCGCGGCGTCTGACTCGAATGACAATGTGACGGCGATGGAAACGGTGGTGGTTACCGCAAGTGTTATCGGCAACTCTCAAGTGGAAGATGTCCGTGAGTACCCTGGTGCTCGTACGGTACTGACCAGTGAACAAATTGAAAAAACTGCGGCTCATTCTATTGATTCTGCTTTGCAAAGCGTTCCAGGCATCAAAGTGCAAGATGAAACGGGCACTGGAGTCTTGCCTAATATTTCAGTTAGAGGTTTAAAAGCAAGCCGAAGTGGACATGCTCAGTTCTTGATGGATGGCGTGCCACTCACTTTGGCTCCATATGGTCATACTGGGCAATCCATTTTCCCAGCGACACTTTCTATGCTTGAAAGGATTGATATTGTTCGCGGTGGTGCTGCAGTTCAATACGGACCAAACAACGTTGGGGGTGTCATTAACTTAGTCACTAAGCCGATACCTCACCAATGGCAGACAGAGATCAGTAACCGATTAACGGTATTTGAAGACGGTGATACGCCTCTTAATGATTTTTACTTGAGAACCGGCGGTTGGTTAACGGACAGCTTAGCTTTACAGCTTGAGGGTAACTTCTTAAAGGGAGAAAGCTTCAGAGATCATTCCGATACGGACGTTAAGAACTTCCAAGCAAAAGTTCAGTGGTTACTGAGTGATACGCAAGAGTTACAAGCTTTTATTCAGCGTTACGATGCTGATACTCAAATGCCAGGGGCATTATCGCCTGATGACTACAAGCAAGATCGCACTCAATCTAAACGCCCTTATGACGAATACCAAGGGCAATCTACACGTTGGAGCCTGAAATATCTTCATGATTTAGATATTGCCGATGGTGCTGAGTTTGAACTACTGACTTTTGGTCATAAGTCGGAACGTTTCTTCCAATGGGGCTTTAATAGCGCAGGTGGGCATTGGGCTGATCCAGCTTTGCCATCTACTCATATTCGAACTTCGCCACGTGAATTCAATGTATACGGCATCGAGCCAAAACTGGCACTTTATGTCGGTCAAGGTAAATCCGTGAGCCAAAACTGGATTGTTGGTGCGCGTTACGTTAATGAAGATGTGGACTACAAATTAACTCAAACACCTATTGCGGGTGGTGCAACCGCAACACCACGTGATTGGCACTTGGATACGGATGCCTTCGCAGGTTATATCAGTAATGAAATTGGCTTCTTGAATGATACTTTAAAAGTCACGCCTGGGGTTCGGTATGAATCAGTAGATATGGCATTTAAAGACATTGGAAAGAGTGAAAATGCGAACAACAAAGTGACGGAATGGTTACCAGGCTTAACGCTTGCTTATCACTTGAATGAAAATTGGGTTAGCTATGCGAACGCGCAGAAATCATTGAGAGCACCGCAAATTGCGTACATCCGAGGCTTGGGTGAAGAAGGCAGTGAGCTTGCGTGGAACTACGAATTAGGGGCGCGTTACACTCAACAATCCACTAGCTTTAATGTTGCGCTATACCGCATTGATTTTAAAGACCAACTGCAGTGGCAAAGTGGAACGCAAACCTTTGACAATATTGGTAAGACACTTCACCAAGGTATTGAAGTGTCTGGTCGTTACACTCCTGAATCTATGCAGGCGTTAAGCTTAGGGGCAAGCTATAACTTCCTAGATGCAACCCTTGAAGAAGACGGTGCGAATAAGGGAAATCAACTTCCTCATACATCACAGCATCAACTTAGTTGGGATGCCACTTACGCATTCACCAAAATTGATACAACGTTATCAGGTTTCTACTTCAGTGATGCGTATACCGATAATGCAAATACGAGTGAAGAAGATGCAACCGGAGCGAAAGGAAAAGTACCGTCTTACATGGTCTGGAACTTTAATTTAGGCACGGATCTTTACAAAGATGAAAACAACCTGTTACGTATGAATGTTGCGGTAAATAACCTCTTTGCTGAGGAATATTACTTCCGCGGAATTGATACCAGTCCTGTTGGGCGCTATCCGGCACCTGGACGCTCTTACACGCTTGATCTTAACTACCAGTTTTAACTTTAGTTAAACGAGAGTTAGGTAAGGGTTAAATAAGAGATAAATAAAGTTAAATCAAAGTTATCTCAAGAAGTTGCCAATCTGAGCATGGAATGTGAGTTGGCAGCTTTTTGACTTGTAAGTTAATCAGCTTACAAGCGAATCAATTTATAAACCTGTTAATTTATCAGGTTATGGAATGTGAAAAGATGAATAATAAAAAACAGTGGAACTGGGTATATGCCATCTTCGGAGCTGTAATGATGCTGCTGTCTCCTTTTTCGAGTGCAGAAATACGCATGGTAAAGGATGAACAAGGTCAGTTTCAAATAGAATCAGTACCGACACGAATTGTGGTGCTTGAGTTTTCTTTTGTGGATGCTTTGGCTGCGGTTGGAGTGTCGCCGATTGGAGTGGCTGATGATAATGATGAAACTCGGGTGATTGCTTCTGTTCGGTCAAAAATTGGTAAGTGGCAATCCGTTGGTATGCGATCTCAGCCAAGCTTGGAAGCCATTGCGGTATTGAAGCCTGATTTGATTATTGCAGATGCAGAAAGGCACCGAACTATTTATCAAGATCTACAACGCATTGCCCCGACTTTATTGCTTAAAAGCCGAGGTGAAACATATGAAGAAAACTTAGAATCGGCTCAAAAAATTGGCGTTGCGTTAGATAAAGAAGTGAAAATGGCGCTGCGTATAAAGCAGCATCAACATCATATGGCTCAAAGCAAAAACCGATTAGTCAGTAAAGAAACGGTTCAATTTGCAGTCGTTTCGGATAAAGGCATGTGGCTTCATAGCCCTGTTTCCTACGCTGGTGGGGTGTTAAGTTCTCTTGGAATTTTAAGCCCTCTTGCTAAACAGGAAGAAGACAAAACTCCTTCCGAAGATCTACATTCAGGTAAAGCCTACCTACCGACAAGCTTTGAGTTCTTATTAAAAACAAACCCTGATTGGCTGTTGGTTGGTGCTTATTCACAACCCAATATTGTGGATGAATGGAAAAACAACCCTTTATTCAAGATCCTAAAATCATCAAAAAAAGAGCAAGTGGTCGAAGTGTCTCCGGCACTATGGTCTTTAAATCGTGGCATGCTTGCCGCTGAAGAAATTGCTCATGAGCTTGAGACTTTACTAGGTCACTAATGAATATGTCTGTTCTTACACAGGGTAAAGCGATGGTTAAGCCGCATTGGCGCACCGTCGCTTTTACGGTTTTGGTGGTGTTCATTACTTGTTCTGGCTATGCCGCGTCTATGCTGGGCTGGTCGAATTTTTCATTAACATTAAACAGCCTATTTCAGTATTGGTTCCACTTTGATGAAGCCAATATGATACAGCAGATTTTAGCAACGCTTCGTGCGCCACGCGCTCATGCCGGCTTAATGATTGGAGCATGTCTGGCAGTCGCGGGTGTGTTAATGCAAGGGCTCACTCGTAATCCATTAGCTTCACCCTCCATTTTTGGTATCAACGCTGGTGCTGCATGTTTTATGGCTCTTGCCTCTATCGGGGTTCCAGTTTTAAGCCAAATCAACCCTGTTTTAAATGCGGTGACAGGTGCACTGCTCAGTGGTATTACAGTCATGATTTTGGGCGGCTTTTTTTCTTCTCGCTTTCACCCACTACGTTTAGTTTTAGCTGGAATTGCGGTTAGTGCTTTGCTTATTGGTTTAACTCGCGCTGCGGTGATCTTAGCGGATGACATGGCATACAGCGTATTGCATTGGCTAACAGGATCGCTTTCAAGTGTCGATGCTTCTCAATGGCAGCTGCTTTGGCCGCCAGCATTATTAGGGCTGATTTTAGCCATGGGTTTAGCGCGCAACTTGAATCTATTATCGTTAGGTGAAGAAGTGGCTGTTGGGCTAGGCAGTAACGTATCAATGACTCGGTTAGTCAGCGGAGTCGCGATAGTTTTGCTCGCGGGAAGCTGCGTGGCGATAGCCGGCCCTATTGGCTTTGTCGGTTTGCTTGTCCCTCATTTAGTGAGACCAATAGTCGGTCATAATTACCACGTGCTTATTCCCGTTTCTGCTTTAAGTGGAGCAGCATTGGTCGTGTGGTCTGACGCGCTATCTCGATCGATTGCGTTCCCGGCAGAAACCCCCGTCGGCGTAATTACTGCATTACTTGGGACGCCTTGTTTCATTGTTATTGCTGTGAGGAGATCCTTATGAGCCTTACCGCTAAGTTGATGGCTTTATTGATACTATTGATGGTGTCTTCTTTCGCGACGCTTTTCGCTGGTGCTGCTCAAATGCCTTCTGGACAAGTGATCGATCATCTCTTTGCCTTCTCGAATGCCGATTTTGTTATTCACCAATATCGCTTACCCCGAATGGTACTGGCGATTGGTGTCGGCGCGGGGTTAGGGCTCTCGGGCGTTTTAGTTCAAGGGGTTATCCGTAACCCGCTAGCGTCCCCCGATCTCATGGGAATAAGTGCTGGTGCAGGGCTCGCGGCGACCGCATGTTTAGTGTTGTTCCCTAATGCCCCCGTATCACTTCTTCCTTTTGTTGCTATGTTTGGTGGTTTATTTGCAGCAGGTTTGATTGCGGTACTGGCTTATTGGTCAAAACCCACAGCGGCTCGACTTGCTTTAATTGGTATTGCGGTCAGTGCCTTTCTGGCGAGTGGGATCGATTTTTTATTGATCGTCAATCCGGTTGAAATTAACACTGCAATGGTCTGGTTAACGGGCAGTTTGTGGGGGCGAAACTGGCAGCAAGTCCCTTATATTTGGTTCATTTTACTTCTGTTACTGCCATTGGCTTTTTGGCTAGCGTGGCGTTTAGATGTAATGGGGCTTGGTGATGAAAGTGCGACAACACTTGGAGTGGCTCCTAAAAAAATCCAAATATGGGCGTTGATCGCAGCAGTCTTGCTTGCCAGCGTCAGTGTGTCTGTTGCGGGTACCATTAGTTTTGTTGGGTTGCTTGCTCCACACTTAGCGCGTTTGTTGTTTGGTCATAATCATAAATTCTTAGTCCCAAGTGCCGCTATTCTCGGTGCCTTACTCGTGGTTTGCGCTGATGGCCTTGCTCGGGGTATCCAGCCGCCAATTGAACTACCCGCAGGTGTATTAACGTCTGTGATTGGCGCACCGTATTTCATCTTTCTACTGTATCGTTATCGAGGTTGGTAAACATGCTACAAACGCAGAACCTTTCCGTCGCGTACGGCAAACAAACCATCATTCAAGATTTGTCTTTGAATATTCCTAAAGGGAAAATTACGGCTCTTGTAGGACCTAATGGCTGTGGCAAATCCACCTTATTGAAAACCTTGGTGCGTATAAATAAACCGTCTTCTGGGGAAGTACTGTTTGAGGGTAAAGCCATAAGCAGTTATCAAGATAAATCTCTAGCTCGCTCTTTGTCGCTATTGCCTCAAATTTTAGTTAGCCCCGAAGGAATTACTGTTAGGAAGCTGGTGGAGTACGGCCGCTCACCTTATTTATCTCATTGGGGGCGTCTGAATCAGGAAGATAAAAAGATCGTTGAACAAGCCATGTTAGATACAGGGGTGGCGGAATTTGCAGATAAACCGGTTGAGTCGCTATCTGGAGGTCAAAGGCAAAGGGCTTGGATTGCAATGGTGATGGCTCAAGATACAGATATTGTGATGCTGGATGAGCCGACCACTTACTTGGATATGTCTCATCAAGTGGAGCTCATGAATTTAATGAGGCAAATGAACGACAATGGCAAAACCGTTGTCGTGGTGTTGCACGATTTAAATCAAGCTTGCCGCTACTGTGACCATTTGATCGTTCTAGCGCAAGGAGCCTTAGTCACACAGGGATCACCCGAAGAAGTCTTTACCGAATCATTACTTAATGATGTTTTCGATCTAAAAGCCAAAGTCTTCAGCGATCCTGTTTCCGGCACTCCAATGTGTGTTGCGGTGTAGGGGATAGGTCGAAGCTAGACATATAGAGGCAAGCTAGACATATAGAGGCAAGCTAGACATATAGAGGCAAGCTAGACATATAGAGGCAAGGTAGACGTAGTGGTATAAATAAAAATTCGATACTTTTCGGTCATTGAGATGTTTATAGCGAGTATGATGAGTGAATGAAGCTTGTTTAAAGTATGAAAAATTGCTTAATGCTAAGAACGTTAGACAACGAAAGGTATTCGTATGCAACAGTTAAAAAACCAAAGCTTACTGTCTTTTATGGTTACAGAATCTGACAGTGCTCTTGCTGTCAGCAACCCCGCGACTGCTGATATTATCGGTTATGCTCCAGTTTCAAGTGACGCTGAAATATTAGCTGACATTGAGCGTTCGCATACGGCGCAAAAACACTGGGCAGCACTACCCGCGAAAACTCGTTCAGGGTTTTTACAGCGCTGGTTTGAATTACTGCTAGAGAACCAAGAAGATTTAAGCCGTTTAATGACCTTAGAGCAAGGTAAACCATTACATGAAGCGCAAGGTGAAGTGCTCTATGGGGCAAGTTTCATTGAATGGTTTGCAGAAGAAGCTAAGCGAACATATGGCGAAACCATTCCCGCTCATTCTGGTGATAAACGCTTTGTTACCATCAAACAACCAATTGGCGTGGCATGTGCGATTACTCCTTGGAATTTCCCTATTGCGATGATCACTCGCAAAGCGGCTCCTGCACTTGCTGCTGGGTGCAGCTTTATCGTAAAGCCTTCAGAACTGACGCCCTTATCAGCGTTTGCTGTCGTTGAACTTGCCTATCAAGCGGGCATTCCGCGCGACGTGATAAAAGTGGTGCTAGGAAATACTGCACCTCAAGTTGGAGATATTTTTACCTCACACCCATTGATACGAAAACTGTCCTTTACTGGTTCGACTAAAGTTGGAAGCCTGTTGATGCAGCAAAGCGCGCATGACATTAAGCGAACATCTATGGAGCTCGGCGGCAATGCTCCGTTTATTGTATTTGAAGATGCAGACATTGATGCCGCAGTAAAAGGCGCACTGGCATCTAAGTTTCGTAATGCTGGGCAAACTTGTGTCTGCGCGAACCGCTTTTATATTCACAGCAATGTGTACGACACTTTTGTTACTAAGTTAGATGCTGAGGTGCAAAAGCTAAAAGTAGGGAACGGTTTGGAAAGCGATGTGAATATAGGTCCAGTGATCAGTGAATCAGCGAAGACGAGTATTCAATCTAAAATTGACCGCGCTATTGAGCAAGGTGCTATCCCTGTCACTCCACTTAAAACGCTTCCTGGATTATTCATGCAGCCAGTGGTACTTCGAAATGTGTCTCATGATATGGATATCGTCCAGCAAGAGATCTTCGGTCCCGTGGCGCCAATCATGCGCTTTGACAGTGATGAAGAGTTAATCCATATGGCGAACGACACTATTTACGGCTTAGCGGCGTATTTTTATAGTCAGAATATTCATCGAGTATGGAAAATTGCTGAAGCGTTGGAATATGGCATGGTGGGGATTAATGAAGGGATCATTTCAACAGAAGTTGCCCCTTTTGGTGGAATCAAGCAGTCGGGTATTGGGCGAGAAGGTGCTAAACAAGGCATCGATGAATATTTGGATGTGAAGTATTTATGTTTTGGCGGTAACTAATCCGTTATTTACTCATGTTTATAATTCCCAATTTTGTCATCCTGCATCATTGGGAATACAAAACCGGTTAGGTCCTTTTATGAGTGAATATAAATAGGGAAATATAAGAGATCAGTTTAATTATTCGAACAAAACTTGCCCGTTGGCGTATAGTGTATAATTAAAGTTAACTTCAAGTTAATGTCTTTTTTATATTCGCCTCATCGTTGTATTTTAGGTTTAACATCATGATAAATAATAACTACCTAACCGTAGGGCAACTTTCAGAAAGAAGTGGGGTTGCGGCATCGGCTCTGCGTTTTTACGAAACTAAGAATCTTATTTCGTCGATAAGGACCAACGGTAATCAACGTCGATATAACACCTCTATGCTGCGTAGAATTGCTCTTATTCAAGTCGCACAATCTGTCGGTTTCACGCTTGAAGAAATCACGGTTGAGCTTGCTAGTTTACCGATGAACAAAACACCGACTAAGCGAGACTGGGAAAAGGTCGCGAAGAAGTGGCAAAAAGATCTCGATACCAAAATGAAACAAATCCAGTCTTTGAGTGATAACTTAACGGGCTGTATAGGTTGCGGTTGCTTAAGCATGAAAAAATGTCATTTACTCAACCCTGAAGACATTCTGCATGAAAATGGAAATGGTGCGCAGCGGTTAGTCGATGAATTTGAAGACGAAGGCACTAAGTAATGAGCCGCCCATTTCAATTTAGAACCATTCTTTTAGCCTGCTTAATTATCAGTGTTGGCCAACTGAGCATGGGTTTGGTATTTCCGTCACTGCCTTGGATAGCGAAAGACTTTTCTATCTCGCTTGAAGAAGCTCAACTGCTTGTCAGTATTTATCTATTGGGCTTTGGACCTTCTCAGTTTATTTACGGGCCTATTTCAGACGCATTAGGGCGTAAGAAAGTGCTACTGACAGGGCTGTTTATTGCTTTGCTCGGTTTGTTGATGATCATCTTTTTGAGTGATTCCTTTACTGGAATTGTGATGGGGCGTTTCCTACAAGGGTTAGGGACAGGGTGTTGCGCCGTACTTGCTAGGGCATCAACGCGTGATCGTTTCAGTGGTGCAGAACTGCCTGTTGCGATGTCTTATATTGCTATGGCTGCCTCAATTACTCCTTTAATTGCACCTGTGCTTGGCGGTTTCATCAACTTCCACTTCGGTTGGAGTATGGTGTTCATCTCTTTGTTTGGTTATGTCTCATTAGCGTGGGTGGTGATTGCGTTTCGTTTTAAAGAAACGGTGACTGAGCGTTCAAGTATTCCATCGGTCAAGAATATGGTGCTGCAATACAAAGATCTGTTGACCTCACGTTACTTTATGAGTTTTGCGAGTATTGGCTGGCTGAATTTTAGCTTAATGATCACCACGGTTTCCGTGATGCCTTTTATTATGCAAAATCAAATTGGAATGACTTCAGATGAATATGCAATGTGGGCGGTGATTCCTGCGTTGGGTATGCTGGGCGGCACCAGTATTTGTAATCGATTTCGCCCTATTTTAGGTAGCAAGAAAATGCTGCTATGCACGCCAGTTTTGCATGTATCAGCGGCTCTGTGGTTCTTTTTATGCCCCGTTGAACCTTTGTATTTGATGCTTGGTCAACTGCTAATGATTTTGGGTAACGGTATTGCCTTGCCTTGTGCACAAGCATTAGTCATGCAGCCTTATAAGAAAAATGCAGGCGCAGCGGCTGCGATGTCGGGCGGCGGGCAAATGGTGGTGTCATCGCTAGTCAGTATGGGATTGGTGAAGTTAGGTTTAGGTGAAGCGTGGCACTTATCCTTCGTGATTATTGTATTTACCATGATTACGTTGATGAACATTTTCCGCGGATTTAACAGCGAAGCATAGTTTATTAAGATGATGTGCTGAGTAAACTGAAGCTGTCTAGAAACTAAAACGGGCTAGAAACTAAACCGGATAAAGCGGAGGCTAAAATGAAATGGAGCTTTAATATTGAAGATGCAAGCCAGATATTCGTTGGCGCATTTGCTTTAGCTGTACCTATCTCTTTTTCTGAAGAAGCGTGGCGATTGGGGGAAACCTTACCAGCCACAAATTTAATGCTGCTGTTTACTCTGTCTGTTGTGTTCCTTGGGTTATATACCTATGAAAGTGTCTTTCAGAGACAAATCAGTAATAGGAAGTGGGTGTTCGTTTCTCGAATCGTCATTGCTTATTTAATGGCGGCTTTTGTCGTTGCGTTAGTGCTGTTCTGTATTGATAAGTTGCCTTTGATTGACGATCCTATCGTTTCGTTTAAGCGTGTCATTGTGATCACCATGCCTGCTTCAATGGGCGCGATTATTGTGGATAGTTTTGATAAAGAATAACGTTTATTTGAACCCTTAATCAGGCTGTCAAAGAACAAGTATGATTTTCTACTTTGTACAATGAAATTGATATACCATAAATATAATTTAATAACACAAATAAAGAAGTTCCAATATGAGTAATGTATACAAGCAAGCCGCTCAAGAGCTATTAAGCCGTCGAGTCGCTGGAAAGAAAGCGCCATGTTTAAGCGCAGACCTCCGCCCGAGTAATGTTGAAGACGCGCTGTGCATTCAATCGGCAATGATGGAACTGCATGATGACAGTGTGGCGGGTTGGAAATGCTTGCAACCATTAGCGGGAGGTAAGTTGGTTGTGGGACCTATCTTCGCCAATGACATGCAGCAGGGCGAGCATTGTGAGCTTTATGCAGACAAAGGCGTAGCACGCATTGAGCCAGAAATTGCGTTTGTGTTATCGAAAGGGTTGCCTGCAAATAGTGAAGGCTACACTGAGGCACAAATCAATGATGCTATTGGCTCTTGTCATATGGCTTTGGAACTCATTCAAGCACGCTATGCAGCAGACAGCGGGGCAGAATTTCCAGATTTATTAGCTGATGGGCTAGCGAATCAAGGTTTGTTTATTGGTCCTGAAATTGAGCGTGATAAAGCGTTCTCGGCAGCCTCTATCGCGATTGAAGTTACTCAGGGGGATAACACGCAGTCTTTTGCTGGTGTTCACCCAAATGATAACTCAGTCAGTCCTATCTACTGGTTAGTGAATTACATGACTCGCAGAGGCGTTAATTTTCAAGCAGGTGAAGCGTTGATTACAGGTTCTTACTGCGGTGTTGTTGCTGTTGAGTTTAATCAACTTACCCAAGTTACCTACAGTGGGTTGGGTCAATATGAAGTGACTTTTACTGAAAAACAGTAGAGTCATAATAAGCTGGCAATTTTGCGTTTTAAGCCGCATTTCTGGTTGAGATTTACTTCTATACTAACGAACAATCAGACTATAAAAGGAAATGCCGATGCTAAATGAAAACCATGCTTTTATTTTAGATTTTCCAGAGCTTAAACTCGATATTGTCCAGCTAAATCATGATGATGCAGTATTCAAAGCCGCTCTCCAAAAATATCATGAGCTTGATTATGACATTCGCCAATTAGAAATTTCTGGTAGCCCGATTGATGACGATAATATGCACAATCTTAAAGTTGAACGCATGGAGCTTAAAGACAAACTGCATACACAACTGGTAAGGCATCACGCTGCGGTGAATTAATCACTGACAGATATTCCCGTACTTCTCGGATCATCATGATTTAGGTGGTTGGTATAAGTATCGTAAACGTTCGCTTTACGGTACTTATCTTCAAATTATTTCTTCTCTCTATTCTCTTTCTTTCTCAGCCTTCTCTTTTTCGCATAACCAGCTTTAGTTTGCTGTTAATCAAAATTGGCTCTTCTGCACTTTATTTTTTGCTAACAGTAAACTCGCGTAAAACTATTTATCGTGTAGACAAAATCCCCTAGTTGCGATGAATTAACGACCTAACTACTATGCCTGCCCTAAACCAAGAGCTTCAGGTGTACGACTTAATTCGTCCTCTCAAGTTCTGAGATATATTTATCCTGAAAAAATTGTCATTAGATAACCCTTTTAAAGATCTGTTTTGCCACAGTTTATGAGCCTTTAAATGCTCTTTTATATCTATATGAAATTTTTGGAGTACCAGCTGTGAATGGTTTACAAAACCTTAGCCTGAAAAAAATGGGTTATGAACGTACTAAACGTGAGTATGACTTACGTGCAATGAACCGAGTAAGTGAGAGTGAATACGAATCTCGGATGGTGGTATGGGATAATCTAGCCCTTTCTGCGGGCACAGAAGGGGGAGCTGGCGGTTTTATTGATACTGTTTTTAGTAAGCTTCAACAAAATTTAAAAGATTCGAACAGAGAGTTATCAATCGATTATTCTGAGTTTGTCACCATGGCAAATGAAGAGGTTAACTATATTCGAGTGAACGTGGCTGATAAGAAAGTGCAAGCATTTTGGTATGCGACCATCTTATTAATGCTTTGCGGCTCGATTGTATTGTGCATTTAGAACGGTTTGTTTTACCTAAATAGATTTGTACTTACCTAAAAATATTTGTACTTACCTAAAGCGATTTATACCGACCCCCAGAAATAAAACACCGCTTCGAAATTGGAGCGGTGTTTTATTCATTGCCTTGCTGGGCTCTGCTTGATTTAACTGATTTTACCTAACGTGACCTTAGAGCGGTTAAGCCGGAGAACCAGCCTCGTCTTCTTTTACGATGTCGGTTTCTAGGCTTGCTTCGGCTAACCACTGCTTTACCGCAGAGCTATTCAGTACCTTTTTTTGATAGACAGTCGCTTTTTCAGATAGCTTAATACCGTAAGTTTCTACTCTTAATGCAACTGGCGCATACATAGCGTCTGCAATCGACCACTCGCCAAATAACCATCCGTCTGGGTACAGCTCCACCTGTTGCGACCAAAGCTCATCAATACGAGCTAAATCTCTTAATGCTCCCTTACTTAGATCCAGCTTGCGCTTGGCGCGGCAATTCATTGGCAGTTCATTTCTTAAGTCAAAAAATCCAGAATGCATTTCAGCGGCAATGGCTCGTGCGTGAGCTTTGTCTTTTGCGATAGCTGGCCACGCTTGCCCATTTAGATAGGTTTCATTCACGTATTCCAAAATGGCGAGAGAGTCCCACACATGGATATCACCATCGACCAATGTGGGTACTTTTGCCGTAGGTGTCACTGTTTGCAATGTGTTGTAAAAATCATCACTAAACAGTTGAAGCTTAGTAATGTCGGCTTCAATCTTATATTGGGCAAAGATAAGCCAAGCGCGTAATGACCAAGTGGAGTAGTTTTGATTACCAATAAAAAGCTGCATGATTCTTCCTTGTGTGTCGCGAGTGTGAGTTTTGCCTTGTGTGTTTTCAGATTAAGGGATTGTGTTATCCGGGACTAACGGATAATTTTGATGTCATACATTTATAGAAACGATGGATAGCGAAAGATATGGATATTGATGCGTTGAGAAGCTTTCTAGCGTTTGTTGAAACCAGCAGCTTTACTCGAGCAGCCAAGCAGATTAACCGCACCCAATCGGCGTTCAGTGCGCAAATGCGCAAGTTGGAAGAAGAGCTTGGTGTCACCCTGTTTGAGAAAGAAGGGCGAAATTTAGTGCTAAGTGAAGCTGGGCTAGCATTACGTTCTCATGCTGAACAACTGGTGGCTTTACATAACAAAGCTTTGAAACAAGTGAAGCGTTACGAAAATAAACAACCACTTCGACTGGGTTGCCCTGAAGATTACAACGATGCCATTCTTCCAAAAGTCATCCGTATTTTAAAACAGTCAGAACCAACGTGTTCTATCCAAATATTCAGCCAACCCAGCATTACACTGCGGGAATGGTTAGATGAAGGAAAATTAGACGCGGCAATTCTGACTCGTGCTCCTGGCACTGAGGAAGGGTACTGGCTAACCAATGACGTAGGTGTATGGATAAGTCATCCCGATTATGAGGTTGATGAATCACAACCTTTACCGCTTGCGTTGTTTCAGACAGATTGCAAATACCACGGTGCGGCAGTTGATGTGCTGACCAAACAAGGCACCCCTTACCAATTGCTCGCATGTTGTAATACTGCCTCAGCATTGCGGGGAATTGTTCAAGAAGGCCTAGCTATAGGTGTGCTGGGTAAATTGAGCACGACTTCGAATCTGAAAGTCTTAGATAATATGCCAGTATTACCCTCTGTGGATATTGTTTTGGTTTTGGGCGTGAAGCCTCATCCAATATTAGATAAAGATGTCCTTGATCAGCTAGTGGAACTGACATCGTGTAAAGCATAGAAACCTGCACTTTTTTCATACTCTTATATACTTTGTAAAAAGGGAGGGGAGTATGACTAAGCCAATGATGTTTCAAGACCAAATTCCAAATAACCATTGTTACGGGTGCGGTGCAGAAAACCCTGATGGGCTGCAAATCAAAAGTTATTGGACAGCGGAAGATGCCTCTTCTTGTGTTTTTATGCCATCTTCCCACCACTCAGCAGGACCCCTCCACTTTCTTAACGGCGGTATAATTTCCACAATTATCGATTGTCACTGTGTCTGTACAGCCATTGCGAAAGGCTACCAATTGGCAGGGCGTTCAATTGGTGAAGGTGAAACCATTTGGTTTGCCACGGGGAAATTAGATGTCTCGTTTTTAAAGCCTGTCGCGATAGATTGTGAAGTAGAATTGCAGGCAACGATTCAAGAAACCAAAGAGAATAAAATCACAATAGATTGCCAGTTATTATCAAAAGGGGTTGTATGCGCCACAGCGAATGTGGTGGCGGTCAGAGTGCCGAATGAATGGCTGGGGAATTAGTGATGAGCATAGAAAAATCGCGAGGTCGTAAGAACTCGCGATTCAGGGGGATCGAGTAACGGTAAGTGAATGGATTAAGCCTTTTCGGCAGTTTATCTCTACTAGAGCCGAGAGCCTTGGTTACGCTACTTCTTTATTGTCTTTTAAGCTTGCTAAGTAAGTATTGGTTAGGTAAAAACCACTAAACTTCTCAACAAAATCAGCTGGAACTGTCTTAGCCGTTAGACCCGATTCAATTAATGCCGCTTGCCATTTCTGGACTTTAGGGAAACCATCTAGCATGTCGTAGCCTGAGTGATTTTTGATAACCGATGCTCGGTGAAGTAGTGGTAGCCATGCAATATCTACGTTAGACACATAGTCACCTTTGAAGAATGGCGTATCACCGAGTTTTCCTTCCGCTTTTGCGAAGGCTTTAGCAAGGTTAGTAAGACGAGTTTCAAAGGTCTCTTTGTCTTTACTGGCCATGGTGCCACATTGAGGCATGTAGTGCTTACTTGCTTGATAAGACCATGCTCGATCTAATGCTTTTTGCTCTGCGGATACTTCCTCGATCGGTGCGTATTTATCATCCAAGTATTCAACAATCGCATCAGACTCAAACAGCACCGTGTCATTTTCTGTGACTAATACTGGCACTTGACCATTTGGTGAAATATCTAAGAACCATTGAGGCTTGTTATTCAGTTCGATGTATTCGATTTCAAACGGAACATTTTTCATAACAAGCGCACCCATAACACGTTGTACAAAGGGGCAATTCTTAAAGCTAATCAATTTAACCATGGTTTTTCTCCGAAATTATTCATTATTTTGTAGTTGCACCCTTAAGACGGTGACCAACAAGAAAAGACGAAATTAATAACAATAAATGTCAGATTAATTTTTATTATTGGTTTAGTTTGTTTGATTTCATAGGCTTATGGGCTGGTTGATTTTTGATAGTTATTGCTCCAGAGTGCGCGGAGTCTTAAGTCAATCAGATAACCGAACGAGGTAATCTGAAAGGTTGAAGAAAAGTCGACCATAATGGCTGTAAAAGAAGCGTATTAGCATTAGAATATGCGAATGCCATACTATTATTTGTAATGCTTGAGATTTTATAATGAATAATTCGTACCCCTCGCTGTTTACTGGCCGTTCGACATTAAATTTTACTCTATCAAGTGTTGCCACCGCTTTTTTACTCTTGCTGAGCTTCCAACTTTCCTTTTGGTTTACGCTTGAAGCCGATAGAGTGCATGTTATTTCGTTGACTGCTGGTTTAGTTTCCGCCCTTCTTCTTCGTTACCGAAAACAAGCCTTGCTTGGCATAATTTCAGGGCTCGCTTTACACTATTTGTTCATTTCACAGCGCGGGCTCGCGGTTGCCTTAACTTTCTCGTTTGCATTGCCAATAGTCATGATGCTGTTTTCAGAACTGTTTCTTTATGTCCAAAAACGGCTATCTGATAAAAACCTCACTCTTGTTGCAATTGCCTACACAGGTTTGATGATCGTGCTTTATCCGATTATCAATACTCTAGTAATGACGTTGATTGCATACATGTATGATTACCCGCTAATGACGGACTTAAATTATTACGGTTACGCTATTTTAAGCGGCTCGATGACGCAGTTAGTCTTAACTCCCTTACTGTATTTTATGTTGGCGTTTGCTTCGGTTGAGGGAGGGAAAAATTTGCTTTCGCTCAACCGCGCTATGTATGAACAATCTAATCGTTCAAAGCTTCATTGGTACTGGTTGGGAGCGATAGGCTTAGTGCTATTAACTGCGTTTGGAGCTAAAAATCATGTTACCTCTAGTGCACTTTCCGTATTAATTATGCCGATTGTTGGATTAGGGTTAGGGCAATTTGGCTTTATTCTACCTGCAATTTTTACCGCGATAATTGTGCTGTTTAATGTTGCTAGAGCGGTCAGTGCCTACGAACAGCAGTTAATTGATAGTAGTGTTTTCTATGGTTTGATTGTGGTGCTGTTCTCACTGTGTGTGACTATTTTCTTGATGATCACGCAAGCCATCAAAAACTACCTCACGAATAAAGCGGCAATCGAGTCTGAGCGTAGGGACCCATATACGCGCTTGTATACGCTTGCACAACTTAAAGTAGATGCTAAAGCCTTCCCTGAGGTCCCTGTGCTTGCTGTTATCGATCTTTCTCAAGTATCAAGGCGCGTAAAAGCGTTAGGGTTGGCTGAAAAAAGTGAGTTACTCAAGCAACTCAGTGAGTTCCTACAAGAGAACAATCGCTTATGTCACCAAGGTTATGTTGCTCCATTTACTACATCATTACTCTACCTTTTACCCAAAAATTCAGGCTTAGATAATGAGCTTGAACAGCTGCATAATCAGCTAGGAGAGTTTTCTTTTGATTGGAATAACCGCTCGATAAAAATCCTTGAACCTCAAGTGCGTTATGTGTTCCTTGATACCGATTTAGAATTCGAACAAGTGGTGTCACAGCTTTGTTCACGAACCATTGATATCCACTCGCAAAGCCCTATTTCGCAAGTCATTCTATCCAGTGGGGCTGATCCTTCTATTCGTAAATTAAGTCAGATTCAAGCTGCGTTTGATGAAGATGAGTTTGAGCTGTATTGCCAACCATATCGAAACTTACAAAACCCTGAAAGTTCAGAACTCTCATTTGAAGTCTTGCTACGTTTGCCAAAGCAAAGCGGTGATGTGTTAGCGCCTGCGGATTTTTTTCCTTTGATTAATGAGTTTGGTTTAGAAGTAGAGCTCGATAAGTGGGTAATCAGAAATACCTTTAAACAGCTTTCGAAGCATGTGAACCAATGGGAAAGCATTGATCGATGTGGCATCAACCTGACAGCGCAGGCATTAATGCAGCTCGATTTTGATCATTACATTTTAGATTGTGCAAAAGAATTTGATATTCCGTTAAATAAGATTTGTTTTGAGATAACCGAAAGCATGCCTTTGACCAACGAATGTTTGGTTATCGACAACCTTACTCGCCTGCAGTCTTTTGGCTGCACTATTGCGCTTGATGACTTTGGTACTGGCTATGCTTCGTTTGACTATTTACGCCGTATCCCCGTTGATATTCTTAAAATAGATGGCTCATTCGTTAAAAACATTAATACGGATGAAACCGACCGAGCCATCGTAAAAAACATCAGCCATATTGCCCAAAATATGGGGTTATTGACGGTCGCTGAGTTTGTTGAAACTGAGTCTCACGCTGAATTGCTGACAACCTTAGAAGTGGTGTACGCCCAAGGTTTTGGGATCGCGAAACCTAGGCCGCTTATTGACGAACTGCAGAAACATTGTGGTCATTGACCAGATTAATATGCTTCTAAAGGCTAATGCACGATGGCTGGAAGTTTGCACATTGACGGGAAGTTTGCTCATTGGCTTGAGGTTCGCAAACTGGCTTAAATTGGCATAAGCTTTAGGTACAGGCTTTCGCATGTGTTTTGCTTTTACAGTCGCTCCTAGCCCTGAGAATTCAGCCTATAAATCTCAGTCGATAAAGCTAAGTTGATACAGCTCAGCGCAGAAATTAATTTTTTTGAACAAACTAGCCAAAAATAGCTTCAGCATACTTAATGGCTAGTTTAGAAGGTGTTAGGTCTGGTGAGTCATTTTCCTTAAAATCCTTAACTGTCTCACTTTTGATAATTAAGTAAATTGCATTAGTAAAACCACCAGATCTAATCTATAGAAGTGTCATCAATAACTTATTTGCATGAGTTTGTGTGTAATTAAAAGTACGGGTGATGACTTGATTATGAAAGCCCTTTTCAACCCCCCCAAAGTTTATCTTGCTAAGAAGTATGACTCTTTAATTGAGCAACCGTTGGTTCTCTATAAAGAGCCTTTTACCGCTGCCTCAAACCTCAAATACACGTCACAAAGTCAAACAGTGGGAAGTATCACTGCGAAGAGCACACCCATAAGAAAAGTTGCCGTAGCCAATAAGGATAAACAGAGCGGTATTGCCGTGATTGAATTTACCGCGGTCGTTGCTTTTTTCTTAACTCTTATCCTAACGATCATTGATATAGGTATGTACGGTTACGTCAAACTCACCATGCAAAATGCTGTGAGAGAAGGGGCGCGATATGCAGTGACAGGTCAGTCAGGGCTAGACCCAGATGCTTCTAGTAACCGAGAAGCGGCAATCATCCAAAAAATGACTAACTCATCAAACGGCTTGTTCTCACAAGTTATCGAAGTCGATGAAATACGTGTTGAAGATCTTGATGGTAATGCGGTAACAGGCTTTGGTGGCCCTGGTGATCTTATCGCAATCCACTTAGATTGTGAGTGGGCAACATCGAGCCCTTATATATTACCTTTTGTTGACGATGGTACTTACAAATTCACGGTCAGCGCCGCGATGAAAAACGAGCTGTTTTAGGTGTACTTATGTCTAATCACTTTTCCTCTTCTTTAGCTCATTCCCAAGCCAGTCACCTCAAATCTGTTTACTCAAAACAGCGTGGTTTTGCGGCGGTTGAAACCGTTATTGTTAGCCCTGTTTTGTTACTGATTCTTGTCGGGTTGATTGAATTAATTCAAATGATTCAGGCGAACTATCTAATCATAAGTGTGAGTAGAGAAGGGGCGAATATCATTTCTAGGAGTAGCACTGAAACTCCACAAGACATTATGGATATTGTTGCTAGTACAAGCTCTCCATTAGATTTGAGTGCGGACGGAAATATCTATATCACTTTGGTTGTTGGTCAAGATGATGATGATCCTTATGTAAGTAGCCAACACCGATGGGATGATTTTGGTTACTCCGTGGACAGTGGAACATGGGGTGATTGTGCCAATTGGGATAGCGACGATCAATGTGAGTTGGATGAAGATAATCTGCCTACTTTATCTAACTTTGCGATTGATTTAGGGGAAGGGGAATCTGTCTACGTTGTTGAAGTTTTGTATGAATACAACCCGGCTTTCAGCTTCTTCTTAGAAAGTGGTGTTTCAATAACTGATACCACTTATTTATAGAATTTACAGGTCGTAAAGATATAGGTCATAAAGCGACAGGTTCATGAAGCTACAGGTCATAAGAGCTTCTGGCTTATTAGAAGACACTGGTTCATAAAGTTACGGGCTTATAGAAGGTACTGGTTATGAAGAAGTTACCTCCAATAAAATGGAAACGTTCAAAAGGGTTAGTCGCAGTACTGACCATTCTTACGTTACCACTTTTACTTGCCGTTATTGGTTTAGCTGTGGATACCGGTCGTACTTTCTTAGTAAAAGCGAAGCTGTTCTCTGCAGTCGATGCGGCAAGTATTGCGGCTGCAAGGGCGGTCGCAAATGGTGAAGATGCAGGGCGAGAAGCCGCCAACCGATATTTTTCCGCAAATATGCCCGCTGATTTTCATAAAAGTACCGCTACCTTAAATAATGTGAACTATGGGTATGATGAGTTTGGCAATATTTCAATCGATATTGACGCCACAGTAGAAGTGCAGAACCTGTTTTTAGGAATACTAGGTTTTGATAGCTTTGAATCGCATGTTGAAGCTCAGTCTGTTCGGCGACCTGTAGATTTGGTCTTAGTCATTGATAACACCACTTCTCTACGTTACGGCAGCATTGGCGATGTCACCCAAGATGTGGTGGAGCGATCGAAATCATTTGTAGAAAATTTTCATGAAAGCTTCGACCGTATTTCATTAGTTAAATTTGCCTTCGGGGCGCAAGTCCCAGTTGAGTTTACTGACGCAAGAGGTCACAGCAGATCCGATATCACCACCGCAATAGATGCGTTCAGCTTTGGGAGCTTTTGGAACGCTCAATATACTAATGCATCTGAGGGGATGTACCGTGCGCTTGATGAGATGAGAAATGTTTCTAATCCTGCGAACTTAAAGGTCATCGTATTTTTTACGGATGGCGCACCAAATACATTCGCC
The DNA here is from genome assembly GCF_050337535.1 of Vibrio kagoshimensis. Classification (NCBI taxonomy): domain Bacteria; kingdom Pseudomonadati; phylum Pseudomonadota; class Gammaproteobacteria; order Vibrionales; family Vibrionaceae; genus Vibrio; species Vibrio kagoshimensis. The sequence goes on from NZ_JAKJSZ010000003.1 coordinate 171,071, forward strand.
TCTCATTTTGAGTTTTCTGATGGTAATACCTACGCGGGTGCAATTCGTACTAACGATGAAAGCAGCGGCACCCCTTATGGACTGTGGCGGCATGACTCGATGGCAACAAGACTATCTGGGGATGGGTATTCTGGTAGTTCTATTTACACGGACTTGGAAGAATTGCCTGACCATTATAACCCGCATGATGAAGATGAAGCTGAGTTTAAAGTATTGAATCCAAGCCACACGGTGAGACCCGTAACACAGTACACAACCCACAGTACCAGCCAGCTTTTTACCAGAGTGAATCGAGTCGCGCGTAATTTGGTGGAAGACATGGCTGAAGCCGCAAGGCTAGAAGGTACTTATGTGTTCACGCTTGGGCTCGGATCATCGTTAACTTCGACCTCAGGACCTGATGGTGAGTATGGGGAAGATCTTCTTCTGAGAATGGCAAATGATCCTGCAATGTTGGATGATGCTGATCTCGCCAGTGATTATAAATCGGATCAGTTAGAAGGGGTGTATTGCCATGCTGTTGATGAAGAAGCGCTAGGTCCATGCTTTGATCAAATGCTGGATGTGATTATCCGTTTAACTATGTAGCGAGGGTTACGTCATGAGGCGAGTGAAAGCTGCCGTGAGGAATAAACCAGCTTTCGCTAACTTACGAATTTGCACAAAATAAAATCGGAACATAATTACCAAGTTATGTTCTGTTTTTTGTTCCTCTATTTCCCATTAACCTATCTGTATTGAATTGTTCGGTACTGAAAACCATCAGTACTGAAACGAACAGTCTCGAAATTAATGGGAATACTTGAGAATGAAAATTGAACATATCGCGATTTGGACCAACCAACTTGAAACATTAAAAGATTTCTACATCAAATACTTTAATGCCACAGCCAACGATAAATACTTTAATCCTAAGAAGAAGTTCTCCTCTTACTTCTTGTCTTTCGAGAGCGGTAGCCGTTTAGAGATCATGGAAATGCCTTCTATTCCTCAGTCTCAAGACGACCGATATGAACAGTTCACCGGTTTTATCCATATGGCGATTTCTTTAGGCTCAGAAGAAGCGGTAGATGAGCTCACAGTACGCTTAGTGGAAGATGGATATGAGAAGATTGACGGCCCGAGACGCACTGGTGACGGCTACTATGAAAGTTGCGTGTTTGATCCAGATGGCAATCGACTGGAATTGACGGCTTAATCAAACTTTCATTGTGAGTCTTTTACTTCCTAATTAATCCTTCTATTCGTGCGCTCAAGATAATAAAGCTCAGACAATCTTGAGCGCGTAATTCGTACTATTTTGAAAGGCGATTTTTTAATGTTTTGCGGAACACGAACGGAATCAGTGCGCTGATTATAATGATGACAGCGCCTCCAAGTGCCAGTGTATTTGGTAACTCTGAAAACAGAAAGTAGCCGAGTAACATGGAATAAATCATCTGAGAGTATTCCACGTTAGAAACGACATTCGCTTCCCCCCATTTATAAGCAGTTACGCCAAACCACTGACCAATTGATGAAATCACGCCAACCAACACAAGTAATGTCAGTTCAGTGATGGTTGGCCATTGCCACGCCAAAATACTTGGAATTAGGGTGACTAATCCTACAAAAATAGCTTGGTATGCGAGTACAACGACTTTGCTCTCAACAACCGACATTTTCCTCACGCAGATCACAGCTACAGCCGCGCCTAATGCCGCCACTAAGCCCGTCCCTATATAAAACAACGAGTTACTGTCCATCGTAGGCTGTACTACTAGAAGCACTCCTATGAACCCTATAATGATCGTGATAATTCTCTGCGTTCCAACGGTTTCCGACAGAAATGAACGTGAAATAATGGCAACGAAAAGTACTTTCATAAAGCCTAATGCCGTGGCATCTGCAAACGGGATATTACTGACGGTCAGGAAGCTGAAATACAATGCGATGAATGCGCCTGTTACTCGCATTGCATGCATCATGGGCATTTTCGGATGAGTCATCGCTTGCCAACTACTGACGATGGATGGCACCAAAAGCGCCACAAAGACCAGTTGTCTGAATAGTAGTATTTGGAAAATATCGATAGTTTGGCTCAAATCTCTAACAATCACGCCCACTAAAATAAACAGCGCATTAGAATTTAAAGCTAGCGTAATGCCTTTGGTTGGATCAGATAAGGAATGAAAATAAGATGTGAAAGGGGTTGGAACCAAGAATGTTTTTAAGTTAGACATATCGACCTCATGTAGTTAGAGGAAGAGCCTAAAGCCTACACTAGTTGACGGGTCAATGCATAAAAAAGCCAGCAGAGTGAAATGCTCTTCTGGCTAAGTGGTGTAACTCTTAATGTAATTTATCATCTAAGACTCTATTGGTATCACTAGAATGTCGATAGGAGATTTATTGATAAGGTGTTTAGAGTAAGAAATAATTCGGCTCCAAAAATCGTGGTGATGACCACAAATTAATAAATCAAAGTTATTATCCATTATCGTTTCTGCAAGTTTATCGGCTAAATCCCCCGTTCCCACTAATATGTTACTCACTGGGTAGTCTATAGCGGCTTCAAAATCTCTCAGTTGCTTAATTGAATGGGTGTTTAATGGCGCTAAGCCTTCTGTCGTTTGTAAGTTAATCAGGTCTGGGTATATCTCTCCGTGCGATCCATCAATATGAATAAAAGAAACTCTAGCATCGAGTAGTTCTGCTAAAAATTTCGCTCTTTCTATCAGCACATGACTTTCTTCTGAAAGCTCAAGCGCGACAAGTATGTGTCTATATTCCATAGCGTGCCCTCTTGTTGCTTATGCTCATATAAGCATAGTGTTTATGGGGCTATTTTATTGGTAAGGAGGTCTCAAATTAGAGTGAATCTTACTTTTTTCAGAGAGATTATTTTTGTTGTGTGCCTATGAAGAAGGGCATGAACAAATCATGCCCTGCGACTTAATGAATACCGATAAAAAGCTCGGTTGTCGTTTTTGTTCAATCTACAAAAAGGGAAAGTGTTTACTATTCTCCGTATCGAAACCTTCGGGTGAAAGCTGAATAAAAGTGTACGTAGAAAACGTACATAAATAAGAATGTACGTGAGGAATATTACGATGCTGGATATTAAAAAAATTGAATCAATCACTGAACTCGGTGAACTAAAAGCTGCGTATTTTGCTGAGGCAACCGCTCCTTTAGATGGCATGTGGCACTTCGGGTTTGTTCCAATGTCGGATCACTTTGGCTTTTATGAAGACAACTTGCTGGTGGGTTATTGCGTGGTGAATAGTGAAAACTATCTGCTGCAATTTTACCTTTCCCCTATTGCGACAGCTCAAGCTTCGGAGCTGTTTACTTTGATCGCTCAAGGTAATAGTTCTGAGATTGGCACGTTAAGCGGTGCATTTGTCAGTACAGCAGAAACGCAATACATGGCGTTAACTCTTGATAATTCGTTGTCATTTAACGTGAATGCCAAGATGTATAGATTCGATCAAGCATTAAAAACTCAAGAACATAAAACAAATGAAGCTTTGCCAATGCAGCTTGCTGCGCCTGAACAGTTAAATGATTATGTCGATTTTGCGGTAAATGCCATTGGTGCACCTAAAGAATGGCTGTCTGGCTACTTTGCAAATCTAATTCAACGTGATGAGCTTTGGGGCTACTGGGTGGAAGGTCAATTGATTGCGACAGGAGAATGCCGATTCTTTGAGGATATTCAAAAAGAATTTGCTGATTTAGGTATGATTGTTGCTGAATCTGAACGTGGTAAAGGCATTGCAACAGGTGTCCTTGAGCACTTGGTTCAACACGCGTTAAGTAAGCAATTAACCCCGATTTGTTCGACAGAAATGTGTAATATTGGGGCGCAAAGAGCCATTAGCCGAGTGGGTATGCGATCTCAAAACCGCATTGTTCAATTTGAGTTTGATCAGTCATAACTCGTTCAATGCTCTCCCGTTAAATTTTTTTATTGCTAAACAATTTTCTCGTTAAACACGGATATAAACAACGGAAGGCATAATTTCTCATGATCAGTTGGATACAACCTCCACGCTCCTCTCAAATTGCGAAATACGTAGAATGCTACTGGCTGATAGAAAAGCAGCCAGACAGCGATAGCCATGCCTTTCCTAAGTTGAATCCGGAATCCAACGCTCATTTTATTATTTCGCCTTCAAACCAGCCTTACCACTATCAAGCAAAGTCGGCTTTACTTGATGGCTTAGGTAGCCATTGGCTATTTCCCTACCGTGAAACGTTGCAGCTTGATCATTCTAAGCCGTTTGTTCACCTTGGTATTAAATTTAAAATTGGGGCGCTATATTCTTTGGAAGTGCCAGATTGTGCTCATCCACAGCTAGATAATGTATATGCTCAAAGCCTACAAGCATTGCTGAACCATTGCCAAATGACAGAAGATGCGATGATTCATTTGGCTCTAAACCATCCTGAAGAATGCGGCAAAATGTTAGATCAAGCCTTGTTGCCTTGGGTTAACAAAGCCTCAGAAGATAAGCACAGTGAACTGACTCGTAAGGTATTGCCTTTATTAGCTGATAGACAAATCTCGGAGTTGGGAGAGGCTTTGTTTTGTTCTCAAAGAACGCTAGAAAGAAGTTTTAGCCGAGTCACTGGATTAACTCTTAAACAGTGCCATACCATGCAAAAACTTGAAGCGATGTTGGAATACCTTTATCAACGAGATTTGAAAGATATTGATTGGGTGGAAGTGGCGTATTTGTTTGGTTTTAGCGACCAGCCTCATTTGATTCGTCATTTAAAAAAGCAAATTGGGCTAACACCTCAAAACTATGCCAAGCAAAGAGACTTTACGATTGATGTTTATGGTGGTGTCGAAACCCAGTCATTGGCTCGCCATCATTCTAGCGACTAGTGACATAGCATTTAAGCTGTATGCATTCGTCTTAAAACCCACCCGCCCATGAATCAAACTCATCAATATTATCTATTTCCTGCTGGGTTTTCGGTGCAGGATAGAAAGGTAAAGCCAAAAGTACTTGAGAAGGCAGTAATACCCATTCAGGGGTTATTTTGAAGTGCTTCAATTCAGTGTCGATACGAACATACATATAGTAGCCATCGGCGTGAGTATTCGCGTAACTTGCGATGGTGGCGACTTCTCCATTCGGCAGTTTTACGTCTCTACCCAAAGGATAAAGCTGATGTAAAGCGAAGCTAACTTTTGGATCTTCCAGTTTACCTTGTTTGAAGCGCTCTAGACCAATCGCAGTTGAAGTGGCGCGAGGCTTCCATCCAGTAAGAAATAGCCCAGCCATAGAATCAGTAAAAGGTTTGCCTTTACGAACCCCTTCATTACTAATGAATTGGACGGTGATAACGTCGCCTAATTCATCCAGTATCTGTAAAAACTGCTCGCCGGTTTTATCTACTAAAAGTCTCATGTGCTTTCAAATGTATATTTAGAATGAAGTGCCATAAATGATACTACTTTAGAGTAGGGTGAGGTAGAGGGAAATCAAGTTTTAATCATTCTTGCTCAACTAATAACGCTTACGAATAAAGTGACTCTGCACAATCGCGTCTAGATAAGTTGTAGAGCTTTGTAGCTGAAAGTCTCCAGTATTAAAGATGGAAGCATTGGGGCCTTCAGATGTCTTTAGTGAGCGTTTTGATCATGTATTAAGCCTGCTATCTTTAAATGATGAAACAAAAAACGAGCGTTAGATCTGCTGGTGGGCTATCTTCATGGCTATGCATTAGCTTTGAATTGTAACCAAAGTTCAGAGCCTTTAACGCCTGATATGCTTGATGGGTCACTCCATCTATATTGCTTAGCTTTAGTGCATGCATAGCGAATAACATAAAGAGTGGTGTAGATGATAAGAACTATGGTGAAATTTTTTAAAGCGTGTCGATCAACATTAGTATTGTTTTCGGCTTTAGCGCTGGGCGGATGTGTAAGCTACAACATTACGGAAAGTGATATGACCCAATACCTGCGAGATAATGTCAGTCTTGAACAGTCGGTTGGTGTTCAAAATGTTATGTATGCTCGAGTATCGGTAGAAGACATCAACGTTAAAATTGGGCGTGAAGAGGCAGAGCGAATTTCTGTTTTTGCCAGTACAAATGCATTGGTTCAAGTGCTGAGTGCACCTAATATGGGGCTAGATTTAGACATCGAATTTAGTGCTATTCCTGAATACAATCAAGAAACAGGGGAAGTGTTTCTTAAATCATTAAGACTTGAAAAACTGGAAGAGCATAGCCAGAGCTTGACGCCTGAAGTGAAAACTTTATTAAAGCCAGCCGTTGCGATGATAGGGCAAGCTTTATCTCAGCACCCTGTTTATAAATTGGATGGCGCTAAGGTTCAAGAAGCGCTAATTAAAACAGCAGAACCTAATTTAGTCATTAGAAATAATCAGCTTGTTATTGAACTGTTTGACTAAAAAACTTAAGGACCTCACCATTCGTATTCAGAGTTAAATACTCGGTAATTCCCTTGCCATATGACCTTTATTTCATGCTGTGCCCTAGATCTCATTTGTTCAATATGGCAATTGCTATGGTAAATCACTGAAGGCTTGCATAAGCAATCAATAGGTTTTATTTATCGATCAAAGGGGTCTCTATGCTAGGTGAAAATCACTCTCTTCTAAGCGAATTTCCAGAAATGAAAGATGCAATTACGAGTTTGGTAAAAGCAGATGAAGTGTTTGCAAATGACATGGCGAAATATGACGAGCTTGATAAAGAAATACGTAAACTTGAGCTAGATGGCTCTCCAATTGATGACGGTGAAATGCATCAATTGAAGCATGATAGAGCGGTGCTTAAAGATTCACTACATCAACGTTTAGTGGGCTAAATTGCCCTAAACTTCTATTAAACCGTTATAACAGATTACTGGTTTCGGTTAAGTAAACACCAAATTGAAAAGCCTCATTATGAGGCTTTTTCTTTTTTAAAGTAATCCACTCAGCCATACCTATATTTATACTGACTTATGCCAAGTAAGTAGGGTGTAGACTTGGCAGATAATAAATGGGTGTGGATCTTTATAATAAGAGTCGATAAAATTGAACAGATGTTCATATTTACTAAGTGGTAGAACAATGGCGAATATAGCAAAATTTGATCGCGAAGAGGTTATCCAAAAAGCGACCAACTTGTATTGGGAAAAAGGCTTTCATGGCACCTCGATGCGTAACCTTCAAGATGTAATCGATATGAGGCCTGGCAGTATTTATGCAAGCTTTGGCAGTAAGGAAGGTTTGTTCAAAGAAGCGTTAGCGAAATACGCGGATATGGGCTTAGCGCATTTAGCTCAATGCCAACAAGAATCAGGCTCGCCACTGCAAGCATTAAAGTTATTTGTTCGTCATACCATAATCGATAAATCAGCAACGGCACCAAGCGGTATGTGCATGTTGGCGAAAACCATATCTGAATTAACTGAAGATAATTCGGAAGTATTGGCAGAAGCTCAGCGTTTGTTAGGGGTAATGGAAAATGCCTTTTTACAAGTTATTGAACTTGCACAAGAGCAAGGTGAAGTTTCTCAAGATAAAGACCCACAGCAGCTAGCAAGGCATGTTCAGATTCAGATTATGGGTTTAAGAACTTACGCACGAGCCAATAAAGGCCAAGCGCTGCTCAATGACATGATTGACGATATTTTTAAATATCACCCATTTTGAGGCCAATCAAACTCTCATATTTTTATCTAGGTTATTCATACTGAGCTGTTTAGCTGTCGCCACTATTTAGAATCACATATAGAAAAGACCACGTATAAATGCGTGGTCTTTTTGTATTGAAATTCAGCCATTAGTGGATGAATTTGTTTAACGTTAATTCAGACGTTGTTGATTGTTACCCTACTTGTGAAAACTCCACGACCTTTTTTGGGTCTTTTGTTTGTACGCTTACATCCTTTGCACTTTTGTCTTTCACGTATTGAGAAATTGCCTCTTGCTCAGATGCATTAAGGTACAGCCCTAATTTCGTACGGCGCCATAGAATATCTTCATCTGTTACAGCCATCTCTTGGTTGATCAGGTAATCAACTTCGATTTGGTACACGCCATTTGCTTCATCTGAAAAAGCAATGCCTAAGTCTTCTGGGGTGCTCACGCCCTCCAGTAAATTCCACGTTAACGTGCCAAATTGGGTAACGTAACGCAGCAGTAAAGCTTCAGACATCCACTCATATTTTGAATGAATCATGTCAGCGAGTTGCTCACGGCTACAGCTAAAGTTACCGCCCGGTAGCGTGTCATTTGCTGTCCATGGAGCCCCCATATTTGAAAGGTATGGGCTCAGCTTTTTAAGCGCTGCTTCACCTAATTTACGGTAAGTAGTTAGTTTCCCACCGAAGACAGAAAGCAGCGGTGCTTGGTCAAGTTCTGCATCTAATTCTAGTGTGTAGTCGCGAGTAATCGCTTGTGGAGAGTCAGATTCATCATCACACAGTGGCCTTACACCGCTGTAGGTCCACACTACATCTTCACGAGTTAACTGTTCGACAAAATGTTGATTAACGATATCGACTAAGTAATCCACTTCATCATCAGAAATAGCCACTTCACGAGGGTCGCCTTTGTACTCTAGATCGGTGGTTCCGATAATAGAAAACTTATCTAGATACGGGATCATAAAAACAATGCGGTTGTCTTTATTTTGCAAGATATAGGCTTGTGGTTCGTTGTGAATTCGTGGAACGACAATGTGTGAGCCTTTGATTAAGCGAATATTACGTGGTGATTCTTGCTCTAAACCATCGTCAAAGAACTGCTTCACCCAAGGTCCTGCTGCATTTACTAACGCTTTTGCTTTACGTTCAAAGCGCTCATCCGTCACGACATCATGAATCGTTACATGCCAAATATCACCTTCACGATGGGCTTTCTCTACGCGACAGTAGTTACGAACTTCTGCGTTGTTTTCTTTTGCAGCTAACACATTGAGAAGCACCATACGCGCATCGTCGACCCAACAATCTGAATACTCGAAGCCAGTTTTCATTTCCGGTTTGAGTAGCCCTGATTTTGCTAAGTTCACCGTTTTACTGCCAGGAAGAGTCGTACGTTTACCTAAATTATCGTAAAGGAATAAGCCACAGCGGATCATCCACGCTGGGCGTAAAAATGGGCGATGAGGTAAACGAAAACGCATAGGTTGAGCAACATGCGGTGCTTTTCTTAATAGCACTTCACGTTCAGCGAGTGCTTCGGAAACTAAACGGAACTCATAATGTTCTAGGTAGCGTAAGCCGCCATGGATAAGTTTAGAGCTGGCAGAGGACGTCGCTGATGCGAAGTCATTGGCTTCATACAAACCAACATTAAGACCTCGACCTGCAGCGTCAGCTGCGATACCTGCGCCATTAATGCCGCCACCGATCACGATTAAATCTAAAGTGGAGGATTGGCTATTTTTTGAATTATTTTGTTGAGCACTCATAATTTATGATTCCTTCGTGAGCGAACGAGCATTTTAGAACATAAACAAATCCTATATGAACTTTCGTTTTTGGTCACTTTTTATTTTCGTTTATGAGCGTTTTCTGTGATTTGAGCATAAAAAAACCTCTACTTATAAATAAGAAGAGGTTTAATTAGATTTTACTGAGTATAGAAGTAAACACTCCTATCATCGAATTCCTTTATGGATTTTCGGTTTATCTTGAGGGCATGTTACCTGTTTCGATGACTTCTAAAGGAATCGATGACTCATTGAGAATGCTGAGAATTTCTTGTGGTGGCTGTTGGTTAGTAAACACCATGTGAGCTTGAGTGATGTGACCCAACTTAACCATCGCGTTGCGCCCAAATTTTGTATGGTCAACCGCAAGGAAAATGCTGCGGCTATTATCTATGATGGCTTGTTTCACTCGTACTTCATGGTAATCAAAATCAAGCAGTGAGCCATCAAAGTCGATACCACTGACACCTAAAATTCCGAAATCAAGACTGAATTGTTTAACAAAATCTAAAGTTGCTTCCCCTACAATTCCACCATCGTGACTGCGGACTTCACCCCCGGCAAGAATGACTTTGATTTCAGGATTGGGAAACAAAATACTAGCCACATTGATGTTGTTAGTGACAACGCGTAATTGTTTATGATTTTTGTTCAGTGCGCGAGCAACAGCTTCCGGCGTAGTGCCTATGTCTACAAATAATGTCGCGCCATCAGGAATATGCTTGACCAAATCTTCGGCTATTAGATCTTTCTCATTAAAGTTCAGTGCTTTACGAGTATTGTATGAGGTGTTCTCTGAACTAAGAGGAATGGTCGCCCCACCATGATAACGGCGGATTTTATTGCTATCGGCCAGTTCATTGAGGTCTCTACGAATAGTTTGCGGGCTCACCTCAAATTTTTCTACTAACTCGTCGGTACTGACATATCCTTGCGTTTTCACCAGATCAACAATTTGCTGGTGTCTTGGTATTTGTTTCAATTACCACTCCTTCGCACACAGAAAAAGCTCTAGTGCATCAAATTCGAAAATATATACTCGCGCTATTGTGCTCGAATTGGAGAGTGTAGAGAAGTGACGAAAGTCAGTAATTATGGTTTAAAGTCCCAAAAGGGGGCGGAAATACCAAAACTTGGGAGCTAATAAGTAAAAAGAGCACCTAAATAGATGCTCTTTGATGTCATTTTATGAAATCGAGTTATTCTTCGTCGTCATCGTGAAGCTGAGACCACGTTTGCGCACACTTGATTGCTCGCTTCCAGCCTTTGTAACGACGTGCGCGTTTTTCTTCGTCGTGATGCGGTTCGAAAGTGCGATCCAATACGGCTTTGTTTTGTAGCTCATCAATGCTATCCCAGAAGCCAACAGCAAGACCTGCAAGGTAAGCAGCACCTAAAGCTGTCACTTCCGTTACTTCAGGTCGGTGAACTTCTGTGTCCAATACATCAGATTGGAATTGCATTAAGAAGTTGTTCGCAACCGCGCCGCCATCAACACGAAGGTTCGCCAGTTTAATACCAGAGTCCGCTTGCATTGCATCTAGTACATCACGAGTTTGGTAGGCAATACCTTCTAAGGTTGCTCGGATGATGTGGTTAGAGTTCACACCACGAGTTAAGCCAACAATGGTACCGCGAGCGTAAGCATCCCAATATGGTGCGCCTAAACCGGTGAATGCAGGAACTACGTACACGCCGTTTGAAGAATCCACTTTTGTTGCAAAGTATTCAGAATCTTTTGCATCGGCAAGTAACTTCATTTCATCGCGTAACCACTGGATTGATGCGCCACCCATGAATACTGCACCTTCCAGTGCGTAAGCAGGTTCACCTTGAGGACCACAGGCTAGGGTTGTCAGTAGACCATTCTTAGACGTCACTTTTTCTTTGCCAGTGTTCATCAATAAGAAGCAGCCCGTGCCATAAGTGTTCTTCGCTTGACCCGCTTCTACACACATTTGACCGAATAGTGCAGCTTGTTGGTCACCAGCAATACCAGCGATTGGAATACGCGTTCCGCCTTTACCACCTAAGTTCGTTTGGCCATACACTTCTGAAGAGCGTTTTACTTCAGGCATCATTGACGCTGGAATACCCATTTCATCAAGTAGCTTTTGATCCCAGCATAAATCATTGATATTAAATAACATGGTACGTGAAGCATTGGTGTAATCCGTTACATGCACGCGACCTTGTGTCATCTTCCAAACTAGCCAAGTATCCACAGTACCGAAGAGTAATTTACCTTCTTCTGCTTCTTCGCGAGCACCTTCCACGTTGTCTAGAATCCATTTTACTTTGGTTCCTGAGAAATACGGGTCAAGGACTAAACCAGTATTATCACGAACGTAGTCTTCTAAACCGCGTGCTTTAAGGTCTTCACAAATGTCAGCAGTACGACGACATTGCCACACAATCGCGTTATAAACAGGCTTACCCGTTTCTTTATTCCATACAATCGTCGTTTCACGTTGGTTGGTAATACCAATGCCGGCTAGCTCGTCACTGCGAATGCCTGTTTTTGCTAATGCTTCAACTAACGTAGAGCTTTGAGTAGCCCAGATTTCCATTGGGTCATGCTCAACCCAGCCCGCTTTCGGGTAAATCTGTGTGAACTCTCTTTGAGATGAGCTGACGACGTTTGCATCATGGTCGAGGATTACAGCGCGAGAGCTGGTTGTGCCTTGGTCTAATGCAACAATGTATTTTTGCTCGGTCATGGTAAGAATCCTTTTGTTTCGTTATTTATATTTTAGTCAATGTAGAGTGCTTATGGCTTCTAGACGATAGCTAACAGCTCATAGCAAAAGTTTAAGCTCGAGCTTGTTCAGCTTCTTTTTCTTCTTCTGTGTCACATTGGTTTGGGATTGTGCAGCCTTGTCCTTCTACAGGTAGGTAAGCTGCAATCGCTTTCGGATACAACCAGCCACCGAAACACGCACCAGCAATTGGAGCAAGAATAGGTACGATGAAGTATGGAATATCACGAGCACCGGTGAGTGCGAATTCCCAGCCAGCAAAGTAAGCGAAGAGTTTTGGTCCAAAATCACGTGCTGGGTTCATAGCGAAACCAGTCAGTGGACCGAGTGAGCCACCGATCACTGCAATCAAAATACCAATCAGTAATGGGTTCATTGCGCCGCGTGATGCGCCGTTGTTCTCATCACCTAAAGCCAAAATAGCGAACATCAGTACTGCTGTAATCACGAATTCCACAGCAAAAGCGCCGAAGAAAGAAAGTGAAGCATGTGGGTATGTCGAGAAAATACCAGCAGTTGATAGTGCATCTTGACTGCTACGAACGAAGTTGTTTGCGATTTCGTAGTCAGTAAATAAGTTGCTGTAGAGGCTGTAAACTAAAGCCGCAGAGCAAAATGCGCCAAGTAATTGAGAGATAATGTAAGGTACAACTTTCGCCTTATCAAAGCCGTGGAACATGGCCAAGGCAATGGTTACCGCAGGGTTAATATGTGCACCGGAAACGCCGGCAGTACAGTAGATAGCAATAGAGACACCAAAGCCCCATACAATGCTGATTTCCCACTGCCCAAATGTTGCGCCTGTTAAAACCAGTGCAGCTACACAGCCTACGCCAAAGAATATTAGTAGCCCAGTACCAATAAATTCCGCGAGGCACTCTCCGAATAAGGAAGGGTGTTTGTTTGTTGTCATGTTCGAGTCCTTGTTAGTTGTGCTTATTTAGCAGGGTGTATTCTGCATAAATTTGCGAATTCGAAAACAAACGAACATTAAAAGTGAGTGTTTGAGCATGAATTTGTTAATGAAAGGAGCGTTAATTGTTAAATAGAGCAACTTTGCTCATTAGGCGGGGCTCATTTGAAAGTGTTTTATTCCAAATGAATCTGTTATGGGGGCTAAAACTACGCTTATGAGCGGTAATATACAACTGGTTGGAGGAGTTTTGTGATACTGCTGCATGAGTGGTGAATAATTACACTTGGGGAGCGTATTAAAGGGAGAAATGGCTGGTAATGAACATTTACCAACCATTATATTCATTTGAAATGTTACGAGCTTGTCACGTGGAGCTTAAATGATTAAACCAGAGCTGCTACTTTCCCTTTTGCGACCAATTGGTTTCTGACCGAATCGTATGCCCAATTGAATCCAATAGCGTACAGTACAAAGAAAATCACTAATCCAATATCCATAATAAATACGGTTAAGAAATCAAGTTGCAGTACCCACATCAGCACTGGCAAGGTCACCACAAGTAATCCTAATTCGAATCCAAGCCCGTGTAGTACCCTAACTGATTTTGTTCTTTTGGTGCGGTCTGCGCCGAACAGTTTGTCGTAACCCAAGTTATAAAGGTAATTCCATCCCATTGCGATTAACGACATCGCAAGTGCCAAGCCCGCCATTTCTCCAGCACCATTACCTGTAATATAGGTTGCTAGCCCTGCCATTATGACTAAAGCAATAAGTTCAAATAGCACCATGTGTAAAATTCGTTCTTTATGTGACATGCGTTTCTCTATTGTTTCGTTTATCTGGATTGTCTGGATATAATAATATCTTTATTTGTGATTATAAAAAGATTATAACCATCACTATTACTGATGGTTTGGCGGGTTAAAAAGAAGGTAAGTGAGATGTATAACATTGAACAACTCAGGATGTTTGTTGCGGCTGTGGAGCTTGGATCTTTTTCTGCCAGCGCACGTAAGCTAGGAAAAGTGCAGTCAGCCGTTAGCCAAGGGATCAGTAATCTTGAGATTGATTTCGATGTTCAATTATTTGACCGTTCAACACGAAAGCCGACCTTAACTCAAGAAGGCGAACAGCTTTTCAAACAAGTTAAAGCCATTGTCTTGCAGGTAGAAGATCTCAATGTGACGGTCAATGCGATAGGTAATAATGAAGAAGGGTTAGTGAGAGTCGCTTTTGATGACGCATTATTCTTACCTTCTTTAGCGAAGATCCTTGATGTATTTAGTCAGACATTTCCTGCCACAGAAGTTGATCTGATCTCTACATCAAGTACTGATGTGATTGGGTTAATTGAAGAGTCTCGTGCGGACATTGGGCTTATGTTTACTGATTTGAATTTCAATATGGATACTAACCCATGCTTTATCGGTAACTTACCTTTTTATGCTGTTTGTCATCCATCTCATCCTTTAGCCCAACTAGAAGAAGCTAAAGTGAGTGATTTCATTTTGCATCGTCAGCTTGTGCTACGAGGTCATAATAACGGGCTTATTGATCAATTCCCGACTATTGCTGGCAAGTTCTGGTGGTCTACGAGTTTTAGAGCAGTCAAAGACGTTGTTTTGAATAGTAAAGCGGGTTGGGCGTATTTGCCGCACCATATGATAGAAGTAGAAATTAAGAACAAAACGTTAGTCGAGATTAATAGCTCGTTTGATCATAAAGCTTGGAGCCCGCCAGTTGATCTCATCACTTCCAAATTACAGGTGAAAGGGCCTGCTCAGCTTTGGTTGGAAGACAAATTGAAGACTTTACTGGATTAATAAAAAACCTTGCCAGTTTAATAGAAGACTTTTTTGAATTAATAGAAGCCAGAACACAGCTTAAGATTACATCTATCAGAGAACTAGGGTATAAGGATGCTATGAAAATACCTAAGAGAATACAGCCTCTAGTTGACGATGGTTTAGTCGATGAGGTGAAAAGCCAGTTAATGAGTGGCAAAGAGGCTTCAGTGTACGTTGTGCGCTGTGGTGATACGATTCGTTGTGCCAAAGTGTACAAGGAGGCAAGCCAGCGCAGCTTTAAGCAAGCTGTGGCTTACCGTGAGGGTCGTAAAGTTCGTAATAGCCGCCGAGCAAGGGCAATGGAAAAAGGCTCTGGCTTTGGTCGAGAACAGCAGGAAAAAGTGTGGCAAAGCGCAGAAGTGGATGCGTTATATAAACTGGCAGCGGCTGGCGTAAGAGTACCAGAACCTTTTGGCTGTTTTGACGGTGTTCTGCTTATGGAGCTTGTGACTGATGATGAAGGGTATGTCGCTCCTAGGTTGAATGACGTGGAGATCTCTGCTGAGCAAGCGGTGCGAGACCATAATACAATGATGGACTATGTCGCGAAGATGCTTTGCGCGGGCATCATTCATGGCGATTTATCTGAATTTAATGTGTTAGTAGATGAGCATGGACCGGTCATTATTGATTTACCCCAAGCGGTTGATGCGTCTGCCAACAATAACGCCGAATGGATGTTAGCGAGAGATGTTGACAATATCCGTCAATATTACGGTCAATTTGCACCAGAGCTATTAACAACGGAATACGCCAAAGAAATGTGGGCTCTGTATGAAAAAGGTGAATTGATGCCAGAGACAGAACTGACTGGTGAATTCCAAGAGCTCGATAGTGAAGCCGATATTGACGCTATCATGAAAGAAATTGACGATGCTCGTGCTGAAGAACGCTTTAGACGAGAGCGAATTAAAGAGGCGAAAGAAGGGGTAGATGAAAGCAAGTTTAACTGGGCAGATAATAACGAATAACGTTACTTCTGTTTTCTTTGAATGCCTGCTGATGAATTTAAGTTCGAATCTTTCTCTATCTGATTAAATAAGCGTAGTGAACAATAAAAAATAGCCGTGTCAGTTTTATACTGGCACGGCTATTTTTTGTAGGGCTTATCTTAACATCCTTAATGCCGCTGAGTACGAGTTATGATTCGGTTGTTACCGTCTGTGGGTAGTATTTGTCTTTCATTTTTAGAGCCACATTAACTAAGTAAATCAATACGGGTACTTCAATCAGAGGACCTATCACTCCAGCAAACGCTTGATCTGAATTAATGCCGAAAACAGAAATGGCGACTGCAATCGCGAGTTCGAAGTTATTGCCTGTTGCCGTGAAAGCAATCGAAGCATTCTTGTCGTAAGCGATGCCCATTCTTTTACCAATGAAGAAGCTGATAAAGAACATCACCGTGAAGTAAATGGTCAATGGCACAGCAATGAGTAAAACATCCATTGGCAGTTCAACAATCATTTCACCTTTCAAGCTAAACATCAGTACGATAGTGGCAAGCAGCGCAATTAACGTTATTGGTGAAATACGTGGAATGAATACCTCGTTGTACCATTGCTCACCTTTCATCGACACTAAGATCTTACGGCTTAAGAAACCCGCTAGGAATGGAATACCAAGATAGATAAGCACACTGTGGGCAATATCGGTCATTGAAATATCAACCATCATGCCTTCATAGCCAAATACTGGTGGAAGAACGCTAATGAACAACCATGCCATGAAGCTGTAGCTGACAACTTGGAATGCGCTATTCAATGCAACTAAGGCTGCGCCGTATTCTTTGTTACCGCCACCAATATCATTCCAAACCAATACCATCGCCACACATCGAGCCAAACCAATCAGTATTACACCGACCATGTAACCTGGGTGGTCACCTAGGAAAGTAATCGCGAGCACAAACATTAAAATCGGGCCAACAATCCAGTTCATGATAAGTGACAATTTGATGGCTTGTTTATCTTTAACTACGGTACCTAACAGGCTGTAATTCACTTTAGCCAAAGGTGGGTACATCATTAAAATTAAGCCAATCGCGAGTGGTATGTTGGTTGTGCCAACAGACATGGATTCATTCCATTGCTCAATCTGTGGAAATAGAATGCCAAGCAATACTCCAATCCCCATCGCGGCAAAAATCCACAATGTTAAATATCTATCTAAAAAACCGAGTTTTGGTTGCATAACAATTACCTCTGATTTGGTCATGTTGGGGACAAAAGTTTATCAATCGAAAGCTTTCGAATTGTAATTTTTAAATCGTAAATCGTCGAAATACGATTAATGTGTTTATTAAAAAGCACGCATATTATTGATGTACAGAGCGTGCTTTGTGAATTCTATTAATTTAAAACGTTATCTATGATGCCTTCAAAACGTTTAATGGTTTCTCTATTTATGCGGTAACACATCTTAGGTGGAATCGATTCCGCCGTAATAAAACCCGATGTTTTCAAAATGCGTAAATGTTCAGAAACGGTAGATTGTGCGAGTCCAAGCTCAGTCACAAGATCACTATTCAAGCAGCCTCCAGATTTCTCTAATGCAGATAATATACTGAGAATTCTGATGCGTGCCGGGTGTGAGAGGGCTTTTGCTAATGCGGCTAAATCACTTTCCTGCTGTTCATTTTTTTCAGGAATAAGGCAATTCAGTGATGGTTGGCATGTTGAAGTCATTGCTCACTACCATTAATCGTTAAAAGACGATTAATGGTAGTCCTGATCAGTTTTTGGGTCAACTGATTATTTTAGTTGCAGTGATTTTATTGGATTCCTTCCCCTCAAGCACAGAACTGAAGTGAGTTAATATTTTGATTATTGGCTGGTTGAGCTTTTACGAGTCATTCCGTGCCAATAAATTGGCCAGTTTTGTGCTGTGGATGTGTTGTTCACGACTAAACCTATCAACACGAGTCCTATGCTTCCCACAAGTACAGGCGTGAACAGAAAAGACCAATCAACAGCACTGGTTCCTGCAAGAATCACCACAATTGGGTTTGCTCCTGCTGGTGGGTGAACGACTCTTAAAAATTGCATCAACATGATTGCCGTACCGACTGCAAATGAGAGCACAATGTAAGAATCACCTAAGCCGTAAAGTGCCAAAAGCCCAACAGCAGCAGAGATAAAGTGCCCGCCAATAACATTCCTTGGTTGTGCCAAAGGAGAAGAAGGTACGGCAAAAATGAGCACGCAGGTTGCGCCAAACGGTGCCATTAACCAAGGAGAACTTGAATACTCAGCTAAAAGTGAAAGAACCAGAATGCCTAAAGTCCCGCCAACAAACCCTTTCAAAATCTGGCTGAATGTTGGTTGCGGGGGTAAAGCGCCCCCACCTTTTAATTTATCCATCATATGCCCCTTATTGGTTTACAAAATTAATGATCCTAAAAATCAATGTGTACAGATCTGTACTGTTCGACATTTATGATACAGATCTGTACACTCCCTGCAACCCCATTTATTCGTGGAAAGTGAATGAGTAAGAAAGAACATATCCTTGATGTTGCAGAAAGCTTGTTTAATCAGTTTGGATATACTGCTGTAGGAGTTGATATGATTCGTGATTCTGCAGAGGTCTCTAAGACGTCGATGTATCGCCACTTTGGTTCGAAAACTAAGCTGATTGAAGCGGTGTTAGCCAGAAGACACCAGCGATTTGAATCAAGCTTAGCGAGCTGGGTAGATGGTCATTCATCAGCAATGGATCGTTTGGACGCCTTGCTAGATTGGCATTTTGATTGGTTTGAGCAGCCAGATTTCAAAGGTTGTATGTTCATGCATGCTTTAGCTGAGTTCAAAGAGACAGAAGAAACGGTGGCGATGTTGTCTTATCAGCACAAAGCGTGGCTTAAAGAGTCGATTATTGGTTGCCTAGAATTGAGTGATAATTTGAACGCAGTACAAATAGAGATGAAGACTGAAATTCTTATGACCTTCATTGAAGGGATGATTGTAAGAAGTGAGTTTGGAGTTAGCATGACAGACCAAAACCAGTATCGCCAATCTGTGCAAGCGCTGGTACAAGCTTGATTATCTAGCAAGCTAGTGCTGCTAATCCGCTTGTATCAAAAAATGTTAAGTGATAAATCTTACGCCAAGTAATATATGAATATTTCCATCATCGAAATGGTGGTATTCCATTTTTAAGTGCACTTTTGATGCACCCAATTTTTTAAGGTAAGCCCTACAGATGCTACAACCATCAATTAAATTCATTGCCACTGATATGGATGGCACGCTGCTGAATGAACATAGCCAGTTAGACCCTGCATTCTTCGATGTGTACCAGCAGTTAGAAGAAAAAGGGGTTATGTTTGCTGCCGCTTCGGGTCGTCAGTACTACAGCTTAATTGAAACGTTCGCACCGTTAAAAGATCGAATGATGTTTATTGCTGAAAACGGCACATTAGTGATGTATCAAGGAAAAGAGCTTTACAGCTGCACAATTGATAAAGCATCAATCGTAACCATAATTGAAGAAGCAAGGCAGATTGAAGGCGCGCACATTGTATTGTGTGGTAAGCGATCAGCTTACGTAGAAACAAACAATCAAGACGCACTAAAAGAATTCTCTAAGTATTATCACCGTTGTGAGCAAGTTGCTGATTTACTGGCGGTTGAAGATGATTTTATTAAGGTGGCAATCTGCCATTTTGATGGTTCACAAGAGCATGTAAACCCAACAATTGAAGCGAAGTTTGGGGCTGATTATCAAGTGGTGGTAAGTGCGAAGATTTGGCTAGATGTCATGAATGCCGAAGCATCGAAGGGCGCGGCTTTAAAGCACTTACAGCAAACCTTAGAATTCACTCATGAACAAACCATGAGCTTTGGTGACTACCTGAACGATTTAGAAATGCTGAAAGAGAGCTACCACTCTTACGCAATGGAAAACGCCCATGAAACCGTAAAAAAGACGGCGCGTTTTATGGCTCCAAGCAATAAAGATTCAGGTGTTCTGACTGTGCTTCGTGAGTTACTAGTGTCATAGTCAACTTTCACATAAAAATCTAAAATAAAAAAGCCAGTGACCCACAGTACATACTGATAGTCACTGGCTTTTTTGTTATTCGTTAGTGAGCTTTTCTAGCTTAACTTCTATCACTTAGCTTTTATCATTTAGCGTCGATAACTCAGCTATGACCACTTAGTTTCGATTACTCAGCTTCTAGGGTTTAGTTGTCAGCTAGGTTGTCAAATTCTTGTTTTTTCGTGGCGAACCACTGCATCATAGCTGCAGGATCTTGAAGCATTTTTTGTACTTCCATCATCGCTGCCATATGAGTCGCATCTTGCTGTTGGAACATTGCCATTCCGTGTGTCTTACTTAGCTCAACAATCTCTTCAAATGTTGCTGCTGTGAATGCCTCATCACACGCGCCACCCAGTTGTTTACAAGTCATCGTTTTCATTTGAGCTCCTTTGCCTTTTTCTTATTAAGTCCTCAGACTTTTGTGAGCTCTTTATAGCCTTGTTCAGGTAATAAATTCAACTATTAGCGACTTAACTACGAGTATTTTTTGCTTGAAAGTTATGATTTTGTGAAAACGGATGAAATCGCGTATGTTAATCGGCTTCGAACAGATTCAAGAGAGTATGAAAATGGATTCTTTGTCTCCTTCCCAAGCTAAAAAGTTAGTATTGTTATCGCAAGACCTTCCACCCACAAATAAAGCGCAAGGAAGTGCGATTTCTCATACTCTTTCAGCGATAGAACAGCTTGGCTATATCCAAATAGATACTATCTCTGTGATTCAAAGAGCCCACCACCACACGCTGTGGAATCGGAATCCGCGTTATCAGCTTAACCATATTGATGAGTTAGTAGAAAATAGAGAAGTCTTTGAGTATTGGTCCCATGCTGCCGCTTACTTGCCTATGCGTGATTACCGTTTCAGTCTGTACCGAAAACAAGCCTTTAAAACGGGTGCGTTAAGTCATTGGTATAAGGCTAATCATGAATTGATGAAAAGTGTTATTCAACGCATCGAAAGTGAAGGTCCGTTAATGGCTAAAGATTTCGAGGGTGAAAGAAAGCACAAGGGTGGCTGGGGTGGAAAGCCAGCTAAGCAAGCATTAGAAACCTTGTTTATGCAAGGGGACTTAATGGTGTCTTCACGTTCAAATTTTCATAAGGTTTATGACTTAACGCAGCGAGTTGTACCTGAAACTATAGATAGTTCGGTTCCCACCGCGGGAGAGTATGCACGTTATTTGGTGACTCAATTTTTGAAGGCGAATGGGCTTGGGCTGGCTGCAGAAATGTCTTACTTACTAAAAAATACCAAGCCGTTGGTGATGAAAGTGCTGTCTGAAATGCTAGAAGAGGGAAGTGTGGTACAGGTTTCGGTCAATGGTCTTGCATACTTTGTCTTGCCGG
The DNA here is from genome assembly GCF_050337535.1 of Vibrio kagoshimensis. Lineage (NCBI taxonomy): Bacteria > Pseudomonadati > Pseudomonadota > Gammaproteobacteria > Vibrionales > Vibrionaceae > Vibrio > Vibrio kagoshimensis. The sequence continues at coordinate 192,442 of NZ_JAKJSZ010000003.1, forward strand.
GGTTTTTAGATTTGTTAAATCGTCCACTCGCGAGAAGCAAGCTCAAAATCTTGTCTCCCTTTGATAACCTATTGATTCAAAGAAAGCGCATGCAGGCATTGTTTGGCTACAATTACTTGCTTGAATGCTATGTTCCAGAACCAAAACGGCAGTTCGGATACTTCTGCTTGCCCATTTTATGGCAGGGTGAATTGGTGGGAAGAATGGATTGCAAAGTGGATCGAAAAACATCAGTGCTAAATATTAATAATTTAGTGGTGGAAGGCGTTGTTGAGAAGTGGGGAGCCAGCAAGCAAGAAAGTTTTGTTCAAGCTTTACGAGAAGAGATCACCGGTTTTATGGAGTTTAATCAAGCACAAGAACTTATCATACACAAAGCTAACCTGGCTGGTATTAATGGGTAGCTCAGAAAAATTTGCACTCGTTTTTATTTAGCAGTAATGATGGTAGGTCGACTCTAACTCAATGAGCGTATAAATGCTTATGAAGCGAGTTCCGTTCTGCAAGTTCATCTCTATGTTACATGGGGAATTTAGAGCGATAACGTTTAACTGATTGTCTTAACACATATTTTCACTCTTTGGTCTTGTTGTTTTTATGTTAACCTCCGGGTTTATAAAATACTCAGGGAGAGGGGGCATATGAAAAAGATAAATACTATTCCGATGCTGCTAACGACGATGTGCTTCAGCGCTGGTATTGCTGCTGGTCAGGCTATTCCAGAAGCCTATGTCATTGGTGGCGATGATGCAGACGTAAGTAAGTTCAAAAGTTACGCACAATTACGTTTGGAACAAGGTCAAGCAAGTAGTCAGTTCTGTGGCGGTTCTATTCTTAGTGATACGCTTATTTTAACGGCTGCGCATTGTCTTTATTATCAAACCTCTGCTCCTGTCTACAATACCCCTGGTAATACTTCTTCGGGAATCCAAAGAGCTGCCGTTTATGCACCTATCGATAAGCATAGCCTTAAGATTTTAGTAAAAAACCCGACAAGGGATGTTAATCAATCTGAATTAAAAGCTGTTAAAAACTTTTACGCTAATCCGAACTTTAAATTTAAACATCAAGCACTCGGCTTTACGCTTGCTGATGAAAGAATTTACGACATCGCAATTATAGAATTACAAACACCGATTAACCCTATTGATAATGTTGAATCCATTACATTGCCTTTTGATAAGGAATACGATGTGCCCGATACAATGCTAGACATGGTTGGGTTAGGGTATGCAAAAGAAGACAACGGGTTTATCACCTATATCCCTGACGTGCTGCAATATGGTCAAACCAAGCTGCTAGGGGATGACACATGTTATGTCTCAGGTTATGCCCATATAGATAAGTTAATATGCACCATCCACCCTGACTATAATCGCGGTGACTATGGTGTTACAGGACAGGGTGATTCTGGTGGTCCTCTATTTTACAACCATTCAAACGGGCAGCAGATTCAGGTTGGGATTGTAAATAGTGGTAGTAGTGTACATTCTAACTTTACTGAACTGATTCATTACCAAGATTGGATTAATGATGTCATAAATAATGAAGGCTATAACCCTGGAAGCCCTCTCGTTTATGATAAGAATTTAGACACGAGCAATTATCATTCTGTGGGTGATCAAGCTCCGGAACCAACGCCAGATCCGGTTCCGACTCCAGAGCCTGAACCAACACCGGACCCAGTTCCGACTCCAGAGCCTGTGCCAACGCCAGATCCGGTCCCGAATCCAGAGCCAGAACCAACGCCAGATCCGGTACCAACACCTGATCCAACTCCAGCACTTGAACCTCAACCTGCTCCTGCTTTAAATAGCGGCGGATCTTCAGGAGGCTCTATCGGATTCTTATCTGTTCTTGGTTTGTTTGGGCTTGGGCTGTATAGAAAAAGAAAGTGATTAAGTATGAATATTAAAAAGAACCGGCAGCGGTTCTTTTTTTATTAGGTTCGTATATTGATTAGTATGAAATACATCACTAACGCCATTAAAACGACTGGCTAAAACCTGCCAACGAAATGACAGTGCTGTTTGAACGAGTTCTCTCGCTGTCATTTAACCCTTCAATAGCACCTTCTCCAATCAGAAATTTTACTAATGTAAGCGTTCTTTAGTTGTTATGGCTTACAAATGGCTAAGTGCCTTACAAGCAATTACATTCCCAATGTGTGATTTGAGTCATATAGATGTTTTAATTCGACCATAATTTGACGCGCCAATTTTTAGGCGAAATATTTTGACTGGTAAGAGAATTCATCACATGAAAAAGACAATTTTAGCGTTAGTAATCGCATCGGCTTCATTTACGGTAGCTGCGAATGTTGCACCCGTAAATAATTTTGCTACTCCGTCTTCTGCAACAATGCAATTCACCGAAACAGTGAAAGTTGTTTGCGGTATCAAAACTTTAACAACAAATGATTTTGAAGGGTCGATTAAATTTAATGATGAAGTGAAAGATACTGAAAATTTTGCTCAATTCGAATTAGCTACAAATGAAAATAATAAAAACGAAGTGAAAGTGTCAGTAACAACCTTAACTAGTGATATTGCAAAGCTATCATCAGTGACGAAAGTAAGCGCAACCAAATTGTGGATTGGTGAAGATACAGCAAATGCGAGTTTTACGAATGGTCTTGCAAAAAGTGCGTACGACGATTTCGCAGTAAATAAAACGTTAAAAGCAATAGCGGTTTCCAACCTTGATTCAACTCAGGTGGTTGGTAGTAAAGCTGGCGTTAAATATACTGTTGATGCTGTGATTAATGTTGATTGCTTAAGCTAACCAAAAAGTTGACACGCCAGTGCTTTGACCGGGTGATTGATATTTGTGAATGCAGATCATAAAGCCCATCAATAGCGTTGGAATATAGAGCCATGCTGTTGCATTACTTGTATATCGACAAGTAATGCAAGGGATAGGTATGGCTATTAAATTAATCACGACATTGTTTTTGTTGTTTTTCTCTTTTGGTTCTTACAGTGCAACACTGGTTTTTTCTGAAAAAGTACCAAGAATTTGCTGGATTAAAAAAGTTGATGTGAATGATAGCCGTCTGGAGTTTTACAAAAACGACAAAGACGGAAATGCGATTTACACCATCAACACGGATAAGGCAAAAGCGAAAAGCAAGAAGGATGATTTAATCTCATGTAATTAGAAATGAAAAAATTAGTGATGATAGCCGCTGTAATGGCGGCAACCTCTTTCAATGTAATGTCACATTCGCAAAACCAAGATGAAATTAAAGAGATCGTATACAGCCAAAGACCAACCATTCAAATTCAATTCGGCAATTTAAATAGCACTCCATACACGTATGACATTGAAGTGAATGGAATCATGACGGGGCAAACCGTCAAGCTACAAGCGCGAGAGCAGAAAAAAGCGTACATAAGATTGCCGAATATCGAGCCAGATAAAAAAGTCTCATTAGAAGTATGCACCATTGCGCGAAGCCCGAAAGCGGGGATCCCAAGAACAAGAATGTGTACTCCAGTAAAAGTCTATTTCCCAAAAACTAAATTGATACAGGCAAAAGAAGGATGAGAACACTACTTCGATTATGCTTTGTGCCTATCTGTTTATTTCCAATGTTTGCGGGTGCTACTTATATCACAAGCTCAAATCAGCAGTCGTGTAGGAGCTTACCAATCACAAATGCTATCGATGGTCAGCAATATTCAACGAAAGTCTGCTATTCCCCTTCTGCTCCTATTGTGAAAGATAAGAAGTACATTCGCGAACTTGGGGCTTATTGGACGATAACACCGCCAAAGGATACAGACGGAAATTACATCAGGTTTAAGGGTAACGTAAAATTAAACCGAACCGATGATGAGCTTTATACTTCAATCTATATCAATCAAGGGCTTCAACCTCCCGAGAAAGCCAGTTCTAACGGCTATAACTTTGAGTTTATTCCATATGCGAATGACCCAAAACGTTGGATAGCGTCGTTCAGTATGATGGCAACTTATGCTGATGGAAAAAATTATTTAAGTGGAAAAAATAAAAAAGTTAGTATTTATATTAATGATGTAATTGATACAAAACTAGATGTCACATTTAAATCGTTATTAGAAGAAAGTTATTGCTTTATTAAAGTGGATGACAGCTCTGGAGGTTTTATCTTTAACGATAAAAAGCCAACTTCATCGACTTATGCGGGATTTAATGTTGGCGCAATGGCGACGGATAATACACCTGTTACTCTAAGTTTAGAACATGAATTTAATGATACTGCTAAATATTTTGAATCTTACTTTTATAATTATAAAGTTTTAAACTTTAATGGCGATGACATTATATCTAAAAATTTAAATTATAAAATTCAAAGTGAGTTTTACCGTTCTAGTGTAAGGATCGCCCCTATCATTAATTTAAATCGATCTGATTTATTAGCGGGTGAATATAAAATGGTGACGACAATAAGATGCGGAGTTTAATTTTAATATTAATATGCATGGTGAGTTTTAATTCATTTTCTCATGTACAGCACCCTTTGAAAATTAAAGAATTGTCCACGGATGGACAACCACGGATAAAAATAACTGTGGGAAATATTAGAGAAATTAAACAATCATTCAATGTGGAAGTGAATGGTGTTTTAACGGGTCAAAAAATTCATTTAAGTACAGAACAATTTAAGAATATTAGCGTTAGGTTGCCAAGAGTTCAGCCTAACCAGTTGTATAAATTTACTGTTTGCACTGTTTCAGTGCCAAAGCCAACAGACAAGGTTAAAAGTAAGATATGTTCAGAAGTAAAAGTGTATTATCCGCAGTCATCTCAGTAGTCACATTTGCAACGTTTAAAGCTGCCGCAGTGTCTATTCCATCTGCCAGTGTACCAAGTGGTTATGACCGCGTGACAACCGCCGATGGGGTAACTTGTGAATCAACGATCGCAAGTGCGACTTATGTGCAAACGGGCTTAGTGGGTTCGCAGACTGACCAAAAATACGATAAAAGCCAAAATGGATACTACAACAATATCCAAGATAAAAACGAAGTGGGTGCCTACGTACAAATGGTTATTCCGATTGGTGAAAAGCGTGAACGAATTAACTGTAACCGATTGTACAACCTTGAGATTGACCGCTTAAGAGCTGAAATAACAAAACTAAAGGTAGAGGCGAGCCTAGGTGATATTTGGAATGAGCCTGCAATAGAGCCAACACCAGTTGCAGCCCCACAACCTGCACCAGTAGCGCCTGTTTTACCAAAGAAAAAGACTATTACCTTTGATTCCCAAAAAGGCGTGGCGATTTTTGAACCTGGAAGCGATAGGCTAAAACATTCAAGCCTATATAAGTTTGATGAGACGCTAGACACCTTATTAAAGTATGAAGAATCTAGTGTGGTGATTGTTGGTCACACAGACTCAACGGGTTCAGAGACATTGAATAAGCGCCTATCAGAAAAACGAGCGGAATCTATTGCTGATTACTTCATATCAAGAGGTGTGAATGCTAGCCGAGTGGAATCCTATGGACTTGGGGAAACTCGCCCTATTGACTCTAATGAGACAAAAGAAGGTAGGCAGAGAAACCGCCGTGTAGAGGTTACTATCCAACCTTTCACTATTGAAAAATAGACGCCAAGCCGCACGTCATGTGCGGCTTTTTATCATATAAAATCTCTATATTTATATGATAGTTGTCTTTTTAACAATCATGCTTACATACACTTACATCGCCAATAAAACTTCCTTGATAAAATTAGCTCTAATACTCTATAGCGTTTATTAGTAATAAGGTGTAGTTAATGAGTAAAACTATTATTTGGATATTATCCTCTGTTTTCGTCCTGACGACTGGTGCTTTTTTATTTAAAAATGATATATATGAAATATATTTATCTAATCAAGTTCATAGTGGTTTGACAATAAATAATGAAAACAGAGTAGTTCTATGTAGCCATTATGAAAAATTTGATTCTGAATCGGTGGAGCAGTTAATAACTCGATCAAAATCATTACTTTCTCAAATAAAATCATTGAACCTTAATGAATCGGATTTGATGGACAAACTTGCTGAATCAAATGGGATACTGACGAAACGAGATAGAACGATTCTTCGAGAGCAGGCTTTATATCGCTTTAAACATGAAAAATGTATTACAGGCAATGATTATCACCAAGAGTTTAATGATTATTTAACGTTATTAAATATGAGTAAAAACTAATTAATAGGCGAAGATTTGGAATGAAAAGGTTAATTCTAGTCATGGTAATTGCCAGTGCTCTTATGGGGTGTATGAAGAGTCATGATTTAGATTTTTTGGAAGAAGGTAAAACGACACCAAAACAACTGGCGGAATATTTAGGTGAAGTCTCCATGGTTATCGATATGGGTGACACTATTTCGTATGTATACAATTATAATCTCCACCAAAAAGCATTCACCTTTGAAAACGGTGTTTTTATCCTTTTAGAGAAGATTACGGAAGTTGATGGTGAATATGTTTTTGAAACTATGGAACTGCACTAACAATAAAGAAATTAATCTAATCGCATTACCTACGATGCTTTTACTTGGGTGTAATTCAGATTCGACAAGTATCGAATAGTTCTTTAAAGCTCAATAAGGCAACGTTCTCGGTTCAAAATCAGAGAATAAGTCTAGTTCAATAAGTTTCGTTCTTCGGTTGGTAGCGCTGACAACCAGCGCTGTCTATCGATATTTTATCGCTTTACTTTCCCATCATTCATCATTCATCCTCCCTCCTTCTTTCGTAGTTTTAAGTGCTAAAACTGATTTCAACAATGGCACATTTTAGGTTAATTCACCGTGTGTGAGATGCTACTTACTTTGACTTACAGATTATTATCGTAAAGCCATGTAGGTTATACCCGTCATAGTCGTGGTGGAATCGGTTACATGGATAGATTAGATAGTATTTGTTATTTGATAATAATAATTTGCTTATTACTTATTAAACACTATTACTAATTGTCATTTACCGGCTAAGTTGATCATTGGTATTAAGTGAAATTTATAATCATCTGCTTAATTATTTTGTCTTTGTCGCTTGAATTAGCTTAATCAAATGAATGACATCAAAACTCTAAGGCGTTGAGGTACCGAAAGTGGCGAGTCTCTCTAAATAAACGATTGGAACTATTGGAATAACTGTGAGAGTAATGAACACTGATCTTAATGCATTTTCTAATGGAATAAACTATGGATTTTGAAAACAACATACTACATCTAGGCTCATTCTTTGCGGTAACTATGGGTATTGTTGTCCTTTTTATAGGGCGTAGACTGAATCAAGTCGTGGGGTTTCTTAAGGAGTTCAGTATTCCTGAGCCCGTTTCTGGGGGGATTATTGTCTCGACTCTTTTTGCGCTACTGTACGCAACTACCTCAATTGAGGTTCAATTCGATTTAATGGCTCGTGACGTGTTGTTGGTTTACTTTTTTACCACTATCGGTATCAACGCCAGCCTAAAAGACTTATTGAAAGGAGGGAAGCCATTAGTTGTACTTCTCGCTATCACGATATTCTTTATGGTCATGCAAAATGTAGTAGGGATTTCAGTCGCTTCATTATTTGGTCTTGAACCTGTTTTCGGCTTGTTGAGTGGAAGTATTTCGTTAATTGGTGGTCACGGAACTGCTATAGCATGGGCGCCAAGAGTAGGGGAAGAATTTGGTTTAGAAAGTGCAATGGAGATCGGCATTGCGAGTGCTACATTTGGTTTGATTTTGGCGAGTTTAATGGGCGGTCCAATTGCTAAATATCTAATCAAAAAGCATAAGTTAGTGACTAATTCAGAATTAGAAGGGACGGGTAGTGTTGCAAAGAAAGAAGAAAAAGCCACACGCGAATCCATGACTTCATTTGAGTTTCTCGACGCGGTATTAGCGATTCACGTTTGTGTCATTCTTGGTGTTTTGTTAAATGAAGCCATTAGTCAAACTGGCCTGCAACTACCGCTATTTGTATCATGTTTGTTTACTGGCATTGTTATCACCAACCTGATCCCAGACTCTTATCCAAGAATCACTGGCACCAAGTGGCCAACACGTACTGCTGCCATTGATTTAATCGCTGAAATTGCTCTGGGTACATTCCTTGCGATGTCCTTGATGAGTATGCAGTTATGGACTTTGATTGACCTTGCTGGTCCTATTTTTGCGATACTTGGTATGCAGTTACTACTGGCTGTTGTTATCAATATATACGTTGTTTTCCCTGCTATGGGTAAAACATATGATGCAGCGGTGGTGTGTGCTGGTTTTGGCGGTATCTCACTGGGTTCTACGCCTACAGCAATGGCGAATATGTCGGCAGTGAGCCATAAATATGGTCATTCGGCTCAAGCCTTTATTATTGTTCCGCTTGTATGTGCATTCTTTATCGATTTAGCGAATGCGCTTATCATTCCTTATTTTATGCGTTTAATGTAACGCATTTAGCACACACTATTTAGTGAAAAAATCGTTTTTAAATAGGAAATAGTAATGACTCATCGCTTCTACACGTTCTTGATCATGGCTGGTGTTTTGTCAGGGTGTTCTTCGATTAACCAGCCTAACAATGTAGTAAAGGATGAATCGAAAGAGGCGAGTGATTACACATTAACTGAATTGACGAACTCTACCGAGAATGATGTCACCATCATTTTAGCTTTTTCTGGTGGTGGTACTCGGGCAGCCGCTCTGTCTTACGGTGTGCTTGAACAACTGCGTGATACTCAGATTGTGATTAATGGCAAACAGAAGCGCCTGCTGGATGAAGTGGATGTGATTAGCTCCGTTTCAGGTGGCAGCTTCACTTCAGCTTATTATGGTATTCATCAAGATAAGATATTTGATAGCTATAAGAGTGACTTCTTGTACCGAGATGTGAAAGATGATCTTGTCTCTATTATTCTAAGTCCAGTTCACTGGTTTTCAAGCTTAGGGCGAACAGATGCGGCGAACCAATATTATGAAGAAAATATTTTTGGTTCAGCCACGTTTAACGATATCGACCCGCAAAGTTCGCCTTATATCATTATCAACGCATCAGATATTACCACTGGGTTGCGTTTCTCTTTCATACAAGAATACTTTGACCTGTTGTGTTCAGATATAGGCGAATACCCGATATCTAAAGCTGTTGCCGCTTCTGCTGCGGTTCCGGTTTTATTTGAGCCTGTTGTTTTAGAAAACTATGAAGGTTGTTATGAGCAACTGCAAAGGCAAGCAGCTCAAGTTGTCACGAACGATCTGTCATATCAGTCGAAGAAAACCATCCAAGATATTAGAGACTATTCAGACAAAGACAGTAACCGCTACATTCATTTAGTGGATGGGGGGATTACAGATAACCTAGGCTTACTGGCTATTTATGATTTACTAGAATTGGGTAACTTTCACAGCAAACACGTCATGCCTGATGGTGTTAGCACTCATCAAGTGATTGTGATTTCGGTTGATGCCTCAACAAGCCCTGAATTGGGCATTGGGCAAAGCATGGAGGTGCCGTCAGTGCCTCAAACATTGAACTCAATTACCGATATTCAGCTACACCGCTATAACGATGCGACGAAGGCGCTATTTACTAAATCGATGGAACAATGGGCGAAAGAGAGTTCGACAGAAACGACTAAGGTGTACCCTCATTTTATTGATATAGGTTTTGAACATACGAAAGACTTGCAGAAAAAGAACGAGTTTAATCAGGTGCCAACCGACTTTACTTTAGATAAGGGGCTTGTGGACGCATTGATTGAAGAAGGTCAGCTGCAACTGAAAACTAATGATGAATTTAATCGCGTTCTACAGCAGTTGAATAGCGAAGCCTTGTAACTGTCTGCTATTTCGCCCTTCAGGTTCTTATTTCGTTTTCCATATAGTTTCATTAGATAGGGCTTATCAAATTAAGCCCTGCTTTACACAGCCTTACATAGCCCACGGGAAATATCAGTATCATGGTTCTTTTCCGTTAAAGGCTTATCGTTTGTTTGTTAAAGTTAAAACAGATATTGAAGCGTCTAGAATCATCAATACCCTCAGGCTTTTTTATACATCACATTCATCCCCTTCTATTCATCAAAGTTTAAAAAGATCTAGCCTAGCTTTTGGTTCCACAGGCGGTATCTATGCTGATGATTTGGATACTTTGTATCTCGTTTGTATTGATAGGCTTCGGCTTACATCAGATAGCTCAATCAGCAAAAAAGCGGCGACTTATATTGTTTTTAAGCTGGTTTCTAGCGGTTATGTAAAAGCGAAATATAAAATCTTTGGCACTAATGTGGTTCAAATCTCGCCTCTGGTGAGCATGACTTGTGAAGGTCTCGCAATAGATACCGCGATTTTAAAGCACAAGTGCGGTGATTTTGGAGCAGTAGATATGGTTCGTATGAAGCTGAATTTTGCGGGGGTGCTGAATAATGGAACCGTTGAAAGTATGCATAAGCTCAATGGACAAAAAATCTCGATAGTGACTGATCAGGTGGGCACTGAGCGAGAGCAAACCCGAGTCAATATTCAAACAGAAATAACGCGCTTAAACTCCATTTTGTAGGGATGCAATTGGTGTTTGCCCTTTGTTTACTTTACTCGCGCCTCACTCGTCACGGCAACGCTTGATCACGAAGTCAGCAAAGGTTCGGTTTTTTAAAGAGAGTTGCTTGCTTTTATACAATAGATGGATGGGTCTTCTTTGAGGAGAGCTGTCTTTTAAAACTTGTATAAGTTTCTGCTGTTTAATTTCCTGTTCGACTAAAATCATAGGTTGTAATAGTACCCCAACCCCTTGCAGCGCAGCATATTTAAGCACGTCACCATTATTGGACGCCAATCGGGTATGGTTGCTTTTAAATGGGCTGGTTGGCGCATTGAGCGTATGCTGACTTTGACCATTTGTATAACGAAACCCCAAACAGTGGTGTTGTGATAAATCGCTGATGGATTCGATTTTTGGGTGACGGCTTATGTAATCGGGAGAGGCGCAGTAAATCATCTTGTAATCACCGATATGTCTTGCAACTAAGCTTGAATCACTCAGCTCTCCAATTCGAATAATGAGGTCAGTCTCACTTTTGTAAGGGTCAATTAGCTCGTTTGATAGCATTAATTCAACGTTGATTTCAGGGTGTTCAATGAGGAACTCAGCCACAATAGGTGCGAGAACTTTGTTGCCATAGGTTACCGGGCAGTTAATGGTCACAGTACCTTGTGGGCGGTTCTCAAGAGTTTGAATTAAGTTTTCAGCATTACTGATGTCTTCTAAAATTCGTTGGCATTCTTGAAAATAGAGTTTGCCTGAATCAGTCAGAGATTGCTTACGAGTAGTGCGGTGAATTAAACGTGTATTCAGACTTTCTTCTAGTGATGAGACATGCTTGCCAATCATCGTTGGTGATAAGTTGAAGTGATCAGCAGCACAGCGAAAGCTGCCATTTTCTACCACATACGCAAATACCTTCATGCTTGTTAGCTTATCCATCAATCATCACCTACAACTATTAATTATGTACTGTTAACTATGCGCAGTTAGTAGTTGGCTATAACAACCTGAATCGCATTGCTTGCTAAGGATTTTTCTTAACTGCTGTCAATTGAACACTATGAGTTTATAAAAAATAAACTAAAGGTTAGTTTATCAATTAAATGTGTCTAATTATATTGAGTACCTTATTTAGAACGCTGATAACGTGAGATTCCCCAATGGATAGCAGTATTTTTGTCACCGCAGAACTTAAAATTCAAGACGGCATAGACCGTGAACAAACAATAAAAGCGATTGAGCAATTTTGTTTGGATATGCAAAGTGAAGAAGGATGCTTACAGGCAACCGCTAGTTATGACTCGGAAGATTTACAACGTGTGATCTTATGGGAGCGTTATCAAGATAAAGCGGCAATACAAGCGCATTTTGTTATGCCTCACACACAGGCTTTTATTGACCGTGGACTAACGACTTTGGTTCAAGTATTTCAAACTCAGTGCCAAAGCCAAAGCCAAAGCCAAAGCCAAAGCCAAAGCCAAAGCCAAAAATCAAGCTCAGAGACGAACAAAGAAGGGACGGCAGTATGAAGTGGGGAATATTAGGTACGAGCTTTATTTCAGGTGTGATGGCAGACGCAATAAACAATGATGAAGGCAGCGAGTTGTATGCTGTTGCTGGGCGAACGCAATCTACTCTTAATGAATTTACCACCCAATACAAGCCTACAACGTCATATAACAGTTACGATGCATTGCTTAACGATGATTCGGTAGATGTTGTATACATTGCGTTACCTAACCATGTACATCACGAATATGTGATTAAAGCAGCAAATAAAGGTAAAGCTATTTTGTGCGAAAAATCATTATCCATTGATATGGAAAAAACGGATTTAGCGCTCACGGCTGTAGCGGAAAACCAGGTCTTTTTCGCTGAGGGTTTGATGTATCTTAATCACCCATTGGTTGAACAACTTCTCTCTGAATTGGAATCTGGCGAGATTGGTGAAGTGCGTTCTATACAAGCTTCATATATCGCGGCCATTGATCAATTTGTGAATCCGGCAAGTAAGGGGGCACTGTATAACTTAGGGTGCTACCCAATGTCGCTTATTCATTCAGTAATGCAGCAACAATATGGGGATCAGATATTCGATAATGTTGATATTTCAGCATTAGGTCGTCGCGGCTTAGATGGGAATATTTGTGAATCTTCGGCTTTAATGCGATTTAATGACGCAGTCAGTGCCCAAATCCACACTGCCGAAGATCATGGTTTGAAGCACCATTTTACTATCTTGGGCAGTAAAGGCTGTATCACACTGACAACCAATCCTTGGTTACCTTCAATTGATAATCACTTTAGTGTAGAGCTATACGAAACTTCACATAGAGAAGTTACAGTAAAAGCGCAGGGCGATGGTTTCCATTATCAGGTTAGAAATATTCGTGGAGCTATTCAAGCGGGGCATAAACAATTACAACCCCCATGCGCAACCATTAATGATTCGAGAGCAATCATGGACCTGCTGACTCGCTGGGAACATGCAGCAAGCTAACGTTTGAGCGACAACTATTCGTAATAATGAACGCCTAAAACTTCTTGTTTTAGGCGTTTTTATTTTAAAAACTTATATTAGTTACGAGTGGCATCATCATTTTTAATTTTCCGTGTTGAGTTGATTTTTATAAATAGAATAAAATACTATAAATTCGCGCAGGGTTAAATTTTACGCCCTTGCCGTTATTGGCACTATTCTTCTGTCATTACTTGGCTCAATATCACATTGATTGTGTAATGTTGCATATTGTTGTAACGAGTTCGATAAAGTGCGTATTATTTTTTACTATTACTTGCCAAGGGCAGTGAATGTATGAGCGTTTTGAAAAAACCTAAGATGAGAAAAGGCAGGGAAGCATTGAATGGCTGACATCTTTGTTAATATCGCACCATACTTCAAATTATCGCTGCTGTTAGGTACAAGCCTCATCATACTTTGTTGGTTAAGCTACTTTGTACGTTTTGTTTACCAGCAAGAAGTGAAAGTCCTTACCTCTTTGTACACGTCATACATTGTGTACTCTGTCTCTATCCTATTTTGGGTTCTCAGCAATGCTTATTTTCATTCTTCTCTATTGGTGGGGCTAGGAGATGATGCCGGAATATTAATGGCAAGAGCCGCCAATATCTTCTCGTATATGGCGTTTGTTTGCGCTTTCCATTTCTCATGCAAAGTGACTTCTGAATATAAAAATCACCAACTTCCTAAGTGGCAGTGGGGTTTAATAGGGCTTGCAACCTTATACTCTGTACCGATTAATTTAATGTCGGGCTACACCGTCATCGGCATTGATATCACCGCTCAAAGTGATTTTATTCTCCATTTTGGATCTGGTACTCCGCTTTTCTTTTTTACGATCTTACTGTTTTTCTTTTTAACGCTGAGTAATCTGTTTTGGTACGGGTTGAAAAAGAGTCAAATTAAGCGTCTTAAAGTGACGTACATGGCGGCTGGTATCATTATCTTCATGATATCGACCACGCTTGTTCATCTCTTTGCGACATTGATTCTTAACGATTTTTCAATGACATGGCTTCCCCCTGCATTATCCATAAGTGAGTTGTTATTTATGGGGTATGCCGTGGTCTGTAATCGTTTTTACAGCTGGCGATATCTTTTGCATATTGGCAGCAGTTTAGCGTTAACACTGGGAGTGTATTTTACTTTTCTTGCGTGGTCTTTTGATGGATTTAATATGCAAGAAGAGGCTTTTGAGCTTGTATTACTGGGTGCGCTAATGGTTACCGGAACTTGGCGGCTTACATGGAAAGTTGCTCGTTCAATCTCAAGCGTATTGATTTATGGAAGCATTAAAGATCCGACAGATAAAATTGCAGGTTTAGTTGACGATTTTCAAACCTCAACCGAGCAAGCGATGGAAAAATTAGCTGGTATTCTTCATGTAGACAAAGCGCTGCTTGTTTTGGACGCAAATTCCAATGATCTCTACTCATCTGTTCTTAATCAAACTCGTTCTGCTCTCCTAGTTAAAGAGGTTGAGTACGAGGTTAGCAGTCAACCGAATACTAAGTTGCACGCTATTCGCGACAAAATGCTGAAAAGTAATACCGCAATGATTCTTCCTTTGCATGACAAACAAGATACGTTGTCGTATTTCATTATGTCTTCAGGGAAGCGCGATGGTTCACTTTTCACAAATGAAGAAATTTCAGCTCTCCAGAAGCTATTGAAAAAAGCGTGGCCGTATATTCATAACGAACGTAAGGTTCAGCATTCCCAAGCGATGGCCAAATCAATAGCTCATGAAATGCGTAACCCTTTGGCACAAGTTCAGCTGCACTTAGAAAAGATCAGTGAGCTTACGGCTCGATTCCCTGAGACAACGCCTAATTTGGCAAATGAAGAGTGGACTGATTTAGAAGCGAAGCTAGAGCAAGAGATTAACCGTGGTAGAGACGCTATCCAGCGCGGTAATTTACTGATTGATGCAACGTTACATGAAGCCCATGATCTCTATTTGAATCAAGACTCTCTGGGTTACTACTCAGTTGTTGAGCTCATCAATAAAGCATTGGATGACTATGCCTATGGGTCTGAAGCTTTTACTAGCCGTGTCCAATTTGAACCTGAAGAGCAAGATTACTTAGTGCATGCAAACGACACTATGTTTAGTTTCATTCTGTTTAACTTATTGAGAAATGCTCTGCACTATTTCGATGATTACCCAAAAAGCTATATTGAAATAAAACTTAAAACGGGTGAAAAATTCAATCAAATTTTGTTTAAAGATTATGGACCAGGTATTGATCCAAAAGTGGTGGAACGGATTTTTGATGACTTTTTCACGCACCAAAAATACGATGGTAGTGGTCTAGGGCTGAGCTACTGTAAACGCGTCATGACTTTGTTTGATGGCAGTATTCATTGCCAGTCGGTTTACGGGAAGTTTACCGAATTTAAGTTAGTGTTTCCTAAAGTTGCTTCTAATGTAAGAAGAGAAAACGACGATAGTAACCTAGTTGATACGAATAGCTTACGAGACTATTTAGCAGGGGTTCAGTTGCCTGAATCAAGCATCAAAGAAGGTATTCAAGTTCTTGTTACAGATGACAATAAAGGACAGAGAGCGCTCACACGTATTTATTTAGAGCAGCTTGGGGCAATGGTTCATGAAGCTGAAAATGGGCTGCAAGCGGTGAAGTTCGTTGAGAAGCACCCTGTTGATATTGTTTTTATGGATATACAAATGCCTGTCTTGGATGGTTTAGCGGCGACCAAACAGATAAAGTTATTGAAGCCGACTTTACCTGTGATTGCCCTCTCGGGAGAGTCTGGCAAGAGAGAAATTGATAAAATTAACCAGTTGATGGATGGACGATTATCTAAACCTACTAGTAAGCAGTTATTAGATAAAACAATCCGACAATACTTCTAAAAACATGTTTGTAGGGTATTAGAAAGCTCAGAGGTCAGCTATTAAGCTCCTAATAAGATCATTGCTTGAATGACTTATTAGGAGCTTAATGGATTACCTTATATATGGTCAGAGCTTTATGGTGATAGCTATACAATATGGTCAGAGTTATATGACCAGACTCGGTAAATATCAACGTTTATGAATAGCAAAATCTTATATATAACAAAAGCTTATGCATAACCTATGTTTATACGTAGCCCAAGCTTAAGTTGGTTGAATAACCTTAAGACCTTTTTCGTTTAATTCATCGGTCACACTGCTTGAAAGTTTACTATCAGTAATGACCCCATCAAGTTCGCTCATATCTAGAGCATGGAAGCTAGCAATCCGGCCATATTTGGTCGAGTCTGAAATTAGATAGTTAGTATGAGCTGCCTTAATAATGGCTTGCTTGACCAATACCTTATTTTCACATGGCGTGGATAATCCTTTCAGGTTCCAAGATGAAGAAGAGATAAACGCAATATCAATATTCATCCCTCTCAAAAATTCAGCTACTTTACCACCAATGCTGGATTGGTTTTCACGATCAATCTTGCCACCTGTATGGTAAATCTCAGATTGAGTGTTATTCATTAAATACGCGGCAATTGCAAAATCATTGGTAATGATCAGAAGATCATCGCGACCAGCAAGTTGGTGGGCGATCTCTAAAGAGGTCGTCCCTGCATCAAGATAAATCGTCGAAAATTCTGGGACTGCTTGAGCTGCAAGTTGACCAATTTGAGCCTTCTCATTGGCTTGTTGCTCGACTTTAATGTCATGTGACAATTCACTGTGCAGTGCTTTAGCCAGTTGTACACCGCCTGACACTGAAATTACCTTTCCAGACGTTTCTAGTTTTACGATATCTCGACGAATGGTCATGTGAGATACCTCTAAGTGCTCAACGAGTTCAGAAATACTGATCACTTCCTGGTGTGATAATAGTGACAGAATGGTTCTCTGGCGTTCTGCTGGAATCATGATTCTTCTTCTATATTCTTATTTTTCATCATCCTACCAACCTTTTCTCATTTTGTGAATATATGTGAATATCTGTTGTGAAATAGTCACTCGAACTGTGATAGCCGCTGTGAATACTGTTGTTCAGTGCCTCAAAAGGGGTAAATTATCCTTAAATGTTAATTTTTGTTAAAAGTGTGACTTGTCACTAAGTCGCATTCGGTTGCTTCACATATAATCACAAACATAAACAAGAATTAACAAAATCTAGAATTTAATAATTACGTGAAAGGCATCCTGTTATGAGTGAAGTTCAATCTGTTGGTGTTATCGGTTTAGGTTCTATGGGGATGGGCGCTGCAAAGTCATGTGTTCGTGCTGGGCTTGATGTATATGGTTTCGACCTGAACCCTCAAGCACTTGAAACCTTGGGTGAATATGGGGCAAAAGCGGTATCGACTAATGCGCTAGAGTTTGCAGACAAGCTTGATTCGGTTTTGGTATTGGTTGTGAATGCAGCGCAAGTAAACACTGTGTTATTTAAGACGGGTTTGGCAGCAGCATTGAAACCGAATACTCCAGTAATGGTGTCAGCTACGATTTCTGCAGAAGATGCGAAACAAATCGAAACTCAGCTATCTGAATTCGACCTTGTGATGCTTGATGCGCCAGTTTCCGGTGGTGCAGTAAAGGCAGAAGCTGGAGGTATGACTATTATGGCTTCTGGTGCTGCGAGTACATTCGAGGCATTGGCTCCGGTACTCGATGCTACTGCGGCTAAAGTTTACAACATCGGTGAAGCGATTGGTCTTGGCGCAACAGTGAAGATCATCCATCAACTGTTGGCTGGTGTTCACATTGCTGCGGGCGCGGAAGCTATGGCATTAGCGGCACGAGCAAACATTCCTCTAGATCTTATGTACGACGTAGTGACCAACGCTGCGGGTAATTCTTGGATGTTCGAGAATCGAATGAAACATGTGGTTGATGGCGACTACTCTCCAAAATCTATGGTCGATATCTTCGTTAAGGATTTGAATTTGGTATCTGATACCGCTCAAGACCTGAAATTCCCACTTCCGTTATCAAGTGCTGCACTGAATATGTTTGTAAGTGCAAGTAATGCAGGCTTTGGTCAAGAAGACGACAGTGCTGTGATTAAAGTATTTCAAGGCATTGACTTACCAGGTGTGAATGCGCCGAAAGTGGAGAAATAATCATGTTGTTAGGTGTTATTGCAGACGACTTTACAGGTGCAACAGATATTGCTGGTTTCCTAGTTGAAAACGGTATGCGCACCATTCAATTAAATGGCATTCCAGCAGGTGACTTTGATGTATCGGCAGACGCGGTAGTCATCAGCCTTAAATCTCGCTCTTGTCCTGTAGATGAAGCGATTACTGATTCCGTTACTGCTCTTAAATGGCTGCAATCCCAAGGTTGCCAACAGTTTTATTTTAAATATTGCTCTACGTTCGACAGTACTGCACAGGGGAATATTGGCCCTGTTACCGATGCACTCTTGGCTGAGCTCGGTGAGTCTTTCACTATGGTTTGTCCGGCATTGCCAGTCAATGGCCGCACGGTTTATAACGGTCATCTGTTTGTTTTTGGTGAGCTATTAAGTGATTCGGGAATGCGTAACCACCCCGTTACGCCTATGACAGATTCAAGTGTGGTTCGCATGATGAACGCGCAATCGGAAGGTGTTTCTGGTTTGGTGAACTTCCAAACTATTGAGCAAGGTTCTGATTCGATCACTGCTCGTTTTGAAGAATTAAAAAGCCAAGGAAATCGCTATGCGGTCGTTGATGCTTTTAATTCCGAACACTTAGTGACACTAGGACAAGCTGCGAAATCTCTGAAGCTAATCACTGGTGGTTCAGGGCTAGCTGCTGGTATTGCAAAAAATTGGACAGAGCATCTTGTAGATCAAAGCGATGCAAAACTTGCGGGTAGCCCAGTAAAAGCCCCAACTGTTGTGTTCTCTGGTTCTTGCTCTGTGATGACGAATCAACAAGTGACCACTTATAAACAACTTGCGCCGCATTTTGCTATCGATGTGAAAGCGTGCTTAACCAATGCTCAATACACAAATGAAGTCTTCGATTGGGTTATGACTCATAGCCAAAGCGAATTTGCTCCTTTGGTATACGCAACCGCCGATGCTGCTGCCCTTAAAGCGATTCAAGAAGAATACGGTGCGCAAGCTTCAAGTCATGCGGTTGAGCAGTTCTTTAGCCAATTAGCTATCAAGCTGCAAAAAAATGGTGTGAAAAATTTCATCGTGGCTGGTGGTGAAACCTCTGGCGTTGTGACTCAAAGTTTAGCGGTAAAAGGTTTCCATATTGGTCCTCAAATTGCGCCAGGTGTGCCTTGGGTGAAATCCGTTGAAGGTGATCTTTCATTGGCGCTTAAATCGGGCAATTTTGGTGACGAAAACTTCTTTGCTAAAGCGCAAGCATTCTTTTCATAAGCGAGGTTCAGATGAGTGAGATTTTGATGAACGAGCAGCAATTAAGAGATCAAATGGTCACGCTCGCTCGTTCTATGTTTGAACGGGGCTACGCGACAGGCGGGGCTGGCAACTTGTCTATTAAATTACCCAACGGTCACTTTTTGGCAACGCCAACTGGGTCTTCTTTTGGTCGTCTTGTTGCTGAGGAATTGTCAGTCGTCGATATCGACGGCAATCATATTTCAGGTAAGAAGCCATCAAAGGAAGCGGCGTTTCACTTAGCGATTTACCGTAATAATCCTGTATGCAATGCAATTGTCCACCTGCATTCTACATACCTAACTGCACTTTCATGTATTGAAGGGCTAGATCGTAACAATGCAATTAAGGCGTTTACACCGTATTTCGTGATGCGAATTGGTGAATTACCAGTCATTCCTTATCTGCGTCCTGGCGATCCACAAATCGCTGAAGAACTGGCGAAAAGAGCAGGTGATTATCGAGCATTCTTGTTAGCAAACCACGGCCCGGTAGTAACCGGCACTGATTTTGTTGATGCGGTAGATAATGCTGAAGAATTAGAAGAGACCGCTAAACTGGCGTTCTTACTAAAAGATAAAGATATCCGCTACCTCACTGATGAAGAAGTGATGGATTTAAAAGGGAGAGGCAAATAATGGCTAAGTTCGCAGCAAACCTAACTATGTTATTCACAGAAGTGCCATTTATGGAACGTTTTGAAAAAGCACATCAAGCTGGCTTCAAAGCGGTTGAATATCTATTCCCATATACCTTTGAAGCTGAAGAGTTAGCAGAGAAAGTGCAAAAATTCGGTTTTGAACAAGCACTTTTCAACATGCCTCCTGGTGATTGGGATGCGGGTGAGCGTGGTTTTGCGGCGATTCCGGGTCGTGAAGAAGAGTTTAAGGCTAGCGTTGATACTGCATTGATGTATGCCACCGCACTGAACTGTAAAAAAGTGCATGCGATGTCTGGTCTGATGGATGCCAATTTTACTCACCAGCAGCACGTCGAAACCTTTATATCAAATATTCGATTTGCCGCAGATAAATTTGCTGAGCAAGGCATCGAATTGATGATTGAACCACTTAATAGTCGCGATGTCCCTAATTACTTTGTGGCGCATCAGCGTGACGCTGTTGAGCTAATCAAGTTTGTCGACAGACCAAATGTGAAACTACAACTTGATTTGTATCACGCTCAAATTATGGATGGTGACTTAAGCACTTTAATCCGCGAAGTGGCGCCGTATACCGGTCATATTCAAATTGCATCTGTACCCGAAAGGCATGAACCATCTGAAGGTGAGCTGCATTATCCGCACCTATTTAATGTGTTGGATGATACGGGTTACCAAGGTTGGATTGGGTGTGAATACAACCCGAGAGCCTCAACCGAGGAAGGCTTGGGATGGGTAAAACCCTACTTATAGAGATAGTGACTAAGCATGAGCTTTTAACACCGACTCTTTAGCACGTTACAACATAATAAAGTGGCTAAATAATAAGCCGCTGCATAACAAAGTGCAGCGGGAGGCGTAGCTATGCCTTTCGCATGCAAACCCTACACAACAAAATAGATATAAAAAGGAATATACAATGGATGGAGCACTGATAGGCATTGTAATTGGCATTTTAGCCATGATGGGGATGATTATTAAAACGAGAATCCCAGTTGCACTTGCTATGATTATTGCCAGTATTATCATGGGTTTATTTGCTGGTATGGCACCGACAGACTTAATTAATGCGATCAAAGCAGGTTTTGGTGGTGTGCTTGGTGGCATTGGTCTGATTATCGCATTTGGCGTAATCATGGGCGCATGTTTTGAGCGTTCTGGTGCCGCGGTAAGAATGGCAAAAACGTTTGTAAAACTGTGTGGTAAAGGTCGTGAAGACTTAGCTCTGGGTTTTACTGGCGTATTAGTCGCTATTCCAGTTTTTTGTGATTCTGCGTACATCATTTTGCATTCTCTTGTTCGCGCAATTTCACGAGATACAGGTAAATCAGCGGTGGGTTTAGGTGTAACTTTAGCGCTTGGTCTACTTATTACTCACGCACTTGTGCCGCCAACGCCGGGTCCAGTGGCAGTGGCAGGTATTCTAGGTGTAGACCTAGGTGAATATATGCTGTGGGGCTTGATGGTTTCTATCCCTATGATGTTGCTTTCTATGATTTATATCCGCCGAGTAGGTAATGAATACTACCGTGTGCCAAATGGTGAAACATGGATTACTAACCAAGCTGATTGGGCAAACCTAGAGAAAGTTAAAGAAACGGACGACAAAGAACTGCCAAGTAACTTCTTATCTTTTGGTCCGATTCTTCTTCCAATTGCATTTATCCTAATCAATACACTTGTTGGTCAAGGTGATAGCGCAGTACACATGGCTATTTCGTTGATTGGTAACCCAGTCGTTGCGGTAGGTATCGGTGTGCTGATGGCGCTATACGGTCTTACTCGCCATATTGAGCGTAAAGATATGGTTAGTTCAATGGATGATGCATTGTCTACAACTGGTCTAATCCTTGTCGTAACGGGTTGTGGTGGCGCAATGGGTGCTGTACTGAAAGCATCTGGTGCGGGTCCCCAAGTTGCAGAAGCGATTGCAAGCAGCGGTATTCCCCCACTACTTGTACCATTAGCTATTGCCTCTATGCTGCGTCTAATTCAAGGTTCAGCAACTGCATCTATGATGGTAGCGGCAACCATGACACTACCTCTAGTTGAAACGCTAGGTCTAGACCCTGTATTTGTAGCATTAGCTTGTGCGGTAGGTCCTGTAGGCTTCTCTCACTTGAACGATTCATACTTTCACATTATCAACCGTACGTTAGGCATTACTGAACTTGCAGACCAAATTAAAATCTGGTCAGTGTCTTCAACCATCGCCTGGGCTATTGGTGCAAGCATCATCATGATTCTTAACCTAGTGTTTGGTAAAGGTGGTACGTTGATTGACCCATTAATTCCAATTGCAGTGTTAGGCGCTCTGTTTGTATGGCTAAAAAGCAAAGAGAAATCACAAGTAAAACCAGCAATCGCTAACTAACCTGCTATCTCTCTTATACTGCCCTTATGATTTGATTGGCTTTCAGCTAATCAGTGGTAAGGGCATTTTGGTTTCCACGGCTTTTTGTTTCAACTGCTTATGGTTTCCAAAATTTTTGCTTCCCACGACTTATCAAAATTTATATTCCTTTGGATCTATCAGTATGAAAATTGTTATTGCACCAGACTCATTTAAAGAATCATTAACCGCAGTTTCGGTGGCAGAGTGTATTGAGGAAGGATTTCGTGAAATATTCCCAGATGCTGATTACGTGACTCTGCCCTTAGCTGACGGTGGTGAGGGCACGGTTGACGTGTTGCTTCAAGGGTTACCAGGGCAAAAGCGAACGCTTCAGGTTGAAGGACCATTAGGCGATAAAGTTCATGCTGAATGGGCAATGCTAGAGCCTTCAGAACTGAACCCTAATAAAACGGCACTTATTGAAATTGCGGCAGCATCCGGCTTGGATTTACTTTCTCCTGAGCAGAGAAATCCGCTAATGGCTTCCTCTTTTGGTACTGGTCAACTGATTTTAGAAGCCGCCGTGCAAGGTGCGAAAACCATTATTTTAGGGTTAGGTGGAAGCGCTACAAATGATGGTGGCGCCGGTATCGTTCAGGCATTAGGTGGTCGTCTATTAGATAGTGATGGACAAGAGATTAGCCGCGGTGGCGCTGCGCTAGCCGAATTAGCAGCCATCGACTTGTCTAATGTCGATGCGATCTGTGCTGACATAAAGCTGGTTGTCGCGTGCGATGTTGATAATCCATTGTGCGGTGATAACGGTGCAAGCCATATATTTGGACCGCAAAAAGGGGCGAATTCAGATCAAGTATTGACGCTTGACTGTGCACTCGCACATTTTTCTAAGGTAGTAGAGGCACAAGATTGTCTTGGTGATGAACCCATTAAGAAGCGCGCGGGTTATGGTGCTGCTGGTGGTGCACCTCTGGGGCTAAGTTTACTATTTAATATGCAAATCAAACCCGGTATTGAAATGGTATTGGATGTATTGCAAGCCGATGAAGTATTAAAAGGTGCTGACCTTGTGATTACAGGGGAAGGGCAGATGGATAATCAAACTTTGCAAGGGAAAACACCTTACGGCATCGCCAAACGCGCGAGTTTGCAAGGTATTCCAACCATAGGAATAGCTGGGTCATTAGGAACTGAAGTTGAAGCTTTATATGGTGAAATGAGTAGCCTATTTGGAACGGTGCGCTCTCCTCAATCCCTCAATCAGGTGCTACAAGAAGCAGAAAAAAACTTAACGAGAACAGCAAGAAATATTGCCGCGACATTACAGTTAGGTCAGAAGATAACCTAAGAAGTTTATGCTTAAGGTTCTTATATGCTCGATTCATATTTATGGGGTTCATGATGGCTAAAGGCTGCCTGAGCTTTTAGCTTTATAGCTTAAGTTTTCCAGCTTAAGTTTGATAGGTTTTATAGATAGCAACGATAAATATAAACAATTATATTTTCTGCTTACTCAGGTCTATTCTTTATCCATACTAATCAAGTGGTTTATTTAAAAAGTGAATTCACTTGAACCTAAGGTGTGACAGAGGCTGTGACATCTTTAACCGTAAGGAATAGACCATGAGTAAGAAACTGACCACAGCAGCGGGTTGCCCTGTTGCACATAACCAGAATGTTCAAACTGCGGGTAAACGCGGTCCACAACTGCTTCAAGATGTTTGGTTCTTAGAGAAACTGGCGCATTTTGACCGTGAAGTGATTCCAGAACGTCGTATGCACGCGAAAGGGTCTGGTGCATATGGCACATTCACCGTTACGCACGATATTACCAAATACACTAAAGCAAAACTGTTCTCTGAAGTGGGCAAAAAAACCGACTTATTTGCACGTTTTACAACGGTTGCAGGTGAGCGTGGTGCGGCGGATGCAGAACGTGATATCCGTGGTTTTGCTGTGAAGTTTTATACTGAAGAAGGTAACTGGGACATGGTGGGTAACAATACGCCAGTGTTCTTCTTACGCGATCCTTTGAAATTCCCTGATCTAAACCACGCTGTGAAGCGTGACCCACGAACTAACATGCGCAGCGCGAAAAATAACTGGGATTTCTGGACGTCGCTACCTGAAGCGCTTCATCAAATTACTATCGTAATGAGTGACCGTGGTATCCCAGCAACTTATCGCCACATGCATGGTTTTGGTAGCCATACATTCAGCTTCATCAATAATGACAACGAACGCTTCTGGGTTAAATTCCACTTCAAATCTCAGCAAGGTATTAAAAACTTATCTGATGCTGAAGCTGGGAAATTAATTGGTGATGATCGCGAAAGTCACCAACGTGATTTGCTAGAAAGCATCGACAACCAAGACTTCCCGAAATGGACTCTTAAAGTTCAAGTCATGCCAGAAGCGGACGCTTCAAAAGTCGCGTATAACCCATTCGATTTAACGAAGATATGGCCACACGCTGATTACCCATTAATTGAAGTGGGTGAGCTTGAACTGAATCGTAATCCAGAAAACTTCTTCGCAGAAGTAGAGCAATCTGCATTCAATCCAGCAAGTGTGGTTCCGGGTATTAGTTTCTCGCCAGACAAGATGCTGCAAGGCCGCTTGTTCGCTTATGGTGATGCTCAGCGTTACCGTTTGGGAGTAAACCACCACCATATTCCAGTGAATGCGCCACGTTGCCCAGTACACAGTTATCATCGTGATGGTGCAATGCGTATTGATGGTAATCACGGTGGCACCTTGGGTTATGAGCCAAACGATCAAGGGCAATGGGCTGAGCAACCCGATTTTGCAGAGCCACCACTGAATCTAGAAGGCGCGGCTGATCATTGGAACCACCGTGAAGATGAAGATTACTTCTCGCAACCGGGTGACTTGTTCCGTTTAATGACGCCAGAGCAGCAAGATATTTTGTTTGATAACACAGCGCGTAACTTAGGTGGTGTGCCTAAAGAAATTCAACTTCGTCACCTTAAACACTGCTACAAGGCTGATCCTGCATATGGCGAAGGCATCGGTAAATTGCTTGCAATCGATGTGAGCGAATTTAATTCGTAATCGATAACTAGACTTGTTAATCAAAAGGCCGTGAGTTACTCGCTCAGCGGCCTTTTTTGATCGCGTATTCACCAGAATGTTGACTAACTTTATGAAGTTTTTATGTTTTATGGTTAATAGTTTTTGCCTATCAAAATGATAAATTCAACCCATTATCTTCACGTTCTAAATGTGATTATCCTATTCTCATTAGTTGATACAGCAGTAGAGTTTGAGATGAGTAAAAGCGCATTAATTGTAGAAGGTGGAGCAATGAGAGGCATCTTCGCCGCTGGAGTATTGGATGCTTTTATGGAGGAAGGATTCCGACCTTATGATTTTGCCATTGGCGTCTCTGCTGGTGTGTCTAACCTTGTTGGTTACTTATCTCAAGCACCAAAGCGCAGTTATAACGTGATAACGACCATGGCGACTGACAAAGTTTTTTTTAACCCAACTCGCTTTGCTAAAGGCGGCAACTTGGTGGATGTTAAGTGGTTATGGGATGAATCCAATAACCGTTTCCCGCTTAACTGTGAGCAATTATTCTCAAGTGTTCCGTTGCTTGCTGCTGTTACAAATATCGATACTGGTAGTGCGGATTACTATCGTATTCAGCCTGAAAACTTATCGAATGTTGTGGAAGCAACCACTGCTCTGCCCATTGCTTATCGTGAAACGCCATGTTTTTCAGGTGGTTGTTACACAGATGGTGGTGTGGCGGACTCGATTCCAGTTCGTGAAGCATACCGCCGTGGTGCTCGTGACATTACCGTGATTTTGTCTCACCCTCTGAGCTATCAAATGAAACCTCAGAAGTATCAATGGATGCTAAAAAAGCTGCTGTCTAAGTATCCGAATATTGCAAAGTCCATGGCTGTACGCGCTGAGAATTACAATCAATCTTTGGAGTTCATCCGAAATCCACCTAAAGATGCGATCATTAAAGTTATTGCTCCACCAGAAGCGTTCGCGGTTAAACGGTTAACGATGGATCAAGGGATTCTAAACGCAGGTTATGAGATGGGCGTTCAAGCAGGTGAAGAGCACCTAGCAATTCGACAAGGGGTACACGGGCTAGATACTGAAAATTGCCATTTCTGTATCTAATGTTTATGGATAGCCAGTTAAAGACCTGATGTCGAGGCAATCTTATGAACAGTAGTTTCACTTAGACTAGCGATTCATACGATCAAATTGAAACTAGTAAATTGAAACGATCAAAAAGCCACGCTTAATGCTGTAGCAAGCGTGGCTTTAGTGGTTTGATTTATCTGCTAAGCAGCGATTACATTAAGTCGAGGCTTCATGATTCTAGCCAAGCTAGATCAATTCATTGCCACTTTTTTTATCACTGAAAAATGCTTCAACGCTGGTGAGTGTAGTGTTGGCAATGTTGAATAAAGCATCTTTGGTTAAGAATGCTTGGTGCCCTGTAAATAACACGTTATGACAAGCGGATAGGCGTCGGAAAACGTCATCAACAATCACATCGTTAGATTTGTCTTGGAAGAACAACTCTTTTTCGTTGTCGTATACGTCTAGACCTAGTGCGCCAATTCGGCTTTGTTTTAAGGCTTCAATAGCAGCGGTTGAATCCAGTAGTTCACCACGGCTGGTGTTCACTATCATCACACCGTCTTTCATTTTGCCAAATGCTGTTGCATCTAGAAGGTGGTAATTTTCTTTACTCATTGGGCAGTGCAGCGTAATTACGTCAGACTCTTGGTACAGCTCATCGAGTTCCACATATTTTGCGCCAAGCTCTTCTGCTAATGGGTTTGGATACGGGTCATAGCATAGAATGTTCATGCCTAGACCTTTCAAAATACGCATTGTTGCTAAGCCAATTTTCCCCGAACCAATCACACCCACAGTTTTACCGTGGAAGTTGAAACCAACCAGCCCTTCAAGAGAGAAGTTAGCATCACGAGTTCGTTGGTAGGCTTTGTGTAGCTTGCGGTTTAAACACATCATCATACCGACAGTGTGCTCGGCAACTGATTCTGGCGAATAAGCTGGCACGCGAACTACTTGTAAACCGAATTCTTTTGCGGCTTCTAAATCGACTTTGTCAAAACCAGCACAGCGCATTGCGATGAGTTTTGTACCGCCTTTCGCCAATTTTTCAAGAACGGGACGAGACAGGTCATCGTTTACAAAAGCACAAACTATTTCGCTTTGATAAGCCATTTTTGCTGTTTTTCTGGTGAGGCGAAAATCGTGAAAGTGAAATTCAGCGTTGAGCTCCCCTTTAGCAAGATTGAATGATTTTTCGTCGTATGATTTTGAGCTAAAAAAAGCAATGTTGAGCATAACTTCCTCTCTGTACGAAAGATGCGAATATCGTGTATTCAGGCTAATAATTAGGGCAGTTTGCTAGAGATTTATTATCTTGTCTATCATCATTAGTCATTGTAATTATTAAGGTTATTATATTTATATCTAGCTATGCTTATTTTGGAATTATTTTTACTTAGCTAAACGGCTTGTTCTGGTTTTACCGTATTTATCGCGCTTAATTGAATCATCAATGAATTTCACAACGAGTGAAATGCATAAATCGATCACTTATCTTTTCGGGTATTGAACATTTTCTTGGTTTCTTTTTCTGACCAGAAATTGATATTGAATTGAGCATCTTCGCTGAGCTCAACTCGGTGCCAATATTGAGGAGGGCTTGTTGCAAATTGACCTGCATTAATCACCACGACGCTTTCTGGTTCGGTTGCGTCAGCGTTAGCAAAACCATAGAAAGTTACCGTTCCTTCCATCACGCAAATCTGGCCAAACACTCCTTCAGCAGTATTGTGATGGTTAAGTAATGCCGCAGGTATGTTGTCCTTTGTGAAAAATGGCGTTGAGCGTTGAATTGTCCAGTGAGATGGAATGCGTAAATGACTCATGATGAACCTCTGATAAATAGAAATATGGATTTTTTGATAATGACAAACATGAAGCTTGTGATAATTAGAAACATGGAGCTTAGAATTACTGTTAATGAATAACTGCCCGTAGCGATTAAATCGAAGGGCGGGCTCGGAACGATTACCAGTAATTCTCGCTACTGAATTGCCCCGCTTGACGGCGTAAGTGTTTGGTTAATCCGATTTGTTTAAGCGCTTCACTTGTGTCGCGAACCATGGCGGGATTTCCACAAAGATAGAAGAAACTATGTTGCTGATCGATGGCGATGGAGGAAGCGTGTTCGAGTTCGCCTCGAAGTAACAACGTTGGGATTCGTCCGCGCAATGTTCCGGTGATTGATTCTCTAGAAATAATTGGCACATAACGTAGTTTTCCTTGAAATTGGTGAACAAGCTGCGCGATGCGCGACTGATAAGTGAGATCTTGCTGAGTTCTGACGGCGTGAACCAATATGATGTTGGCAAATTTATCGGCCATGTGAGGTGTTTCAAGCATGGCAATAAAAGGACCAATCGCGGTACCTGTGGCTAACATCCACAAATCTTTAGCGGCTGGCGGTATTTCTTCTAACGTCATGAAACCGCTGGGCTCTTTCCCTACAAAAATCTCATCGTGAGTATTTAATTCATGAAGTTTTGGTGAAAGTTGACCGGAGGCGTCTTTAACAATTAAAAACTCTAAGTGCTGGTGCCCTAGTGCATGGCTTGGTGAGTTCACCATGGAGTAAGCTCGGCGCACATACTCTTGTCTCTCAGGGTTACTGTTTTCTGGAAAGGCCGCGGATTCAGTCGCTATTGCCGGTTCAGTAAGTCTTAGCTGCTCATTAACAAGTGGCAAAGCCAGTTTAGTAAACTGCCCCGCAAGGTAAGGTGAAACAGGGGCGTGCACATGTAGGCTGAATAGTTGGTCGTTCCATTCTATTTTCTTGGTTACTTTTCCTTGAACTAAACCGTGAGGGATACCTTGAGAAACATTGTCCATAGAGCCACCTTATCGATTGGGTTATCCACTGGTGATGCCTATTACATTCGGTGCACCAGAAGCCTGTACTAATCATAGTGCATTAACTATGCCGATAATGAGAATTGTTATCAAATGGGTCTTCGGTAAACATCATGAATTTATTTGAGTCATAAAGACCCATAAATTTAATGTCATTATGACGTGCATGTGTTTTCCTGAAGAAAGAAGAAAGAAGAAAGAAGAAAGAAGAAAGAAGAAAGAAGAAAGAAGAAAGAAGAAAGAAGAAAGAAGAAAGAAGAAAGAAGAAAGAAGAAGCCTCTTATTCCACCTTTACACCACTTGGAGTGATAGCTTAAAGGCGAAAACAAAAGGCTTCAGATGAAGGATATGGATGGGCTATTTACGTTTGGTTCGTCCAAAACAAAGCGCGTATAGGCTAGGAATGACGAATAAGACAATTGGCAATGAGAACAATAAACCATAGCCTAGTGTTAAAGACATAGGTCCCATAAACACATCGGTTCCGCCTAAACCATAAGCGAGAGGCAGTAGACCCACGACAGTGGTTATAGAGGTTAATAGTATCGGTCTTAAGCGGCTAGCAGATGCCTCAATCACCGCTTCCAAAGTGTCTTTACCTTCTGCTCGAATCTCGTTAATGCGGTTTATCAGTACCAGAGAATTGTTCACCACGACGCCTGTCATACCAAGTACGCCAATTAAGGCAAACATAGATAAAGCTTGCATATGAACGACTAGTGCCATTAATGCCGCTACAACTGCAAACGGGATCACAGCCATAACGAGTAACGGCTGTATCAATGAATTAAACATCACTGCTAGAACAAAGTAGATAGCGATCATGGCAGCAGGGAACGCTAATACAAAGCCACTCATGGTTTCATTGGTACTTTCTGCTTCTCCGCCCACATCTAGCGTCACGTTACTCGAATAATGACCTTGCAGCTCGGTGAGCATTTTCTCTGAAAGTGCGACAGAGCTGAGTGTGTCATCTGTAATCTGCGCCGTAACGGTGACTTCTCTTTCTGCGTTGTAGTGTTTGATTAAACGTGGTGCTTCAATGTTATCTACTTTTGCTAAACGGCTCAGTGGTACTTGGACTCCATCTGGCGTAAATATTTTGGTGGTCGCTAAGCGTTTAATGTCTCTGTATTCGTCTTTCAAAATGACACGAATATCTACTTCTTGATCACCAAGCCATGTCGATGTGACTGAGTCACCTTCAAACGCAAGGCGAAGTGTGGTGGCTAAATCAGATACGGTTAAGTTGTATTTTGCTAACCACTCATATTGAGGAACAATGCTCAACTGAGGATCTTTCAACGCTTCATTGTTGGTAACGCCACTTATACCACTCTGTTGATTCAGCCATTCACTCACCGCCGTTACTGCGAGGTTACGCTCATCTGTTGTGCCCCCAAGAACGCGCATTTCAATCGGCTCTCCCGGAGGTGGACCTCCAGCATCAACCGAGAACTTCACAAAAATCCCGTGGTCATTGTTAGCCACTTTCTCGTTTAACTGAGCAATAATTTGGTCAGCGGTGCGATCACGTAACTCATAGCTGGTCAAAATCAGCAAACCAGTACTTACCGGTGATGAGTAAGTCATGTTGTAAGAGACACGTTCGTTATCGGGTAAAGCCGCGATCGCCTGTTCAATATCATTATGAACGTCACGTATTTTCTCTAATGGTGTCCCTGGTTTAACTTCCGTGTAAATCTCTACGTATTTAGCCGCTTCAGATGGAAATATATCCAATTTTAATGCCATGACCATGCTGGTCGAAAGGGCGCTAATGACCAGTGCTGAAGCGATAACTGACTTCTTGTATTGAAGGCTGAATGTCAGCATTTTTTTGTAGGCGCTGATAATGCCTTCAAAGCGGTCTTTTTGTGTTTGTTGGTTGTCTTTTCCTTTGGTGTTTAACGCACTTGCTAAGTGAGCGGGCAAAGTGAAAGTACATTCAGCCAGTGAGAATAGAAGGGCTGAGATCACCGTGATCGGAATAACGATTAACACTTTACCCATTGTTCCGGGCATAAAAAACATAGGAATGAAAACAAGAGCGGTGGTCGTTAAGCTGGCGATGATTGGCTTAATGACTTTTTGCGTCCCAGTGATTGCCGCCTCTAATGCACTTTTACCCTTCTCTTTTTCTTGGTAAATACTCTCGGCCACAATAACTGAATCATCGACAATAATACCGATCACCAAAAGTAGAGCCGCAAGCGTAATACTGTCTAAGTTTAAGCCCACCATAGGTAGAATAAACATCACGCCTAAAATACAAAATGGAATAGAAACCGATACCCAGAAAGCCACTTGTCTTTTAAGAATTAAGCTTAAGACTGCCAGCACTAATACCAAACCAATACCGCCATTGGTAGACACGATAGAGAACTTATCATTCATGTCATCAGCAAGGTTTAAACCATACTGAAATTGGTACTGGTCACTATATTGAGCTTGTTCTTTTTCCACTAACGCTTTTATGCTGTCCACTGTCGCGATGATGTCTGAACTGGCACTATTCGTCACTGAAAATAGAACCGCTTCTTGACCGTTAATTACTCCCATTTGTGTCGCTTTAGCAAAGGTATCTTCCACGCTTGCTACATCAGATACTCGTATCACGGAACCATTTGGCAGTGATTTAATGACGATATTCGCAATGTCTTCTGCCGAATGAACTTGTGTCATGGTGACAATCTTTTGCTCACTCACCCAAGATTCCACCACCCCGCCAGATTGAGATAAATTACGCTGGTTAATGGCTTGCCCAATTTCATCAAACGTTAATTGGTAACGGCTGATTTTTGTAGGGTCGATCTCTACCCAGAACTCGCGCTCGTTGTAACCAGACATGCTGACGCTACTGACCCCTGAAAGCGCATTCACTTTCTTCTCTAGTTGGTAAGCATATTGCTGCAATAAGTCTGAGTGTACTTGTTCACTGTTTGCAAGGCTGACACCAAAAGTCAGCACCTCAAAAGATGAGGTTTGTTTTTGAGTCACGACTGGTGGATTCGTGATATCTGCCGGTAAGTTGTTCACACGGTCGATTGCTTGTTGAATGTCTCGTAATGCTCTAGCCGCATCTTCCCCGGGTAAAAGCTCGGCTTCAATAAAAGACATGCCATCAGTTGATTGAGAGGAGAAGTAATTGATGCCTTGGACGCTGCGCAGCTCTTTTTCAATAGGGTTAGTGATATTCAGTTCGATATCTTGAGCGGTAGCGCCTGGGTATAGAGTTTCGATTTCAACCGTTTCAAAAGCAACATCAGGATATTCTTGAAGCTTTAAAGTATATAAAGAAGCGACGCCGAGCAGCAGTACCATGATCGTGATGATGCGAGCTAAGAAGCTTCTCTGTGCAAAGTAAGCGATAAGAGATGACATGGTTTTTACCTATTGAATGACAGCAATATTAGAAAGCGTTGTAGAGGCATGAATGGACATGCCTGGCTTTAGCTTTTGGTTGGTATTGTTAATCTCAACTTCTACGGGGTAAGCCATAGTTTGGTTGTCTACTTCGACACCAATGCGGTTGATGGTTGCTTGAAACTTTTTAGCAGGATCGGCTTCAGCCCATAGCTCGATAGGTTGACCAACATTGAGTGAATTAATGTCGTATTCACTTGCCAGTAACCGAACTGTTAATGTGTCGATATTGACGATCTTATAAAGCAGATCCCCCTGATTAACCCATGCGCCATTATCTGTATTTCGATTGACTACAAACCCTGAGATGTTGGATGTGATTTTTGTGTTTTTAAGGTCAAGTTGCGCATTCTCTAACTCAATTCTTGCAAGTGTCAGGCTGGCTTTTGCACTTAGGAAATCGGCATTCGCAATATCTAATTCGTTTTGCGATAAGCTGTTTTTCTTACGCAGTTCTACATAACGCTCATAGACAGATCGCTTGAGTTGCAAGTCTGCTTTAGCAAGTTGTAGATTGGCGGTTTGTTTCGCTACCGCAAAATCGAAGTCTTGTGTTTTAACCGTAGCGATAACTTGCCCTTGTTGAATTGCTTCACCAGAGTCAAAGTTGACACTCTCAACAACACCGCTGATTTCTGCGACCACATTCAACGGGGATTTGCTGATCGTTTGACCGATGAGGTCAACGGCAAAAACAGAAGAGGTAAGAAGAGAGCCGCACAGCAGGCTGATCAGTAGTTGTGGTTTCATGTGAGTATCCCTTTAATTTGATACGTCTAGTGTTACTTCTCTCTTGTCGAGTTTTTGTCGATATGGATTATATAAACTCGTATATTTTATAGAATGACATACCTATATGTTTGAATGATTGTATTTTTGGCTTGGAGTGAACGCGGTTTTTTTTTATCAATCATGGTGTTGAATTATGTGTGTACGAAATTCGACATTAATTCGACATTGAGCCATTATTATTTCATTCGCATCGTAGTAAATGGGTGTTGCGGTAAATAATTGGGTATCAGGGTAAACAGGCGAGCAGATAATGTTAAAAGGTAAACAAATTTTAATTGTTGAAGATAACGATGAACTTCAGGGGATTTTGGCGGATTTCCTTGAAGTGAAAGGAGCGACAGTAGACTTTGCCGATAATGGTGATTTAGGGCTTAAGCTTGCGTTAAGCAATGAATTTGATGCCATTATCCTTGATGTCATGATGCCGAGAAAAGACGGTATGCAGGTAGCGAAAGAACTCCGGGAAAGAGGGTGCACCACACCTATTTTGATGCTAACGGCATTGAATGGGCGTGATGATGTGTTAAAAGGGTTTGAAAATGGAGTAGACGACTTTGTGAGTAAGCCTTTTGACTTTGAAGAGTTGGAAGTGCGACTTACGGCGTTGATTAAGCGATTTAGAGGGCATGTCGCTGCGGTTGAGTTGTCTTTTGGGGAGCTTGTAATCAATGAAAAAACCAGGCTTGTTCAGCGAGCGGGTCATAACCTCGTGACTACCCCAGTTATGTACCAAATTTTGCTTTTGCTGGTGAAAGCGCAAGGAGAAGTCGTAACTCGTGAGTCTTTAATACAACAACTTTGGGGTGATGACTCACCCGAAAATGACGTGTTGCGTAGTCATATTTATCTGCTCAGAAATATACTGGATAAGCCTTTTGCCACACCCATGCTGAAAACAGTACCTAAATGTGGCTTCAGGTTAGAGCTATGAGTATGAGTCGGTGGTCAAAACTTAGGCTTCAGTTGTTTGGTCAACCAAAAGTACACAACATATCTCAAGTTAAAAAACGCTTGATTGTGACTTTTGCTAAAATTGCGTTGTCGACATCCTTTGTCGTTTTCTTTGCTTTCTCTCTTCGCTTAATTTTAGGGGAGGATTACCAACTTGAAGTTCACCTTAAATCTTTCGAAAATATTGCGACTAAACATTATGAACTGGAGCAAGTGCCTACAGCCCAGTTAAGCCAGTCAGTTACCGCGTATTTTGACGAAAAATATCTGCCTGAATACTTACAGAAAGAACTGCCTTTTCAAGAAAACAAAGTCACTCAGTACCGAACTTACAGCAAGCAAGGCATGATGATTTATCACGTGCAATTTGATTTCCAAGGAGTGCGTTTACCGCTTTATTTGACTATCGGCACTAGGTCGATAGATTTTGGTGATGATAGCTGGGATACATTGATGGGTATATCTATGCTGCTAATCATTTTTTTAGTCGTAGTTTTAAACTTCTCAGTGAAAAGAACGTTTGATGAGTTGATGGCTCCTGTAGCTGAGCTTAGCAAACAGTTAAATTCAGGCGTGAAAGGGGACTTTACAGTATCTGAACAAGGTGTTGATGAATTAAAGCAGCTGACAAGAGAATTAAACCATTATCAGAAAATGAGAGACCGTGTCGCTAAACAGGAAATGATGTTTGCAAAATATGCTAGTCATGAATTGAAAACACCAATAGCGATTGTATTGGGTGCTGCGAACTTACAAGCGATGAAAGATGATCCTGAGTTCCAGACTAAACAACGTGAAAGAATTTTGACCGCAGCAGGAAACATGCACGCTACAGTGGAGGTGCTGCTCAATATTGTGAAACAGGAAGATGCGAACCTGAATCAAGAGCCTTGGTTGATTCAGACTAGCGATATTACCTTAGCTGACTTTAGTAAAAAGCGCCCAGAAGCAGTAGCACTGAACTTAAACATAGCTAAGGATAGTCAGCTAAACTTCCCTCCTGTTGTACTGAATATGATTTTGAAGAATCTAGTGCAAAATTCGATTAGGTTTACAGTGGAAGGCGAAATATCGATAAGCATTGCCTCTAATGAGATTACAGTTTGCGACAGTGGTACAGGGTTATGTGGAACCAATGAAACAGAGCATGGACTTGGGTTGTTGATTGTACGGCGCTTATGCATTACTTATGGCTGGAAGTTTGAGATTGAAAATAATGAACACCAAGGTTGTACCGCAAGGCTTTCGCGTACACTTTAGGGGGTAATCAAGTGATCAAATCATCAATATAATTAGTCGAGAGATTATTTATAAGATGAGTATAATGTGCGCTTTTCGTTGTTAATGTAGCCTTGTTTATGTTTGATAAATTCCGCATGGTCTTGAACGTCTTGTTTGTGACTGTAAATACCGCAATGACCGCCTTCACAGTGAGTTTTTTTGGGTTAATTAAGTTGATTCTTCCTGTCCCTACCGTTCAAAAGTCGTGTACACGCTTGGCTAACTTTACCTTCTGGTGCTGGGCGTCTTTGAACTTGTGGATGCTAAATATTAATAACAATATTAAGTGGCAGGTTGAGGGAGCGGAAGACGTTTCAACAAAGCAATGGTATTTGATGATGGCGAATCACCTTAGTTGGGCAGATATCGTTATTTTGTCTTCCATTTTGAAAGATAAATTACCCATGCCTAAGTTCTTCTTAAAACATGAACTGTTGTATGTACCCTTTGTCGGGCTCGCATGTTGGGGGCTGGATATGCCATTTATGAAGCGACATTCTCGTGAATACCTACTCCGTCATCCAGAAAGACGAAATGATGACTTTGATGCTATCAATAAAGCGTGTGAAAAATTTAAGCTGGCGCCAACAACTCTGGTTAACTTTGTGGAAGGTACTCGCGTTAACCAAGAAAAACTATCAACAGTTAGAACACCTTACCAACACTTGTTAAAGCCTAAAACTGGTGGCGTAGCTTTTGCTCTATCTGCAATGGGACCGATTTTAGATGGTATTGTTGATGTGACGTTAGCGTACCCAGAGAACCAAGTTTCTCCGTTTGAGGACATGCTAAAAGGCAAACTAACTTCTGTTGTGGTACGTGTGAAAGTGTACCCTATGGATGAAAACGTAAATGGTGATTACTTCAAAGATAAAGCGTTTAAACGCCGTTTCCATGCTTGGTTGAATGAAACCTGGCAAGAAAAAGACGAATATCTACAAGGTGTTTATCGTAAGTACAGTAAATAGCTTATCGATGAAAACATCTGAATAATCCTATAAAAATGCCAGCATAGTCGCTGGCATTTTTGTATCTGGGTCTAGGCAATTTTATATAGGTATTTTACTGGATAGCTGTTGGTCATTATTAGATGACTTCAGGTAATTAACTAGATAGCTCGGGTAATTGGATCGCTTGGTAGGCTTCAATGATGTGCTCTACCTGATTTTGCTTTCCTAGCTGTAAACGCTGGTAATGTTGAAGGGTTTTACTGCGGTAATTGAGCGCGGTTTTAAGCTGAAGCTCGGTATCGGCTTGCCATATTTTCTCGCCAACAGGGTGAACTTTTTGACTCGGTTGTTGTTGGGGCTGATTGCTGAGCAACATGATCTCGTAGAAGCGGCGGTTTTCTTCTAGTAAGCATTCGTCTTTCATCTGAAAATTGAGCTGTTGTAATTGCTGTCTTAATTCAAACTGCTGGTGGACCGGGCATATTAAAAAGTCGAGTGCTAAAGTTG
This sequence comes from Vibrio kagoshimensis, assembly GCF_050337535.1. Lineage (NCBI taxonomy): Bacteria > Pseudomonadati > Pseudomonadota > Gammaproteobacteria > Vibrionales > Vibrionaceae > Vibrio > Vibrio kagoshimensis. The sequence goes on from NZ_JAKJSZ010000003.1 coordinate 229,741, forward strand.
GATACTGTGCATGGATAGATTCGATAAAATGTTGAGTCAGATCGCCCCCCACACCCGCAATAATGACTAGGTGTTTTCCTTCATACTGCTCAAAGGCAATATCAACCACATCGCCGCAGTGTACTTCCCAAGTTGACTCAGTTACTTCAGATTTTGGGAAATAGCGTGCAAGTTTGATCTCTAATTCATCCATTAATTGGGGCACAATATCAATGAAATGAATAGTGGGAGCTTTGTTCGTGGCCAGTAAGTGAGTACCAAGAAAACCGTGGTCACAACAACAATCCCATATATGGGTGTATTCGTCACCGACGAGAGATTCAATGGTTTGCAGTCGCTTACTCAGTTTCATTCTTTTATAGCCGTTGTTTGGAAATCATAGGGAATAATAGGAGGCGCATTGTAATGGTTTTTCATAAAAAAAAGCACCCGTTTTACAAGGTGCTTTGATTAAGACTAATGATTTGAACAAAGCTAAGTTTCAATGAAGAATAAAGCAGCGCTAACCCTGATTATTAACTAAGAGGCTATCTCTTGGTTGGAGATATACATTTCTACTCGGTTTCTTCCTAGCAGCCTTGCTTGTTTTTTTGCATGTTCAGCGTGAGCTAGGCTGAATGCATGAGACTCAATGATTTTGGTATAACCGATACTTGCGCTCAGTGTTAGCGAATCTAACGGTGTATCAATGACTTTTTCTGACAGGGCGATCCTACATTGGTCTAATTGGTATTTTGCATCTTCATTGTTATTCGCATGAAACAAAATACCAAACTGATTGCCGTTTAATCGAGCTACACTTACCCCTTTTGGTTTTGGGAAATGGTCTCGAATAGTCTCGGCTGTGCTAATAATGGCGGTGTCACCAATTTGCTCGCCATAATGACGATTAATGTACTCAAAATTATCAATGCTTAGACGAGCTAAAAAAGTATCAGGTGTATTTTTGTAGAGCTCTAAAGTACTGTTAAAAAATGCCTTATTCTCTAGCTGAGTCATAATGTCTTTACTCTTCAATTGATGATTAAGGAGTAAATTAGCCAGAGACACTTCAGAGTAACTTCTAGTCAGTCGCAAAATACTATTGTTAATAGGAAAGTAACTATTTACATAGATAACGGCAATTAACTGCTCTGTTGAATAAAGTGGTATGCAGTAGTGGCGTTGGTGGATTTTTAGTTTCTTAGCCAGAGGATCTGTGTATTGGCTTCCTTGGTAAGTGAGGGTATCCGGTTTAAAACGAGATGCTAAATCACCATCAGAATGTACGATGGTTTTATTGCCATGGTAATCAAGCGTACTGAAGTTGTGCGAGTTTGGGTCGTATAAACAAAATTGTACACCGCGGTGGTAGGTGAACTTATCAAAAATAGATTTTAGCTGATGCTTGAAGCTTGCTAAGTCATTCACTTGGTTGAGTGTCGACAGTGCTATATTCAATTGGTGCGAAAGGTAATTGAATACAAACCAGAGTAACAGCATAGACGCAATTAGAATGCCAGCAATAGTGAACTGGTAAGAAGAAGATAAGATCTCACGGCGGTCTGTTCCCGCGATGAATACCCAGTTTAAATCATTATCCGCATTAAAGACGGAAACTTTGAAGTTTCCTCGGTAATAATATTCGTATTTCCCATTGGTTAAGCCTGAATCTAAAAGAGACTTAATCCCTGCATTGTAGCTTATTGACTGGCTACCTATTCGAATTGGATCTGGATGAAACACCAATTTTTCTGTGGTTTGGTCTACGACAAAAATATAGCCCTTATTGAGTGTTTTGAGATCTTTTAGCCCTTGTGTCGTATGCAATAAATCAAACTCGATCCAAATTTCTTCACCTTGGTCTAACTTTCTGTTTTTAATTGCAAATACCCATCGATGATTAGGCTTTTGGTAAACTGAGGAAATGAAAAAATCCCCAGAGACAGTATTGATTGATCGCCACTGAATATTGTTAATAACGTCGTGAGTTAAAGGCTGGTTTATCGAAGAAGAATAAATTTGAGAGCTTGGTGTAAAGCGAACAATGTCAGAAAAGTATGAGGACCGCTTGAGTATAGTATTTGCCAGTTCATCGAAGCTTTGCTGGGCGACTTTTTTATTGGGAGTGGAGAGTATAGCTCTCTCTAATAAATTAAGCTTACCGAAAGTGGCTTCGATATTTGATCTTACTAGAGAAGTGGCAATTCTAATATTTGATGAAGACTGTTCATGAGCAGAATCTTCTGCTTCTTTCAACTGTACCGCGGCTAAATAAAGCATAAAGCCAGTTAATAATATAATGTACGGCCTTGTTAGCCGAATGAGTGTTTTAGGTAAAGCCATGATATCCAAAGACGTGGTGAATCTGTTTTTTATTGTGGAAGCATAGTAAACAGTTTTCACACTCACATCAATGCAAATGATTCCATATAATTTTCGAAATTTTGTGATGATTAGCTTAAAAAAAAGCCAGCTATAAAGTTAGCTGGCTCTTATCAATTTGTAATGCTTTTTAAGCATTAAGCATTAAGCATTAAGCATTAAGCATTAAGCATTCGGCGTGTAATGCAAAATAGCCATTGAGGTTGGTGATAGCAACATTTCACCTTCTGCTGAACAGGCTTTCACATTCCGTAAGTTAGTATCGCAGATGGTTACCCAGCTTTGATTTCGGTCACTTGGCAAAGTAAACCTAGCAGGTGCATTTGTTTGGTTTATTAAGTAAATGAGTTCGTTGCCGTCTTTACCAATTCCTAAGTGCAACGCTACAGAGCTTAAGCGGTTCCAGTCATCATGATCCATGATTGTGCCATCTACACGGCTCCAAGAAATTCGGTTTGAGTTTCGTTTATCACCACTAAAGGCTTTGATGAACGGCACCATAAATTCTTGGCGGGCGGCAACCATTTCTGAAAGCCAGCTTTTGAAGTAATCTTTACGCTCAGAAATGTCCCAATTCAACCAACTTGTTTCGCCATCTTGGCAGTAAGCATTGTTGTTACCTTTTTGGCTATGTGAAAGGACATCTGCAGTTAGAATGTGCGGAATACCAAAAGCAAACAGCAAACTTGCCATAAAGTTGCGCTTTTGTTTTTCACGAGTCGCGATAACTAATAAGTTTTCCGTCTCGCCTTCTATTCCGTAGTTTTCAGAACGGTTATCACCATGACCATCTCGGTTGTGTTCACCATTATCTTCATTGTGCTTATGCTTATAAGAAACGAGATCCTGCATGGTGAACCCATCATGGTAAGTGATGTAGTTAACCGTCAATTTATAAGGCCAATGGGCCGCGCTATAGATGTCTCTAGAGCCCATTAAACGGGTCGCAAACTCTTTCAAATAACCTTGGTCACCGCGCCAAAAGCTGCGTGTGATATCTCTTAATTTGTCGTTACATTCATTCCAACCGAGTGGAAAGTTACCAACTTGGTAGCCATTTGGTCCGATATCCCAAGGTTCTGCAATCAGTTTTGTTTCACGAAGAACCGGATCTTGAGCAACGGCTTTGAAGAATGCAGCTTCAGGGTTGTAGTCGTCCCCTTGTCGCCCAAGTGTTGCGGCTAAATCAAAGCGAAAGCCATCCACTTTATATTCGCTTACCCAATAGCGAAGAGTATCCATCACTAAATTTAAAGCCGGCTGGTACGTGAGATCGACAGTATTTCCGCAACCTGTGAAGTTCGCGAAATGTTGTCCATGTTTAATATAAAAGCGTTGATCGAGTGCTTTGAGATTAAAGACTGTGCCACCTTCGCCACCTTCCGCTGTGTGGTTATAAACCACGTCTAAAATGACTTCAATACCATTACGGTGAAGTTCTCTAATCGCAGTTTTCAGTTCTATCACTGCATCTTTATCTGCATAACGAGGGTCTGGAACCATGAAAAGGTAGGGGTTATAGCCCCAGTAGTTGACCTTTTCCATATCCAGAAGGTGGGGTTCATGCATACAAGCTGCAACGGGAAGTAGCTGTAAAGAATTGATGTTTTGTTGCTTATAGAAAGCCAACATTTCAGGGCTCACTAACCCTAAATAGCGACCTTGGTCTTTGGTTGGAATTTCTGGATGAAGTTTTGAAAGCCCTTTTACATGGGTTTCAAATAATACGGTATCTTCGCGGTCAATTCTTGGGTGTTCGGTACCTTGCCAATCGAAGCTGTCATCGGTCACTACACACTTTGCCATGGAGAAACTTTTATCGTTCGTGTAAGGCGTGCTGTAATGTAAAGGTTCACTTAGTGCTTTAGCGTAAGGGTCTGAAAGTAATAAAGAGCCATCGCAATTTTCAACGATGTATCCGTATTTTTGCCCTGCTTTAATATCTTCAATGAATGTATGTTTAATTCCTGCGTACTCTCCCTCTAATTTATATGTTTTGAATTCATCTTTATCGTCAAATAAAGCTAGGGAGATAGATTTACATTCAGGTGAATAAATTGAAAAGTTACAACCAGCATTACTTAGCGTAGCGCCTAGTGGATAAGGGCGAGAGAGAGTTTTAGTCATTACTTATTATTCTTGTTCAGTTAAACAACATTAGTTAACTATAAGTAAAAAGCTTTGTCACAGTAAGGTCAAGCATCTTCACAGATTAATTATTTATTAAAATTTTTTATTATTAATTCGTTCAATGTATATGTTTGATGTGCGTCCCATTTATACTGAATAAGTCGATCTAGGTGCGGTCTACTCCTCCTAATTTAAGTGATCCAACTCCCTTAAACACCGTTCTGTATACTTTCTACGCCTTTCTCATCCCCCCTAAATTAGCTTAGGGTGGAGGAAGTCAAAGTTGTCATCCTTTCTTAATATTGACCCCGTTGAAACAAATTGTAGGGGAAACCCTAGTACCTCTCTACGTTACGTTGCCATTACTGCCTTTGGTTGTTTCATGAGAGCAAAAATAAAAATATTAATAATGAATCGTCCTTAATGGAGTTAAGAATGAAAAAAGTAAGTTTGATTGCTGCTGCAGTGGCATCTACATTAGCTGCGGGTTCTGCATTTGCTGCACCTACTGATACTGTAACTGATGGTTGGGAAGTTCATGGCTACATGTCTTCGAATGTACGTGTTGTTGACGGTACTACAACTGATACTGAATTTGGTCGTCCAGACTACAAAACAGCAGGTACTCACGGTAAGAGTACTAACCAAGTAGAATTTTCAATCAAAAAACACAGTGAATACGAAAATGGTGTGTGGGCTGATTACGTTCTACGTTCAGAATTTGGTAATGGCAACTCTTCTGCATACTCTTCTGATGGTGACCAAAGTGTAAATGACACTGACGGTTTTGCTCTAAAAGAAGCGTTCGTAGAGCTTGGTGGCATTCTAGGTGAAGACACTTCTATCTGGGGTGGTCAACGTTACCTAAACCGTGCTGCGGGTATCCTTTCTGGTGAGTTCTGGAAACAATCTTCAGGTATTGGTGCTGGTATCCAAACTAAGCTTGATGGCAAAACAGCGGGTATTGCATACGTAATGGCTGATCCAACAGCTGGTGATGATAACGCAGACCGTACAACGCTTTCTTCTATTGACCTTTACTACTACGGTGTTGATGCTGGTATCGGTAGCCTAGACTTTGACTTCAAATACGGTAAGCAAGTTAAAGATGGTGAAAATGATGACGGTATCGGTGCATCGGTAACGCTTAATACTAGCTACTATGGTCTTGATGGTTGGACACAAAACGCGGTTGCTTACGGTTCTGGTGTAATGCAAAACCGTGGTGTTAACTTTGGTAACTGGTCAGGTGGTGATGATAAAGCTGAATCATTATTCCTAACGTCTTACGGTGTACTAAACATTTCAGATAAAATCCAGCTTGGTACTGAAATTACATACTTTACGGCTCTTGACCAACTGTTCACTGCTGAAGGTTTAACTCGTTACATGGTGGCAGCTCGTCCTTCTTACAAACTGAACGACAATGTTCGTCTTGAAGCGACAGCTTCTTACGGTCATGAAGAAGGTGATGAAGGTTACTGGGGTCGTACTGGTGATGCACTAGAAAGCAACATCATTAACCTAGAAATCGCAACTGCATTCACAGCTAACTCTGACTACTTCGGTCGTCCACAAGTTAAGCCATACATCAGCTACATCAAAGCTGACGATGAAGCGAGTGCTTCGATTATCGGTATCGAAAATGGTGATGACCAATTCGTATTCGGTGTACATACTGAAATTTGGTTCTAAATCAAATAGTATTGAAGGCAGCCGTTTGGCTGCCTTTTTGTGTTTTACCCCATAACAACCAATAGTAAGAGAGATTACAATGAAAAATAAAAGCTCTATTTTAGCCGTGGTACTAGGTGCCTTGCTAGGCGGTTGTGCATCTGATGTTCAGGTTCAAACTGAACTTTCTCCCCCAACCAATTCAGAAGTTTGCTGCAGTGATTTTACGCAATTCCCTTATGCGCAGCTAAACGACAATGAAGATTTAAAATTTGATATTGATTTAGGTTCACCGGTAGGTAACTTCACTACGGGTAACAGCCACTTTGCAGCGTTCAAATTCAGTGACCGTTCAGGTGAGATGGTTGTAACGCTTTCAAGCTTGATGATTGATGACTCGGTTTTTGCCCCAGAGGTCATCTTTTTAGATGAGGCCTTCCAGCCAACGAAAACAGTAAAATTTGATGATTTTAAAGTACAAGCATCTGATGCTTTTACTCGTACGAGCTATGTAGAACGCTTGCGTATTGATGCAAGTAAAACGCCTTATATGATCGTGTACACCCCAGCGGATGAACTTGGTAAAGCGATTAAAGTGGATCACCCTGCGAAAGTGCGCGCCAAAGAGTTTGGCGAAGTGATGCCAATGGTCATTGACCCTGTTTACACTAACCGTCTTGGTGGTCGTATTGAGCTTGAAGTGGAAACGTTGAAGCTTCGCCCATACCGAGCGACAGCGGCGGTAGCACCAGTAGCCGTTGCCCCTGTTGCTGCAGAACCGGCAGTTACTACAGCTATTAAGGTTCAACAAGAAACTCAAGATTTCTATATTTCTGCTATTCAAAAAGCGGTGAAATCAGGCGATGTGCCTAAAGCTCTAGGTCTACTTGATGAAGCAAAAGCGTTGAATGTTGAAGGTGCTCAAGAAGCGTTTGTTCGAGCAGTTAACGCTAAGTAGTTCCATTTAAGGCATATATCAATTATTCATTAACGCTCCGAAAGGGGCGTTAATTTTATGTATTTATCAATTATATTTTTGAGCCGAACTTTGTTGGTTTAAGGAGAAGTTATGCATACAGAGGAATCAACACTCGTCATCCATTCTGATTTTTTTATCCCGCAACTCAACCGCTCCCGGACGGTTCGCATTTATTTACCAATAGGCTATGAAGCTTCTTCAAAACGCTACCCTGTGCTTTACATGCACGACGGACAAAATGTTTTCGAAGAAAAAACGGCCACTTATGGAATGAGCTGGAAAGTTCGTGACACGCTAGATGCCATGCAAAACAGTTCAAAGCAGGATGGCATGATAGTCGTGGCGGTGGATAGCAGTGAAGAGCTAGATAAAATGAGCCGCTACGATGAGTATTCACCATATAAAGCCAGCGAGGCAGTGCTTAAGCTAGGCATTGAAGAAGTGCTGCTAAGGCATGGTGGAGAGGGAAGTGAGTACCTTGCCTTTATCTGTGAGACCTTAAAACCATATATTGATGGTCATTACCGAACTAACCCGCAACGTGAATCTACTTATTTGGCTGGAAGTTCAATGGGCGGTTTAATCAGCCTTTATGGTGGGATTAAGTATCAGCAGGTATTTTCTAGTATCGGGGTGTTTTCCCCTGCATTTTGGTTTAATTACTCTGCGTTTTTTAAGTTAGCGTCTGAAGCTGAGTTTGGATTACCCATGACTATTTATATGGACATGGGAACCAATGAAAAAAGAGATGGCTCAAAGGTCGATTTTGCTGAGGTTTATCTATCAGGTTCTCGGGATATGAAAACCTTGTTAGAAGATAAAAGCAATGTTTCGTTGTTCTATGTTGAAGGTGAAGGGCATGAACATAATGAAATAGCGTGGGCTGAGCGTTTCCCTGTATTTATTCGCAGCATTTTGGATCATCAATCCTGAATATCACAAGTTTCAAAAAATACGTTTAATAATAGAAATGGCGTTTGAGGTAGAACTCAAACGCCATTTTTTATCGATCTATTCTAACTGAGTGCGATGAAGGGAGAGGATGTTAAACGCTAATCTTTGGCAACTTCCAAATTCTCTTCAGTTCTCTTATTCAATAGATAATCTTTGGTTAACACACTTCGATGTTGGCGTGTGAAGTCTGGTTTAGCAAAGTGCAAATTATCCAAAGATGGGTATTGTTTACTCGAAATAATACTCACATTGTTTGGCTCGGTGCTTGTGGTTACTTCACCTGTTTTATGATTAATGACGATGTCTAAATCCACATTTGCTGGGCATTCAATTTTTACGTCTGTTTCATTACTTACCTTCAAAGTAATGCACAGCTGAAGTTTGTTGCTATGTAGCTTGTTGGGATCTTGTTTCTGTTCTGTTGCTTGTGCCGCGTTGATCACGTAATGGCTAGTATCATTTTGCTTGTTAAACTGAACCTTAAGCAAGCTACTTTCTCCATAAGGAAGAGTTGCACTTAGATCCGTCCATGCACTTGGTAGCCTTGGGTTCAAATGAATACGATTAGCCAACAACTGTGGGCGGTAGCCTAAGTAGTCTTGCTGAGCATTACGAGCGTATTCAGAGACGGACCAAGCTTGGGCAAATGTTCCAGACTCAACTAGCGGGCTTTCAAGCAGTTGGTTTGATACAGAAGAACCCTCAGTAATCGTCTGGTAAGCATCTAAGTTTTCACTCATTGCACCACGGCAGCCTTGCTTTAAGATCTGCTGACCTAGATTCCTAGAGAGCTCATAGCTTAACTCTTGTTGGTTTAATCGGTTAAGCGCACTTACAGTGAAACCAGCGTTCCACCCCCAAATTGTACCGTTATGGTAGGCCGCGTCTTTGTGGTATTGAATCTGGTTGTCATGGTAAGGGTGAAAATCAATATGTTCTTGCTGAAGCGAGCAAATGCCCCAAGGGAACAGTAAAGTTTCAACCGCATTTTTCACTATATGCTGTTCAATGCCATCATCTGCCAAAGAGCTATCTTGTGGGATCGACAACACCATTAATTGGTTCGGTCGAATGCTGTAATCAGGCTTATCTTCATTAGATAAGTGATCCGCTAATTGCTGTTTATCAGCATCCCAGAATTTATTGTTGAAGCTCTCTTTGATGCTAGAAGATAGCTTATGCCATTCTGACTTAGCGTCTTGGTCATCCACTAACTCAGCCAATTGCATTGCACAATTTACACTTTCAAACCACAACGCTTGAATGTCATTAGCTTTTGGTCCTCTTGGCGACCAAGGTGTAATGCCATTGATTTTTGCGTCCATCCAAGTGTCAGGGTGGCGGTGTGACATTAAATTGTCTGAATCTAGGTATTCTTTTTCAACGCCCTCAATAAAGCGTTTCACTGTTGGGTAAATGTCTTTAGCAAACTCAGTATCACCCGAGTAATTTATGTACTCTAAGGCTTCTCGTATCATCCACGGCGTACCATCTGTGGTGTTGTAGATAATATTGGATTTACTGGTGACTCGGTTAGGAATACGACCAAAGTTTTTAGATTCTTTATCTAACATTTGCATAGAGGCAAAGTTCTGAATCACGGCTTTCGCTTCATCAAATAAGCCATTGACTAAGCTAGTGCCAGATAGAGCAATAAAGGTGTCTCTGCCCCAGCAATCTTTAAACCAAGGTAGCCCAGCCCAAATACCTGTACCAAACTCATGACTAATAAAGGTTCGGCTAGATAGACGAGCCCACATCACCGATTTATTGAAGTGGGTGTCGTTCGTCCACAAGTAGTTTTTAAGTAGAAATTGGTAGATGCTTTGTTGATGAGAAATAAATACGGACTCTTCAACGGCTTTTAATGCTTGAGCTTGAGTCTCTTCAAGAGTGTCACCAAAAGATAAGTACACACACAATGAATGCTCTGGTTGCTGAGTTTCCAGTTTTAGTTTCACATTATTTTCAGATAGGTGCATCACCGTGTCGAGTTCTGGTGAATTGGCGAGTGTCATTTCTTTTGCAGAAATTGATTTATCCGCAGCAATTGAAATAAAACGCGGGCTGCCTTCTGGGCAAATACTGTGGTCAAGCTCTATGGTTATGCTGTTTTGCTTAGTGTGAATGCTTGAGTGTGTGGTCGGAATGTTCAGTTCAGGGACTATTGCTAATATGGTATTGTCTTCAGCGTTCACATGTAAACAAGCCAATCTTGACCCTTGAATGATGCTCAAGCAGTCTGAAGAAGTAGGGTTTGAGATGTTTCTCTTTTGATTGGAATAGTGATGCTCAATGCCATAAGGCATCAAACTGGCATGATTAGCGGATTCTTTGTCATTAATTTTATGGTCTACGAAGCTGGCAAAACCGCCTAAACCCCAACCTTGGTGGTGGCGATACTTACCGCTGTTCACAAAGCTATGCGTAGTTCCGTGATAGTAACCATCTACGTTATCACCAAATACAAACGGAAAACTTTCCATTTCGATTATCGCGAGCTGTTGGAATAATTCATAGTGTGGGAGTGCAAAGTCAGGTTTGTGCCAGTCTATTGTTGATTGTGTTGCAGCGTCCGCAATTAGGGTTGTATCCGTGAGCTGTCTTGTTGGGCGGTGGTTTTGAGGCTCGCCTTCAGCAAAGATAATGGTAGGAACATCACCTTGGAAATTGAGCTCTAACGTAAATAAACCTGGAGCTGAAGGTGAAAATAGAAGGTCGTTTCCAATTCCCTGAGTGGTGACAAGCTGAGTCAGTGTATCCGTTTTGCACACGGTAGGATTATTGGCATGGCCCGATAAGGTCCAATTCTCTGTACCGTCTAAGTCGGATATTTTGAAGCGATATTGATCCGTAGATAAACAGACAGTTGTTTGTAGGCAGTGTTCGGAAAGCGAGATGAAAGGGGTATCTAACCCCCAACCATTAAAAGTGCCTTTAAGATAGAGAGTAGGGATTTGCATAGAGATGTAATTTCCAGAAATGAAAAAAGGCACAGCGAACTGTGCCAAACTTACGGACAATTAGTACTTGGAATACAGTACTTGAAATATAGGACTTGGAATTATTTAGTAATTTGTTTAGCAGCCATATCTAGCGCTTCTCTTACTGTTTGCTTACCTTGCATTGCGTTATCAATTGCAGCGCCTTCAGCAAACCAGTAAGCGGTCATTTGAGGGATGTTAGGCATTACTTCACCGTTTTCTGCATTGGTCATTGTTGACTTAATGCGCTCATCGCTCTCTAGGATTTTTTGGAATGATTTCAGTGTAACGGCACCTAGTGGTTTGTCATCATTCATGATTTTTAGAGACTCATCTAAGAATAGGTAGTTCTCTAAGAATTCTACTGCTAGGTCTGTGTTTGGACTTGCAGAGTTAATACCCGCACTTAGGATGCCAACGAATGGGTTACCTTTACCACCATTTAAAGTTGGTAGAACCGCAACGCCATAGTTAACGCCCATTTTATCTAAGTTGCCCCAGGCCCAAGGACCATTGATGGTCATTGCTGCATCACCTTTAGTGAACGCCGCTTCAGCTACAGAGTAATCCATATTAGGGTTTAGTACGCCCTCGTTAACCATGTCTACTAAGAATTGAAGACCGCGAACACCTGCAGCGTTGTTTACGCCAGTGCTTTTCTCATCGTAGCCATCTGCTGTTTTCTCAAAAGCAAATGCGCCGCCAGAAGAAATAACTGGCCATGTGAAGTAAGCATTCTTAATATCCCACATAATTGCTTGCTTGTTTTGCTTCTGCATATCTTTTTGGATATCAGCTAGCTCTTCCCATGTTTTTGGTGGGTTTGGCAGTAGGTCTTTGTTGTAGATAAGAGAAGGGGCTTCAATAGAAACAGGGTAGCCGACAATCTTGCCTTCAACCGTTACTGCGTCCCAACTGAAGTCAACAATCTTGTTTTTGAATTCTTTACTTGGTTTGATTTCATGTAGAAGACCAGATTCTGCATAACCACCGAAGCGGTCGTGTGCCCAGAAAATGATATCAGGACCGCCGCCAGTAGCCGCGTGCTGTTGGAATTTAGCTTCTAGAGATTCAGGGTGCTGAACAATGATTTTAACGCCTGTATCTTCTTCAAATTGTTTACCAATTTGAGCAAGACCGTCATAGCTTTTATCGCCATTGATCCAGATGGTGATTTCACCTTCTTCCATCGCGACAGCAGGAGCATTACATAAAGCAGCAAGGGTACAAATAGACAGAGTTTTTAATACATGTTTCATAGTTCAGTTCCATTTTCAGAAGGTTATCCATAAGTGATAAGAGCTTCTACTAGTTCTTATTATCTTGGGTGAATTATAGCGATGCATGGGAAGAAGGAGAAATAGGATTATGAGTGCTAGGTATAGCTTTAATCTATACCTTTGGTGAAAGTTACCTTAAATAAAGGCTATTGAAAATTTTTGTGATATAGAGCGTTTTCATAAGTGTGAAGAATCGCTCAAACTCTTTTTGGTAAAGGAAGAGGAATGTTTTTACGTACTCAGTTGCTTAGCAAATAATTGTGTTTTTTGAATAAAAAAAGAGGCAAGGATATGAGACTTGCCTCTTTGGGTTGCTACGTATTTTCTTTGATTTAATTTGCTATAAAACCTTATGAATCAGTTTAAAGCTTCACAGCAAAAGACTCGTATGGCTTCAAGTTCAGTGTTTCTGATATTGCAGTGACAGCTTGGTAGTTGTTAATCAAGCAAGTTAGATCTTGTTTTTGGTACTCAGTTGGTACATCTAGCGTTAAAGCTTCATCTGAGAAGTTACAGATAACGAATAGTTTCTCTTCGTTAAGCTCTCTTACGTAGGCAAATACTTTGTCGTGGTCTTCAAACACAGGAGTGAATGACCCATGAACAATGGCAGGGTGCGCCTTACGTAGTTTGATTAAATCTTGGTAGTGATAGTAAATAGAATTTGGGTTAGCTAACGCCTCTTCCACATTGATCTCTGGGAAGTTCGGATTCAGTTCAATCCATGGAGTTCCCTTGGAAAAACCAGCATTTTCACTGTTGTCCCAATGCATCGGCGTACGAGCATTATCACGGCTATTTTCGTGAATCGCATCCATCATGTGTTCATGAGTCACGCCTGCTTCTGTGCGTACTTTGTAAAAGTTCTGGGTTTCAATGTCTTTATATTGCTCAAGATTTTCGAAAGCAACATTGGTCATACCGATTTCTTCACCTTGGAAAATGTAAGGCGTGCCTTTTAAGAAGTGTAGGCAGGTTGCCAGCATTTTCGCAGACTCCACGCGGTACTCTTTATCGTTACCATATTTGGAAACCAGTCTTGGTAAATCGTGGTTGTTCCAGAACAGAGAGTTCCAGCCACCATCAGCCAACTCTACTTGCCACTTAGTTAGCACTTGCTTGAATTCTTTCAAATCGAGCGGGATCGGGTTCCACTTGTCACCGTTTTCCCAAGTCAGGGTAATGTGCTCAAATTGGAAAACCATCGACAGTTCATTTCTGTCTTGTGCGCTGTATAGCTTGGCTATTTCAGGTGTTGCGCCCCAAGTTTCCCCAACCGTTAATAGGTCTTTGTTACCAAAGGTTTTTTGGTTCATTTCCTGTAGCAGTTTATGTAAGCGAGGACCGTTTCCTGTAATGCCTTTGTCGATTTCTTTACCGATAAGGTCAATCACATCTAGGCGGAAACCACCTATGCCTAGGTCAATCCACCAATTCATCATGGCGTGAACTTCATCTTGAACTTTGGTATTTTCCCAGTTCAAATCTGGCTGTCTTTTTGAGAATAGATGGAAGAAGTACTGCTGAGTATGTTCATCCCAATGCCAAGCACTGCCACCGAAAATTGACTCTTGATCATCTGGAGCACTACCGTCTGGTTTAGCATCACGCCAAATGTAGTAATCACGGTATGGGTTGTCTCTAGAAGAGCGCGATTGTTCGAACCAAGTATGTTCATCAGATGTGTGGTTCACGACAAGATCCATCACTATTTTTATGTCACGCTTGTTCGCTTCATCAAGTAAGCGCTGCATGTCTTCCATGCTACCGAACTCTTTGGCGATGGCTTGATAGTCAGAAATGTCGTACCCGTTGTCATCCATTGGAGATTGATAAACAGGAGACAACCAAAGCACATTAATACCAAGATTTTTCAAATAGTCTAACTTGCTGATGATGCCATTTAGGTCACCAATGCCATCATTATCTGAATCTAAGAAGCTACGTGGGTAAATTTGATACACCACGGCGTCATGCCACCATTTTTGTTCCATTATTCAATTCCACTCAATAAAACGATTGGGCTTACTATAGTGATTTTATGCGAGGTGGGGAAATAGCGTTAGACTCATTTCTCTATAGGAAAAAGCTATATCATGGCTGTTGTTTGATGTATGTTTTACATAACGCTATAAATCGTTGAAAAACCAACCGCGCATTTTGTGATGTTATGCAAATAAAGAGAAAGCAATATGAATAAGCCATACCGATATTTTTTGATGGTTGCCCATACTGGCAGCATAAAAGGTGCCGCTGATAAGCTCAATATCAGCCAACCTTCTTTGACTGCTGCCATTAAAAAGTTAGAAGCCGATGTTGGTGTGCCTATTTTTATTCGTAAATCCAAAGGTGTGGAATTAACGGAGTATGGGCGTTTATTCCGAGAGTATGTGCAAGAGCAACAAGAAAAACATTTGAGCTTAATGCACCGCTTTACCGATATGCAGCAACGCCAATTGGGTAAGTTAAAAATAGGAACGGGTGAAGCGTGGTGGGAACAATTCGTTTGCCACTCCGTTAAAGAATACAAACTAATAGAGCCAGCTTGCTCATTGCATTTGGAATTTGGAAATAACTTGTCTTTGATGCACCACCTTGTTCAAGGTGATATCGATTTGTTTGTAGGGCATGAAGTCACAGGTTTACATGAGCGTTGTAAAGTGACGTTTCATCCTTTGTTTCAAGATAAAGAAGCCATTTTTGTTCGAAAAGATCACCCGCTGCTGACTAAGAAAAAATTGGGCATGGGTGATCAATTGAAGAGTCAAGAACAGTACCCGTTATTAAGAGTGACGCCTGAGCATTCAAGGCACAATTCGGTTCTCTCTGATCATGTTAATTCCCAAGAAGATGCAATGGAAAGCCAGTTGGTTGGGCGTGATGTGTATGATGTGGACTCACTTTTCGCCAGCATTGATATGTTAAAAATGACTGATGCGGTGATGCCATATAGTCAGAAAATGTGCGCTTGGATGAAAGAGCGAGAGATTGAAACCTTACTGGTGAATGAAGAAAGGTTAGGCAATGTCGGGATTTATACTAAGCAGGGGATTGATGATCAAAAGATCCAACGATTTGTCCAGATTTTGCAGGAATCGATTTAAGGTAGTTATGTAAGACAGCTTCCAAACCTAGATTCAAGCTATGTCAAACCTAGCTTTAAGCTGAACCAAAACCTGATTTGTATACTGTAACTTGTTTAAGGCTATTGAAGCTAAGCTTATAGAAAATAATGCTTTAGAAAGCAAATCTCTAGAAACGAAAAAGCGCCAACCTACTATAGGTTGGCGCTTGCTTTTAGTTGGCGCTGTTTTAGAGCAGCCAAGCTTTACGCTTTCATATTACATTTACTAAAATTACTTAGCAGTAATCGTTAGCTCTTTGTTTAGAATGTTGAATGCCACTTGGTAGCTACCTGCTGTTGCAGGAGTGAAAGCAATATTGCCGCTTGAGTCAGTAATCTCCAGAGATTCAGAGCCCTGAACGACATCATTAAATGCATGTTCACATTCGCCCCAGTTACCACAAGTCATTTTAAACTGAGTCGTTTCACCGGCAGTCAGCTCCGCTGTTGTAAATGAAATCATTTCAGGCTTATCAGCATCTGATGTCATTTTCTGAGCATCACCGTGCGCCCAATCGCCAGAAATTGTGCCTGGGATGAACCACGTTTTACCCACATAGCTTTCGCTTAGTACAGCATCAACCACAACAGGCGTCTCAGTATTGGTTGCATCAAGTGTGAACTCGTACATGCCCATTTCAGAGAAGTTACTTGGGCAGTTATCACCACCACAGCTAATTTCTGTATCCCATGAGCCTTTAGTAAATTTGTAGCCAGTATCTTTAGCAAGACCTAGTTGAACTGTATACAAACCGCCATTAGCGTAAGGTACTTCGATAGTTGATGGATCCCAAGATGCAGCAGGGAAGTCACCAGCAATGTAGATCTTGGTGTTACCAAATGGAGGTAAATCATCAAGTTTTTCGCTTACTGGCAAACCTAGCCCACGTTCGCCGTTACGAGCTTGTACAAACACTGCGCTAGACCAAGCAGGAACCGAGAACTTACCTTCTGCAAACTGTGAAGCGCCGGCTACGCCGCCATTCACATGTTCTTCACTTAATGCAAAACCAGCAAGTTCGATGGCTTTGCTTTCGTGGTCAACAAAATCACCAATAACTTGAGTTTCTGGTGATGCGTTGATAACCACTACGATTGAATCAAGATTTGCATCTAGGTCAGTCGTTTGTGTTGAACCGTTATCAATGCTCATTACAATCAAACCTGGAGTTTGACCTTTGCCTGAATTACGGAAGTCGACACGTTTCATGATTTCTTCAGCACTTGGCAGTGTCATCAAATCAGAAGCACTACGGATGCGTAGCATTTCTTTGTAATTTGAGTACATCAATTCCAAGTCTTTAGCTTGTGGCTGAGCATTAACGTCGGCCGTTACTTGACTGATCAAATCATAGTTAGCGAAGTCTTTATCTTTTGCAGGTAAACCTTTGTTCCAGTTGTTGTCTGCAAGAGTAAAGTCGACAAGGTTGTACCAATCACCGTAGTCGTAAGAGTCACGCTGCATTGATTTAGAACGTAGCAGTTCACCACCCATATGGTTGAACGGCATTGCTTGACCTAGAAGAACGGTCGCCATACCAACAGACTGCATTTGAACGCGAACTTCAACTGATGCCTCTGAAGGCACTTTGTACATATTGATGTCCCAGAACGTTTGGTTATCGTGCTTAGAAACGTAGTTTTGAACTTCCCAAGGCTGTTCTGCGTAACCTGCTTGCTGACCGTTATAGTCAATGCTTGAACCTACTTGAGTTGTCCCTTCGTAATCGACCATCTTGAATTTCTTCAAGTTGCCAGCCATACCTAAGCGAGTTAAGTCAGTTTGGTGAAGTGCGCGAGCTAATTCTGCATCAGACACATTGCCTTCTGCATCTCGGCTTAGCTCATTAGGTAATACTGCTGCACCAGTAGCAAAACCTTGAGTTTCACGGATGCCGTTAGCTTCATCAAATGGGCTACCGCCACGTACTGCATCTCTTAATCTATCAGAGAAAGAGCCAATACCAGTGCCACCAAGGTTCGGTTGAGTTGCTTGTACAAAACGTTTGTTGTTCTCAACTTCACCAAAGTTCCAACCTTCACCGTAGAAGTAAACTTCAGAATTGACTTCACGCGCTGCGGCTAATGTTTGCTCCATTTGTGAAAGTGGGTGGTGGCCCATTAAGTCCCAACGGAAAGCATCAATTTTGTAAGCTTCAACCCAAGTTTGGATAGAGTCATCAATCAGCTTGGCAAACATGGCATTTTCAGGTGCTGTGTTTTCACAACAGGTTGATGTTTCTACTAGACCTGTATCCGGAACTAAACGTTGGTAGTAAAGTGGAACGACTTTATCCAGTACCGACTTGTCGTTCATGCCTGAAGCGTTGGTATGGTTGTACACCACATCCACAACGACGTTCATGCCGATATCTTCTTTAACTGACTTCACCATTTCACGGAATTCTAGGATACGCGCTGTACCTTCTGCATCGCTAGAGTATGAACCTTCAGGAACCGTGTAATGGAATGGGTCATAGCCCCAGTTGTATGAGTCGACTGAACGAACGTATTCGTTAAGTCCTTCAATCACTGGGTTTTCTTTCGAATCGCTTGCTTTTAGTTCTTCAAATGCATCAGCAATCGTGCCACCACTTGTACAGTAGCCACTGAATCGGTCATCTTTTTCAACAGATGCATTCAGAGAACAAAGTTTACTAAACGGTTCGTCGATATTGGCAACTTTATCGGGATCTTCGTTGATCGTCGCGATATCAAATACAGGCATTAAGTGCAGGTGAGTCATGCCTGCTTCACTTAGCTCTTTCAGGTGGTTTACTGGAACTGAGTTTTGTTCGGTGAAGGCTAGGTACTTACCTTTGTTGTCTGTACTTGCATCTTGAGCTGAGAAGTCACGGACATGAGATTCGTAAATCACCATGTTAGACAAATCACCATTTTCAGGGTTTTGAGAGTGTGGTGCGTCTAAACCATCCCAACCAGCTGGTTTCAAATCATCTGAATCTAAATCGATGGCTTGGCTGTATAGAGAGTTTGTTGAAAGGCTCACTGAGTACGGGTCAGTTACTTCGTAGCCGTAACCTTTTTGCTCTCTTGGTTGGAACACTTTCATTGCGTAACGGTAGAATTTGTTGTCTACCGCGTCAGTTTCTAGTTCAACGCTCCAGCTACCAGAAGCAGCATCTTCAGTCATTGCGTGACGTGAAGCTTCAGACTTGTCGCTGTTGTAAACCACCAATTCAACTTCAGAAGCTGTTGGAGCCCACAGACGGAAAGTCACGCCGTCATCACCATAAATTGGACCGTATTCTAGATCGGCAGCATCTTCAGCGAAAATAGCATCAATCGCACCAGCAAATTGAATGGCAGTTGAAGAACGCAGTGCTGATGGTTCATCTGCAACACCATTTGAAGAAGCAATGGCAATTAAGCTGCCTTTCATCAAAGACGCAAGTGATAACTCACTTGGTAGATCTGGCACTTCAAATGCTGGGTAATCAGCAAGGTGAGGGAATTGTTTTTTCTGTGCGTCAGTGAGCGTTGCACCAGTTAGTTTGATCGATGCGCCGGTGACGACACCGTCTTCTGATACATCGTACTTGCCGTTTGAGCTGAACATGATTTGCACAAGGTCAGCACCGTTGCCTGCGCGCCACACCATGGTGTTGTCATCAAGTAAAATCGCCCCAACGGTATCAATAGTGAATTCTGAAGATGGACCGCCTACTGCAAATGCGTCATCTCGGGTTGGGTAAGACGTTCCGCTGCCAGGAATATAAGTGACGCCAGGGTTATCTGCTTGACCTGAAATATCAATCACAAGGTCGTTACCAATAAGCTTATCTTTGTTGGCGTTACGGAAAATTACGTTGAAACATTGAGTGGCATCATCAGTAACCGGTACATACCAAACTGGACCAAACTCATCAGAGGCATCTGGTGTTACGCTTACGTCGTCCCATCCACCATTTAGGTAGTCTTCACCTGCTGCGGCACAACTTGCGTTATTCCAGATATGCAGGTTTAAGTTTGCGTAGCCGTTTTTATCAGCACCGTCTTCTTTGTAATCACCTAGTGCATCGTATAAGTGCAATGCAAAGTGACCAGACGGTGGAGCGGGTAATTCACCAGGTGCTGCTACTTCTGGTAATTTTACGTCAGTACCGGTTTGATCAAGCCCGTGAGCCATCATCATAGTGTCTTGGCGAGAACCTTCAACTTTGTCGCCAGTATGAGTCACACCTAGTGACTTACCAGCATCATTACTGTCTAAGGTCACGGCTGCCTGCTGAGTTGTACCATCTGAAATATTGCACGCGCCTTGTGCTTCTGTTGCAGTAACTAACCAAGTAGGACCAAAATTATCAGACGATGTTGCCGTAAATGATTTGTCACCACACTCCAGTACCCATTGGCTAAAGTCGGTGGTGACATTTGCCATACGAGAAACTGTGGATGTCGTATCTGCAATGTAGCTGACAGAAATTTCAGTAGCAGAAGGAGCTGCAGCAGCAGAAGGTAAAGCTACATTCGGTGCAAGTTCCACTTCTGAAGGTACAGAGGTTGAGGGTGTTGGTGCGACATAAGTTGAGTCATCGTCGCTACAACCCGAGATTACTGTTGCCGTTAGGATTGGCAGCATAGCCTTGGATAAGGTCGATAGCTTAAAGGTTTTTGTATTCACGTTTGATATCCATATAGTTTTTATTTCAGTTGAATATCGTAGTGTTTAATAGGTCGAACGGTGTGTGAGCGATATAGCCAAAGTTATTTTGGATATGGAAATTTAGAAAATACAGTGAGGTCGTCACGCTTTGTATAATGAAAACTAATATTACCTTTGATCAATCACTCACAAATTAACTATTCATGAGGTAAAGGCGTAGAGCATGGGAGTAGGAGGAGAGGATGAGCTCTACTCCTAAGAAGTGTGAGCTTAATGCCGATATTGAACGATCTTATTTTTCATCAAAAATAAAGGGTGAGCAATTCACCCTTTATTTGTTCTCTTGAGAGTTAAAAACCTATTAATTTGGGCTTTAAAGTCCGTTTTTTATGCACTAAATTTTCCGAATTAAAATGGTAGAGATAATACTAATGCCGATGTTGCTAAAGGTTCTAATTGCAAGCTGATGAAGCCTTCTCCGTGGTTGTTCACTTTTAATGTAGCCTTTGAATGGTTGCCAATATATTCACTCATATCATAAACCCCTTCTTTTAAATCAATGGCTTGAAGAGTGCTTTGTGGAATCACTAGATCTATGAACTCTGAGTTATGCTGGTGAAAGTTTGCTGAAGCAATCACCAGTTCATTTTGATCATGGCGAATAAACGCGTAACAGGAATCACTTAAATGGTTCGATTGATGTAAGTCGACATAAGCACCTGTCATGGAGGAATGCTTAAGGGTGAAATTCATCACTTTTTTATAGAAGGCGCGAAGTTGCTTCTCATCATCATTGAGCTGCCCGCCGTCGAACTTCCCGTTATTCATCCACTTTTGGTGTTGAGGTACGCCAATGTAATCAAAGATAGAGGTACGAGAAGGTTGCCCAAATCCTGCATTTTCAGCCCCAGATTCACCGACTTCTTGACCAAAATACAGCATGGTAGGTGAGCTACTTAATAAAGCACTGACTAGCATTGCAGGCTTAGCAACATTGGGATCACCGACAAATTCTGGTGAAGCAATTCTTTGCTCATCATGGTTATCAAGGAAGTGCATCATATGGTGTTCAATGTCTTGCAGCTGATGCTGAATTTCCGGAATGATAGCGGTTGATGCTTTGCCCTGCATGATGGCTTTCAAACCATCATAGAGATCGACCTTATCGTATAAGTAATCCATCTTGCCTAGCTTGATGTAATCTCGGTAAAGATGAGGTTGATATACTTCGGCCATTAAGAAGGCTTCTGCATTCTTCATTTTGATTGATGAGTTGAGGTAGCTCCAAAATTCAACTGGCACCATTTCCGCCATATCATAGCGGAAACCATCCACGCCTTTAGATAGCCAGTATAGAGCTATATCTCGGAATTTAACCCAAGAGTCAGGGACTTCAAATTCAAGCCAAAAGTGATAATGATCCATGTAATCGCGGTGTTCAAAGTCACGAGGTAACTCTGGGAAATCTTTGGTGCCGTCGGGCTTAATGCCATAGTTCACTTTTACGGTTTCGTACCAGTCGTCGAAATTTGGCTTGGAAAGGCGAGATCCATTACCAGTCCATTTTGCTGGGTTTTCAATAAATGGAGTCGCTAAGCTCGGATGATTTTCTCCACCAAGAGGCATGAACTCAGAGATAATATCTGGCAATTCAAATGCAGCGTTAGGGATATAATAGAAGTTATTATCGCGATGGTACTCTACGCTGGTATCGTCTTGGCTACCGAAATCTTTGATACCAAGCGGGTTGTTTTCCCCTTTGTATTGGCGTGCAACATGATTGGGTACGATGTCGATAATGACTTTTAAGCCGTTTTCATGGCTTCTTTGTATTAGCGCTTCGAACTCTTCAAGGCGAGAGGTTGGGTCATTAGCTAAATCAGGGTTTACTGAGTAGTAATCTTTGACTGCATAAGGAGAGCCAGCACGCCCTTTGACGACACTTGGGTGATCATTGGTAATACCAATGTCGCTGTAATCCTTAATCACAGCGTGGTGCGGGACTCCGGTATACCAAATATGGGTTATACCAAGGTCTTTTATTTCAGCCAGAGCGTGATGCGTGAAATCACTGAATTTTCCTACCCCATTTTCTTCCATCGTACCCCATGGAGTATTGGTGGTATTTTTGTTGCCAAACAAACGTGTAAAAACTTGATAGATAGCATGTTTATTATTATTCATTGTTATAATTCCTTTATATTCCATCATGTTATGTAGGGATGGATAAGGCATTTAGGCTAACGTATTTGTAAAAAAGCTTACTCATCCTTTATAAAAGATTTAAGGGCGTAGCTGAGTTTTCTTTGAAGGCTTGAATCGCTAATCTAGGCGCGTCTGTTAATACTTCGCGCATTGAACATTCAGTCAGTTTAATAAAGTTTAAATCTAAGGAGTCTTTTTGTCTCTCACTATCATTTTTAGCTGTATTTATTTAAGCATTGTCGCAGTGAGTATGCTGCTTTTTACTTCTTCTCAGGCGCTGTTCGTCGCCTACATTGTGATGAGCATTTTAACCTTCGCGCTTTATGCGAAAGATAAACGAGCGGCAATAAAAGGTCAGTGGCGAACCAAGGAAAGTACGTTACACCTGTTTTCTTTGTTGGGAGGTTGGCCTGGTGCGTTACTGGCGCAAGCGAAGTTACGCCATAAAACTCAAAAGCAGCCATTTAAAGCTATTTTATGGATGTCGATTATCGGGAATATCAGTGCATTTTTGTGGGCTTTGACGGCGCAAGGACAAGCCGTGTTACAGCCTATCCTTGCGAACTTATTGGTTAACTAAACTATTGGTTCACTAAGTTATTGAGCAGCTATGTATCTAAGCAATTGAGCATTTAAAATGAACTGAATTTTCAACCGTGCTAAAGCACTAGATAGCTAGATAACGTTTTGACTCAAGGCCTAGAAGTTAGGTGAGTCAATGACTAGAAATTAGAGCATTGGAATTGTCGACGCGAGCAGTAAACCAGCCATCCCATAGTTGAAGCTCTTAATGCGAATTGGGGTCGTTAGCCAGTGCTGTAATTGTTTACCCGCTGCAGTCCAAAAAGTCACAGAAGGTAAATTGGCCAAGGTGAAAATCCCTGCAATGATGGCTAATTCCCACCAAGAGCTTCCAGAGCTATAGACCGAAACCGCTGTTAATGCCATTGACCATCCCTTTGGATTCACCCATTGAAAACTCGCCGCACCTAGAAAAGTCATGGGTTTGAATGTGTCTGAATTTTTAGCTTTGCCACTGGTAGCAATCTTGATTGCAAGGTACACCAAGTAAGCCAAACTCAGGTACTTTAAAACTTGGTGCGTTACTGGGTAAGCATTAAACACGCCCATTAAACCGAATCCAACTAATAGCAACATTACGGCGAAACCGAGTGCGATACCTAACATGTGTGGGATGGTTCGAGCAAAGCCGACATTGGCTCCTGAAGTCATTAACATGATGTTGTTTGGTCCAGGGGTAAAGGTCGAGACAAACGCAAATAACGCTAATGCACTGAGTTGTTCTAATGGCATAGTTTTCTCCATTTTTATTTGTGCTGAGTAAGCACCGTATGCATGTGATGTACGAGCTTAAAATATGAGTGAATGCAAATAGTGCGAATGCAGAAGTGGTAAACCAACGAGCATTGAAATATAGGCATGAGAATCTTGTCTGACCGGTCAAGCTTCATACTAGGTGGAAAGCACCGCAATTTTGTGTTTATATTCATCTCATTAAGGATTTTTGAGCAATAAACAACGGCTATGGATAGATTTGACGAAAGAATATTGCATGAGCTAAAAGCTGACGGCAGAATCTCTAATGTAGACCTTTCTGAAAGGGTAGGGTTATCTCCATCAGCAACCCTAAGGCGAGTGCAAGATTTAGAGAAAAAAGGGGTGATTCAAGGCTATCGCGCGGTATTAGATAATGTGCAAATGGGCGTTGGTTTTATTGCTTACGTATCGATTGGTTTATCTAGTCACAGTAAAGCGGCTCAACTTGAATTCGAACAACATGTCAGCTTAGAAAGTGAAGTGGTTGAATGCCACAATATTACGGGTGCTAATGAATATTTATTACGAGTAGAAACCCGTGATTTACCAAGTTATAAAAAGTTTCACGCTGATGTTTTAGGTGAATGCGCGCAAGTTCAATCCATTTCAACGATGGTAGTGATGGATACGCCAAAAGACGAACGCTAGCTATAACTATTCAATGAAAATCTTAGTGAAAGTTATGAAGTTTAATGATTTTAATTAGCGCTAAAGTTGTATGAAATGTTGGGTTATTGATTAAGGAAAGAGAGTGCCAAATACTAACCAGTTATTATTGTTTCTTGATGTTGTTCAGCAAGGGTCTTTTACCAAAGCTGCGGCTTTACACAATATGGATAACTCTTCACTTTCAAAACAAATTAAGAAGTTGGAAGCTGATCTTGGTGTGCAGCTTTTGAACCGCTCTACTCGGTCCTTTTCTTTGACCTCTGCCGGTGAAGACATTCTTGCTCAAACTCATGTTCTTCAAGATACGCTTGACCAAATTCAAGGTATTGCTGATTCGTATCAGTCTGAACCTAAAGGTATGTTACGAATTACGACTCCAATCTATTTTGGCCAACAATACCTGCAGCCGATAGTATCTGATTTTATGAAGCGCTACCCTGATGTGCAGATCACCTTGTCTTTAAATGATAAAAAAGCCGATATCATTGCTGATCAGTACGATATTGCGTTTCGAATTGGCAAGCTTGCAGAGTCGAATCTAATTGCACGAAAAATTGCAGACACTCACTTTTTGCTGGTGGCTTCTAAAGGGTTTGTTGAGCAGCACGGTATGCCAGAAACTCCGCAAGATTTGATTAAGCTTCCTGCAATTATTTACAGCAATAGAGATATTAGGTTAGACCACCTTCGCATTAATGAAAGTCCTGGAAGTGACCTGTACCATAGCTGGAAAATGAAAGGCAATTTTGTTGTTAGTGATGTTCGAACGATCGTTGCTGGGGTCAGTGATGGGCTTGGTTATACCTTGCTTGATTTATCTAACCTTCATTACTCAATGGAAGAATTGGGCTTAGTCACTTTATTGCCTGATTATCATATTTCGAGGTTAGATACCGCTATTTACGCAATATACCCGCACAGAAAGCAGACTAAGCTAGTCAAAGAATTTATCCAGAGTGTGCAAGACTATATTGGTAGTCCCCCTATGTGGGAAAAGAATCGACTAAAAAAGCAATAAACTACTGAACAAAGAATCTACCGCATAATAAAGGGCGTGCTTAAATGAGCGCGCCTTTGTTGTATTCATCAGTATTAATGCTTAATAACACCGTAAACTAATAAGTATTTATAAGTTGAATTTACAATGTAAACTCTAACAAATACAAGGGTTCATGGACTATTTAAACCTCATAATATGTTTGCTTATACTTCAAATATCCTTTTAGGCAGTTCTGCCTTATTGGTTACTCCTAGAATCCAATATAGACCCACTAATTGAAAATGTATGATTGAAGATCACAATGGTTAACTCCAAATGAAATCTCATGTGCCAATGGCTGTATAGTGGCATTATCATCAAAAGTTGCTCACTTATGTCATTTTTTCCGAGAATATGCTTATTAATTCATGCGTCTTCTTCAGGTTTTCCATGAATAGCCGCTAAAATAGATATCATCTAAAGCTGATTGTATTTTCCACTTCGGTATTTGAAATCAGCTTACCAACATTAAGAATTTTTATGAGTACTATGGGAATCGCAATTGGTGCGACAGCTCTATCACTTTTGCTTGTGTTCATCTGGCTTATGTCGCTGTCTTTAAGAAAGCAGCGCATCGAGGAAGAAAGAAAAGCGCGTGAAGTGGCTTACCGAAAAGCGATTGAAAAAGCACGAAAACAAGAGAAGCAAGAACGTCTTTTTAAAGCTGAAACTGGGCATCTTCCCTCTATTCTCTTTCTAGCAAAAGAAGCGGAAAGAACGAATTTGAAAGAGGCTCTTTATTGGTATGAAAAAGCCGCGCAGTTGGATGACATGAATGGCATGTATGGCATTGTGCGTATCAGCATGCGTAAAAGAGAAGATCTGATTCTCAAAGAACAAGCGAACTTCTGGCAGCTAGCGATTGCTGGTTTAGAAGGGGATTTGAATGCTAAGTTTGAGATGGGTAAAGCGCTAATTTTCGGAAGAGGGACAACCAAGAATATCCCTAAAGGTTACTCATTAATTGAAGAATCAGCATCAGCAGGCAACCCAGAAGCCATGATTTTCATGGGTGATTGGAATGTTGATAAAACTAATCCTGAAGCCTCAGCCGAAGCTTCTGTAAAATGGTATAAAGGCGCAGCAGATAAAGGGAAAATTGAAGGGAGCCTTAAGCTGGGTGCAAGTTATTTAAATGGTGTAGGTGTTCCTAAGAACCATGGAATGGCATGTTATTGGTTAGAGAGTGCTGCTGAAAAAAGCCACCCTGAAGCGATGTGCCGTGCGGGTGAAGCATGGAGAGATCAAGGTGAGCACGGAAATGCGATTTCTTATATTTGGTTGTTTATGGCGGCCCACTTTGGTTATGAACCTGCAAGACCCATTAGAGATATTGTAGGGTCAAATTTAGGGGTTGATTCAGTTGTAGGTTTGCAGTCCTTAACGAAACCACTTATTGCGAAGTTAACCCAAAAATCAGTAGCTAAACATTCAATTATCCGAGCGTTAAATAAGCTATACAAGCGTGGAGTGCCGATTCCTAAAAAAGTCGTTGAAGTGGAAGATGATTCAGACGAGATACAAGTTGATACGCAGCAACAGGAAAGCTTACAACAAGAACAAAGCCTAAATGATGGCGACCAAAAAGCAGGTGAGCAAGCAAAAGCGCCAGTTGCTGTCGAACCTTCGTTACCTACTACGGCACTGGATTTTTCTCAGCCACTTAAGCCGCCCAAGCTTTAAACCGGTTAGATTTGAATTAATTAGTTTTAAATGACTCAGTTTAAGCCCTTCAGTTCAGCTGTCGCATATCTAAAGCTTGCTGTAACGAAATATAGATAAAACAGATAAAAAGAAACGGGGAAGCATTAGCTTCCCCGTTTTTTGTTGGAACTTAATCCAATTTAGCTCTGTCGCTCAGAATGTATTACTGTGCTTTTTGTTGCTCAGCTTTACAAACGGCCGCTGTGAACACAACATCAGTTGAGCTGTTCAGTGCTGTTTCTGCAGAATCTTGAATCACACCAATAATGAAACCAACCGCAACAACCTGCATTGCCACATCATTAGAAATACCAAACAGACCACATGCAAGTGGGATCAGCAGTAATGAACCACCCGCTACACCAGAAGCACCACATGCTGAAACCGCAGCAACAAGGCTAAGTAAGATTGCTGTGAAGATATCAATTTCAATACCCATAGTATGAACCGCTGCTAGCGTTAATACTGTAATCGTAATTGCAGCACCAGCCATGTTAATGGTTGCGCCTAGTGGAATAGAAACTGAATAAGTGTCTTCATCAAGCTCAAGCTTCTTACATAAGTTCATGTTTACTGGAATGTTAGCAGCACTTGAACGAGTAAAGAATGCCGTCACGCCAGACTCGCGAATACATTGCAGCACAAGCGGGTAAGGGTTTTGCTTGGTTTTCACGAATACAATTATTGGGTTAACGACAAGAGCAATAATAAGCATTGAGCTTAGAAGTACTGCTAGAAGTTGACCATAGCTTGCTAGAGCATCAAAGCCTGTTGTTGCGAACGTTGCAGAAACAAGACCGAAGATACCAAAAGGAGCAAGGCGAATAATAAAGCGAACAATGTGAGACACGCTGTTACTTAAATCTTCAAATACCGCTTTCGTTGTGGATGATGCGTGGTGAAGTGCAAGACCAAGACCAATAGCCCAAGCAAGAATGCCAATGTAGTTAGCGTTCATTAATGCACTTACTGGATTATCAACAAGCTTGAATAATAATGTGTTTAGGACTTCCGCAATACCTTGAGGAGGGTTCGCACCTTCAGCGCCAGCAACCAGTGTCAAAGTGGTTGGGAACATGAAGCTTAATACAACAGCGGTTAGAGCTGCTGAAAATGTACCAAAAAGGTAAAGTACGATGATTGGTCGCATGTGGGTATGCTGACCTTTTTTCTGGTTTGCAATAGAAGCAGCAACAAGAATGAATACCAAAATTGGGGCTACCGCTTTTAATGCACCAACAAACAGGCTACCAAGTAGACCTGCATCTTGGGCTGCTGATGGTGACACCATTGCTAGAATGACACCAAAAACAATACCCGCAAGGATCTGGAGAACTAAGTTCCCACGAGCAATGCGAGCGACGATGTTGTTATTTTGCATAAAATACCTGCAATTATTTAGTTGTTATAGTTTGTCGTGTTTTATAAAAGCACGATCATTTCGTCTATTCATTAGCCGAATAGTCGTTATGGTAACTACATAATATTTTGTGTCTAGGATTAGTTTGTTTTTAGGGTAATTGTTTGCTCTATGTGCTTAATTTAAGTTCTAATGTTTATTTTATGTTAATGATTGGTATTATTAACTATTTTACTTAACTTTTTTGTTGGTGTTTTTTAACCGTTTTAGTCAGGATTTGATATTCAGTGAGTGAATAGAAAGTGCTATATGAGATAGGTGTCTTAGGCTGGTATTTAAGCCGGTATTCGTACCTATAGTTACTGTGGGGCTTACTCGATTAAAAAAGAGCAGATTCAAGACAGCATTGCAGGAAATAAAACGCCCCTTAAAAAGGGGCATGGTAAGGTGATTTCAATGATTTATTCTGTTTCTAGGTTTCTAGGTTTCTAGGTTTCTAGGTTTCTAGGTTTCTAGATTTAAGCCTAAGAGCCACCTTGTTTGATGTTACGGCTTTCCGATTGTACGTTTCGGTACATTTTAGAAAGCTGTTTGTAGTGCGAACGTTGCTCGGCCAGAGTAGCGCCATTTCGAGCTTGTTCTCTCAGCAACTTTTGGTAATTCTTAAAGCGCCTTTCTGTCAGGTCTCCACTTTCAATCGCAGCCGTGATTTTACAACCAGGCTCTGATTCGTGGTGGCAGTCTGAGAAGCGACAGCGTAGAGCGAGCTCTTCGATATCAGAAAAGGTTTCACTTACACCATCAGCGCAGTCGGCTAATTGAAGCTCACGCATCCCTGGAGTATCCAGAAGCAAACCGCCACTTCTAAGAGAATGAAGTGATCGAGATGTCGTAGTATGACGACCTTTACTGTCGTCTTCTCTAATTCCCCCAGTTTCTTGCTCTTCACTGCCTATTAATGAGTTAACTAATGTTGACTTCCCAACACCAGATGACCCCATGAGCGCGACGGTTTTACCAACTTTGCAAAAATGTGCCAATACCTGAGTAGAATCGATATCTAAACTGTTCACTGACTCAACCATTAGCATTGGGTCGAGTTGTTGAACTTGCATGATTTTGTCTTCTACATCGTCACATAAGTCTTTTTTGGTTAGAACAATAACGGGTTCTACTTGTGCTTCATTGGCAAGCGCTAAGTAACGTTCAATTCTGCTTAAGTTAAAGTCATTATTGAGTGAAACTACGATAAAAACAGTGTCAATGTTAGCGGAAATATACTGCTCAGACACTTTACTGCCTGCGGCTTTTCGACTAAATAGAGATTGCCTTTCTAGCAAGCGGTCAAACTGTTGTTCTAGCGTTAAGATCACCCAATCACCGACCGTCATAGCTGGTTGGCTATGGTGAATAGGTAAGGTTATTTCACCTTGTTCACTTGCTAGAGTATAGCCACTTCTATGATGAGCAATAACGCGAGCAATGATAGATTGGTCGTAGTCTTCAAGTGTTAGTTGTTGTTGGAATACAGGTTGCCATCCAAGTTGTTGAAGTGTCATTGGATGAGAAAATGCAGTTTGTGAATTCATTATTTGTTTACCCTAGACGTGCGAACTGCATAAAAACTGTCGTTTATTTGCGAGCTATTTAGCTTGCTGTACAGTAATGCGCTCGAGACGTCATAAAAACGTTTGAGTTAGGGTCAAATGGAATTGATGTAGACCCCGGTAATTAATTACACGGGTAAAGGTAGCGGGGGTAATAACTCAAATTTAGCTATTGGCTAGTGTTGAAACTGGCTAGCTGTGAAATTGAGTAATTAAATTGGTAGGAAATTAGTTGTCTTTAGGTGTTTCTACCAAGTTATACGCGCGATACTTTTACAGTCGTGTTTAGGTTCGTCATTACAATCATCTTGTGTCCTCCATCGGGTTAAATACGCGCTAAGCGTAACAGAAAACGGCGAGTGGTAAAAGTACTCGCCGTTTGTTTTAAAGAAGCTTAATGATGGGAGTGGTCCATCTTCTTCATGCCACTCATAACCTTTTTCACAGGTACTTGCAGCGTTTGGGTTTCACCGTTAGCAAAGGTAAGCGTCATTTCAATTTCTTCCCCTTCTGCTAAACGTTTATCTAAATCAAATAACATGATGTGTAAGCTACCTGGCTTGAGTACTGCGTGGCCGTTTGCTGGTATTGCAATGCTTTGTACTTGGCGCATTTTCATTACATCGCCATCTTTAATTACATCATGAAGTTCGACTTTTCCAGCTGCGGGTGTTGATGCTGAAATAAGGGTACGTTCATTATCACCATGGTTCATAAGTGTAGTGAAAACAGCACTTGTCACTGATGATGGTGCCATAGCGCGGGCGTATAAGTCATGCGCCATGATGTCGGATTTAGCTTGAGCAAAAGGAGTGAGGAGCAACCCCGCAAGGGCGAGAGCTTTTAACTTCATGTTATTGTCCTTAATGGTTTTATTATAGTGTTATCGTGCTTTTAGTATTGAGCACTTTAATTTTATTGGGTCATTTCGTGACCCTTTCTTGGTCAAACGATTAAACCTAGCGATTTATCTACTTAAGCCATTTATCAACCTAAGCCACTTATCAGCCTAAATCGTTTGAATCTAACTAGTTAACCGCAAGCTCTTTAATCGCATTTACGATGGGAGCTGGGGTTAATGTGTGTGGCACTTTCGTAATTAGCGTACCGTCTGGCTTCAAAAAATAAAAATAAGAGCTGTGGTCTAACGTGTATTCCAGCTCAGAATCTTCAAGCACTGTTTTTCTAAAAATGACACCATAGTT
The DNA here is from genome assembly GCF_050337535.1 of Vibrio kagoshimensis. Classification (NCBI taxonomy): domain Bacteria; kingdom Pseudomonadati; phylum Pseudomonadota; class Gammaproteobacteria; order Vibrionales; family Vibrionaceae; genus Vibrio; species Vibrio kagoshimensis. The sequence goes on from NZ_JAKJSZ010000003.1 coordinate 260,984, forward strand.
ATGAGCTAAAGACGTTGTTGCTTCTAACGAGCCAGAAAGTCCTTCAATCATAGGGTGGAAATATTGCGCGTATTGAGAAGACGCATCTGCAGCATCACGTTCAGGGTCTAAAGATATGAACATAGGACGAAGCTTAGCTTTATCTTCATCGGTAATTTGATTCAGCGCGCCAGCTAGCATGGCTAATGAGGTTGGGCATACGTCAGGGCAACGTGTGAAACCAAAGTAGACAACCCGAATTCGTGGGTCGCTTTCATCAAATATGGTTGCTGGCTGACCACCTTTTCCATACAAAGTAGTTTCAGAAAGCTGTTGAGCTTTTTCTTGTTTGGCTTGAGTAGTCGCTTGCTCGTCTAAATAGACTTTTACGCCAAAGCCTAAAACAAACGCTACGATTAGTGCTAAAGACCAATTTTTACTCATCTTGCCATCCTTATTGCTGGGTGAATCGTGGTTGTGCCGTCGGTTAACTCTCCAACCCAAGTCATTTTTTCAAGTGTACATACAGGAAGAATAATTTCGCCCTCATATTCATCTCCGCCTATCAATTTTAACTGATAAAGCGCGGTGCCCATCTCCATTTCTAGCCCTTTTAGCGATAACAGTAGTGTGTCTTGCTTAGCATTGGGCCAGATAACTCGAATCGTAGAAGGAATCAGGGGTTGGGCTGTATTTTTATCAAGTGACATTGAAATGGAGTCTTGTATACATGAGTCTGTTGACAGCATGCAATAGTCCGCGAGGTCGACATTTTCCATATCTGACCCAAGTGACTCTTGGACCTTATTGATAGCTTGAGGTCCATAAAAACCAGCGGCAAGGGCAGTAATCACCGCAACAACTTTAAATGCAGAATGCATCAGTCATATCCATTTGATTCTATAAAGTCGCGATATTATCACAATCGCCAATACGTATTTGTATCAAAAGGAAATTATGTGCTGATGCTAGTATTTTCCACAGGGTTTTTCTCATTGCTTATTATCATGATATTTATGGAGAAAGGCAGAAAGTGAGCGCTAAATGAGGGAAGTTGAAAAGAGGTAATGTGTAGTCTTGAATAAAAAACCGCCTATAAAAGGCGGCGTTTGTAATGAAGCTATGTGTATTCAAATAAAGAAGTAAATACGTTAGATAAAGCGATTATTTCTCTTTACTGCCGTCGCCTGCAAACTTCTCTAGAGCAAGAACAAAAGTGATTGCAACAAGCATCATGGCAACTGCCAATACTAACTGTGACGGTTGTGATGTGAGGGACTCAAATTCAAATGGCGATAGGTTTTCTTGAATTAAAGGAACTTGCTCACCTTTTGAGTTGGTGCGCCAGCTGATGGTTTCTTTCCAAGGCCAGATTTTTGGAAGTGTACCAATCATTAAGCCGGTTAAAAAAATCAGAGTGAAATCTCTGAATGAACGAAGCAACCAAGAAAGCACATGTGAAAAGGTTAAAAGACCAATAACACACCCGCCAAGGAATAAGGCTAATACATCAACTTGAAAGCCTTTAACCGCCGCTAATACCGGTGTATACATGCCAATGAGAAGTAAGATAAAGCTGCCAGAGATTCCCGGTAAGATCATCGCACAAATAGCAATTCCGCCTGCGATTAAAATGTTGATGCTAGTAGGCTCCATCTGCAGAGGCTTCAGTATGGTAATACTGTAAGCGAATGCTACCCCTAACAGTAGAAACACAAAACGCAAAGCGTCTCTTTTTTCGACCTGTTTAAGAATATGGTAAATAGAGACTAGGATCAGTCCAAAGAAAAATGACCACAGTGGGATAGGGTGAGTGACCAGTAGCCATGAAATCAATTTGGCTAATGTTGCTATGCTGGTAAAAATACCACCAAACAATGAGATTAAGAAAAAGCCGTTGATGTGGTTAAATGCGGCTTTAAAACCTTCACGCTTCCATATGCCGAATAGGCTTGGGTTGATGCGTCTAATACTCTCAAGAAGAGTATCGTAAATTCCAGTAATAAAAGCGATGGTACCGCCCGATACGCCAGGTACAACATCTGCTGCGCCCATTGCCATACCTTTAAAAAAAGTGCTTAAGTAATTCATTGCTGCATATAGTTAATGATAATTGCCCGCAGTATACAAAGAATAGTGTAGAAAAAATATCAATTCTGGATGTGCAACTCGATGTCTTATGCGATTACGTTCGACGGATCGTAAAACTAATCAAACTGGGATTTGCTCACCCTTTGATAGCAACAGTATTCATATCTATTTTGCATGAAAATGCAAAGTGCAATTGCATAATGCAAATTCTGATTGAAAATTAGGAGTTTTATGCGACATTTGACCCAAAATAACCTAGTTTAAAGTTGGCACGTTACCTGCATTGTATAAATCGACCCTTCTTAAGCCGAGGGTCACCTAGCCAACTGACGTTGTTAGTGAACCAATTTGTTCACGATATATATAGAGCCAATCGCGCTTATTGCGATTGGCTATTTTTTTGTCTGTCATTTGTGCCACTCTTCTTCACTTACTTGGCTTATTAGTGAATAACCCGTCATCCAGTGTATTCTCCTTCCCAAGACCCAAGACCCAAGACCCAAGACCCAAGACCCAAGACCCAAGACCCAAGACCCAAGACCCAAGACCCAAGACCCAAGACCCAAGTTAAGCTAAAGCGGAACTCAAAGCTCTACCATCGCACACTATTTATATAATCTTACTAGTTAGGCTTTACTAAGTCATAAGCTTATTATGCAAAAAAGCCAACCCAGAATCGTTTCGATTCAGGCTGGCTTTATGTTTATTCTAGCTGGGGTTCTATGTGTGAACAGCGCTAGTCATTGATTGGGTATTAGTATCCCATCAACTGTAACAAGTTCTCAGCAGTACTGATTGCTTCCTTTCTATTCGCAATATTCAGTTTCTGATACAGGTTTCGAATGTGAGTCTTGATGGTTGTCCCTGCAACGTCGAGTTCTTGGGCGATTTGTTCATTACTAAACCCAGAATAAATTAATCCTAGTACTTGCCACTCTCGTTGAGTCAGTGGGCTGGTGCGCACTAGCTCTGGGATGTTCGGGTGGTTCACTAAGTTTTCGACAAAGTCTTCATCAAAATGAATTGAGCGGCTGCGTTGTGTTGTAGAAATGTCTTTCATGATTTGTTGCGCTCGGTGGCGCTCTAAATCTCCAAGACCAGGTTTGCTACTTAACTTATCGAGAATGTGCCCGATTGTACTGCCATCAACCAAGAAGTTACCCACCATGCCGGTTTGGTTGGTCATTTGCAGCGCTTCTTCCAGAAGAGTTCGTGCATGGTCTTCATTTTGAGTTTGAATATGGTACACCGACTCAACAATGAGGTTTCGGTTCGTATCAGTAATCAAATGAGATTTAGCCGCTTCACTTTTTAAGAAATTTAAAGCGGTTTCAGCCTCTTCAAATTGATCCAAATATATATGCGCTCGCACTATATTGCGCCATTGAAGTTGGCAGAAATGGTTGCTCGCCGTTTCAGGGCGTGCAGCTGCGTTTAGCCAATCTTGGATCGCTTCTTTGTTACCTTTGACTTGCCAGAATAAGATAAGTGACAAGGACGCATTAGCTGTCCAATCTACATGGTAAGTAGACTGGCGCAGTAAATGCTGGATTTGATCAATAAACTTTGCGGCTTTATCTATTTCACCGCGGCTAAGAGAAATACGCGCCAGCATTGAGTAGCTGTGAAGATGCTTGCTTGGTGAGTGGTGACCAAGAATATCTAAGCCCTTATAGCAACACTCTTCCGCCTCGTCTAATCGGTTCCAACACCAGAAGATTTGAGCGCGAACACGCAGTAAGAACTCATGCAGAGGGACGTATTGCAGTTGGTGTTCTTCAATTAACTTGAATGCACTGTCTTGCAGCTCAAATGCAGCTTGAACATACCCTTGAGCAATCAATATTTCACTCTGCTGGAGAATAGCCCATAAAGCTTGATGATAAACTTGATACTGACGAGCCAGTTTCTCTGTTTGCTGCATCATGGGTAGTGCACGGCTTAAATTACCCATAACGTGATTAACTTCGCCTACTACAGATGTCGCTACAATGCGGCTACGATAGACATTGGTATTGAGTTGGCTTAGTGCTAATTCAGCAAGTTCTAGAGCGTTTTCTGGATCACTACTATTGATCGCAACTTGAGCTCTGAGTGCATTGTATTGCCCTTTATGTTGAGTATCTAACACAATGTTGCGCTCTTTATATTCCTTTTCGGCTTCTTCTAAAAGCGTACCTACTTGGTCATATCTATGTTGGCTTTGTGCAAGCCATGCTCTTAACATTGAAAGCTTCGGGTTGCCAAATAACTGGTCTCGTGTCAGTTGTTTAACTGCCATTTCCAAAGATGAAAGTTCACCCTGGTTAAACATCTTCCAGCCAGTGTCATTTAAGATTTGGACAATCAATTCACCATCTTGTGCTCTTTGAGCATGTCGTAATGCTTGGTGAGGTGTATCTTGCTTCAGCCAGGCTTTTGCAGCAGAACGATGGAGCTCTTCTTCTTGTTGAGGAATTCTTGCTTGGCGCTCATGAGCTAAAAACTCTGCAAATAAATTGTGGAAACGGTACCAGTTATGCTCGCCTTTATGTTCACCTTCCAGCGGATAGATAAATAGTCCATATCGATTTAATGACTCGATCATACCTAAAGCGTCCTCACGTTCGGTGAGCGCGCATACGAGTTCATCATTAAAGTGATCAAGAACGGAACATTGCATTAAGAAATGTCTTGTTTCCTTATCCAGCAAGTCAAACACTTCTTCGACAAGGTAATCCCAAAGGTGCGCATGGTTGAAGTGAGAAACTGATTCAGCTGCTTGAACTAGAGTGCGCTTTTGGTGTTGCGCCTGTAAAGCAATTAATTGTAGGGCAGAAGGCCAGCCCTCAACATAGCTACATAGGCTGCCTGCCGTGGAGTCATCTATTCCATTCGCGACTCTTAAGTTAAAGAACCGAGTGGTTTCTTCTGTATCAAAGGCTAGAGACTCATTACCAATTTCAATCATCAAGTCACGGACACGAAGGTTTGCGGTGCCTAAAGGTGGTGTCGCGCGGCTTGTTGCCACTAGCGTTAGGTTGTCTGGCATGTGCTTCAAGAAGAAACGCATGGCTTCATGAATATCGTCATTTGCGATCAGATGGTAGTCATCCAGAACTAGAAAACACTCCTGATGAAAATTAGACATTTCTGCAAAAATTTCACTTAGCAAAGAGTGAAGTGATGAAAATTGTCTTTTTTCCGCAAGTTTTTGAGAGTTTGGACATGCGTTTTGTGTGGCTTTATTTAGCGACTGAAGCAGGTAGTTAATGAACCTGAAAGCATCATTGTCGCTGTCATCAATACTGTACCAACCCACGTTTGGTTTATCTGCGAGCCATTGGGCCGCCATGGTCGTTTTGCCATAGCCTGCTGGGGAGCGAAATAATACGAGCTTATAAAATGGTGCTTGCTGTAATAGCTCCAATACTCGGGGTCTTACGATTGCATTATGTAAGCGACCAGGACGAGTCAGTTTTGATGGGATCCACATATCGAGTCTAACCTTTTAAGTGGTTGGTATAAGCTGCATATGAACCTTGGTTGCGAAATGCCATGGTTAAAGGGTAGCAGTACCAATTATCGTTTGAATTATGGGGGCATGTTACGTGAAGCGGAATGCAACAAACTATGATCGACTTCTTAAATCTTGCTCTTCTGCTTGTTTTGACTAATCTACGCCCCTTTTTTGTGATGATCATCACTTATTGCTTGGGTTTTTGATTGTGAAGTGGTTCCTATCTGTACGGAAAATTATGCAACTTATGAAAGAGATTGAAAATTTTTCGTGATCTGAACATCAAAATTGATAAGTGATTAGGTTTCTGTAAACAGAAATATTCCTAATTGAGGTTAGGTTATCGAATAGAGGCTTGTGATCGTAGTCACTCGAAAATTTTATTATGCGTCAGATGATGAGATTCAGATCACTAAGTGATTACGGGTACGCCCTCTACTCCCTCTGATCTACTCCTTATAGGGTGTAGTTTCGGGATGATGTTTAGTTAATGGTGACCATGCACGATATGTCACAGATGAATTAGAACTATTAAAAGCGAGATTTCTGAAATGAAACCAACTCAGCAAAAAACTTTCGATAAAGTGTCGTTCCAAGAAAGCGTTAAAAAGCATTTATCTGCAACTTACGCAACAACGATTGAAACAGCAGATAGCCGCGCATGGTACCTAGCAATGGGGCGTGCGCTAGCAGAATTGACAACATTTGATCTGTTAGAAACTGAAAATGATGAAAAAATCAAAAACGCGAAGAGCGTTAACTACCTTTCACTAGAGTTTTTGATTGGTCGCCTTACAGGTAACAACTTAATCAGCATGGGTCTGTACGAGCAGATCACTCATGCAATGGAAGAGCTAGGTCAAAACCTAACTGACCTTCTAGAAGAAGAACGCGACCCATCACTAGGTAATGGTGGTCTTGGTCGTCTTGCTGCTTGTTTCATGGATTCTTGTGCCGCTCAAGAATACCCAACAGTAGGCTACGGTCTTCACTACGAGTACGGTCTATTCAAACAATCTTTCCAAGATGGTCGTCAACAAGAAGCACCAGACGCATGGCGTGGTGTTGAAGGTTACCCGTGGGAAGTTGCTCGTCCAGAACTAGCACAACACATTGGTTTTTACGGTCATGTAGAAGTTGAATACATCGACGGTAAAGAAGTTCGTACTTGGGTTCCAGGTATGGAAGTAAAAGCAATGCCTTGGGATCTACCAATCGTAGGTTACGAGTCAAACACGGTCTACCCGCTGCGTCTTTGGGAATGTCAGGCAATCGCACCATTCTCACTAGCAAGCTTCAACAACGGTGATTACTTCGAAGCGCAACACTCGCTAATCGATGCAGGTAACATCACTAAAGTACTTTACCCGAACGACAACCACGAGAAAGGTAAGACTCTGCGCCTAATGCAGCAGTACTTCCACTCAGCAGCGTCTGTTCGCGATATTCTACGTCGTCATGAAGCAGCAGGTTTCTCTCTAGAAGATCTGCCTAAACAAGAAACGATTCAGCTTAACGATACGCACCCAACGATTGCGATTCCTGAGCTAATGCGCATCCTAATCGACGAGAAAGGTCTATCTTGGGATCAAGCATGGGAAATCAGTGCTCATACGTTCGCATACACGAACCACACACTACTTCCTGAAGCGCTAGAGACTTGGTCTGAATCTTTGATTAACCGTCTTCTTCCACGTCACATGGAAATCATTTTTGAAATCAACCACCGCTTTATGCAAGAAGTTCGCAAGATGTGGCCTGGTGACGGTGAGAAACAAGCGAAGCTTTCTATCATCCAAGAAGGTTTCCACCGCATGGTTCGCATGGCAAACCTATGTGTGATTGGTTCTTACAAAGTAAACGGTGTAGCTGCACTTCACTCACAACTGGTTAAGAAAGACTTGTTCCCAGAGTTCAACGAAATCTTCCCAGGTAAACTGACTAACGTAACGAACGGTATCACGCCACGTCGTTGGTTGAAGTTCTGTAACCCAGGTCTATCTACGTTAATCACAGGTAAGATCGGCACTGAATGGCCAGCAAAACTTGAACAGCTAGAAGGCATCGCTAAGTTTGCAACAGACGCGAAATTCCAAAAAGAATTCATGGCTGTTAAGAAAGAAAACAAACAGCGTCTTGCTGATTGGGTTCAAGAGAACATGGGTATCGAGCTAGATACTAACGCTATCTTCGACGTTCAAATCAAACGTCTTCACGAATACAAGCGTCAGCACCTAGATTTGCTACACATTCTATCTCTGTACCACCGTATTCTTAACGAACCTGGTTTCGAGTGTGAGCCACGCGTATGTTTCTTCGCAGCGAAAGCAGCACCTGGTTACCACCTAGCAAAAGAAATCATCTTCGCGGTTAACAAGATTGCAGAGAAGATCAACAACGATCCTCGCATCGGTAACAAGCTTAAAGTGGTATTCATCCCTGACTACCGTGTAAGCATGGCTGAAATCATCATCCCTGCAGCAGACGTTTCTCAGCAAATCTCACTGGCTGGTAAAGAAGCATCTGGTACGGGCAACATGAAGATGGCTCTAAACGGCGCGTTAACCATCGGTACGATGGATGGTGCGAACGTTGAGATTCGTGAAGAAGTTGGCGATGAAAACATCTACATCTTCGGTCTAGACGTTGACGGTGTTGTTGCATTGAAAGCTCAGGGTTACAACCCTTACGACTACTACAATGCAGACCCACTACTGAAAGCATCTCTTGACCTATTGACAGGTGATGAGTTCTCTCCAGGTCAACCAGGTCTTCTACGTGCAACGTTTGATAGCCTACTCGACGGTGGTGACCCTTACCTATGTCTTGCAGATTTTGCTTCTTATGTTCAAGCACATGAAGATATGGGCAAGCAGTACAAAGACCAAGCTGGCTGGGCTAAGAAAGCGATTCTTAACACCGCATTGGTTGGTAAATTCACATCAGACCGCTCAATACGCGACTACGTGAACAACATTTGGAAACTTGAAGCAGTAAAACGCTAAGAGTTTGAACAACGCCAAGGCAGTACGCTGCCTTGGCCTTTTAATTGATAGAACCCCTACAGATTTGGAAGGCGTAAAAGCAGTGCCTTCGGAGAGAGCGATGAAAGAACAAAACGTATTAAAACAAGTCGCAGAAATGGCAAACATTGCAGATAGCTACGTTAGTGCATGGGGCGATGAAGCTAAAGTTTCAGATGAGACAATTACACATCTATTGGCTTCACTTGGCTATGACACAAGTAATGATGCTGCATTATTGAAGTCAGCAGAAAAGAAACACAAGAAAGACGTATTAGACCCAGTTCTTGTTTTGCGTGATGGTGAGCCCGTAGAAGTGGCGCTTAACCTAGGTGCAAGTGCCCGTGAAAGTGAGTTTAGCTGGCGCTTAGAAACCGAGCAGGGAGAGGTACTTGAAGGCTATCTTCAATCTCAAGTCGTTCGTGATGAGCGTGCAGAGGGTGGCCCTTTAGTGTTTGCATTGCCAAGTGATTTGGCATGGGGTTACCACAAATTGATAGTGAGCCGTAAGCGTCGTAAAACGCCTTATGAAATGGCACTTATCATCACACCAAAAGCATGTTTCAAACAAGATGCCATTGATGATGGTAAAAAGCTTTGGGGCCCAAGCGTTCAGCTTTACACATTGAGAACTCAGCACAACTGGGGTATCGGTGATTTTGGCGATCTAAAACAATTGGTTGCAGATATCTCATCACGTGGCGGCGACTTTGTCGGTTTAAACCCGATTCATTCTCTATTCCCTGCGAACCCTGAAGGGGCAAGCCCGTACAGCCCATCTTCACGTCGTTGGTTGAATATTCTTTACATTGATGTGAGTTCAGTTCCTGAGTTCTCTCTAAGTGCAGAAGCGCAGCAAACTGTTGGCAGTACTGAGTTCCAGCAACGTCTACAAAAAGCGCGTGAATCACATTGGGTAAATTACACAGAAGTTTCAGATCTGAAGATGAGCATTCTTCCTCTTCTTTTCACGGAATTCAAAAAACGCCACTTAGATAACACAAGTGATCGTGCACAAGAGTTTTTAGCGTTTGCTGAGAAAGGTGGTGATAGCTTAACTCAACAAGCTGCATTTGACGCACTGCATGCTGATCTTCACTCGGAAGATAGTGGTATGTGGGGCTGGCCGGTTTTCCCAGAAAAATACCGTACATTTGATAGCCCAGCGACTCAAAAATACATCAAAGACAACCAAGAGAAAGTACAACTTTACATGTACTTACAGTGGATTGCTGATTGCCAGATTGATGATGCTCAGCGTTTAGCCGAAGAGAAGGGCATGGCGGTTGGTCTGTACCGTGATTTAGCCGTAGGTGTTGCTGATTCAGGAAGCGAGACATGGGCTGATGAAGGCAACCTAGTGATGGATGCGAGCATCGGTGCTCCACCAGATATTCTTGGTCCTCTTGGTCAAAACTGGGGCTTACCACCGCTAAATCCAGAGGTGCTACAAGCAACCGGCTATGATGCGTTTGTGAAATTGCTACAAGCTAACATGAAACATTGTGGTGCTTTACGTATTGACCATGTTTTAGGTCTACTACGTCTATGGTGGATTCCACGTGGTGAAGATGCAACCAAAGGTGCATACGTTTACTACCCAGTGCAAGACATGCTTTCAATTCTTGCGCTTGAATCTCATCGTCATCAGTGTAGTGTGATTGGTGAAGATTTAGGGACTGTTCCTGACGAAATCGTTGATATTCTTGCGGATGCAGGCGTGCACTCATACAAAGTATTCTTCTTCGAAACATCAGAAGATGATGGTGGTTTCATTTCACCTAAACACTATGCTGGTCAATCGATGTCTGCATTATGTACGCATGATATGCCAACACTTCGTGGGTTCTGGCACTGTGATGATTTAAAAATGGGTGAAGAAATTGGTCTATACCCTGATGCGGCTCAACTAGAAACGCTATTCGTTAATCGTTTAGAGTGCAAGCAAGGCATCTTAGACTCAGTGGCTTGGCATGGTTACCTACCAGAAGGTGTGGGACGTGACGCAAGCCAAGTGCCAATGGATTCATACTTGGCAGAAGCGCTGCAGCTTCATGTCGCGGCAGGTTCATCAACTTTACTTAGTGTACAGTTAGAAGATTGGTTAGAAATGGATCAGCCAGTGAATATTCCAGGAACTGTTGATGAGTATCCAAACTGGCGCCGCAAGCTGTCAATGAATTTAGACGAAATCTTTGCACACGAAGGTGTGAATAGAGTGGCATCGCGCCTAACAGAAGTGCGTAGTAAAGCCGGTGAGTAATCTAATGAGTGAGCGGGAATGTAGTGCACTTTATTGCAGTCGAATACGAAACTACAACCTTGGTCACTCAATCACAGGCCTTCGTCAGGTAAACTGAATCGTCGTTATATTGCCCGCACTATTAGCGGGCATTTTTGTATAGTAATTTTTGATGTTTGGTTAGGGAGATAAGTTTTGGAAAAAAGCGTCATTTCAAAGCAAAAACAAATATATACCCAACTATCACAGGCTTCATATGCTGACCCATTTTCATTTTTGGGCCCATACTTACCGGCAGCCGAAGGTGCGTTGCGAGTATGGATCCCTGGGGCAGATAAAGTAGAGTTGATTGTTGGGGATGAACCACGCGTAGAGTTAAAGCGAGAGAATGAAAGTGGATTTCTTCTAGAGCAAAATCGCGACTTACGTTTTACACATTACCAACTTGCGATTAATTGGTCGGGTGTTGAACAGATTATTGATGACCCATATCAATATCATGGCTTATATGCAGGTTACGAAGAGCTGCATACACCGAAAGAAATGTACAAGCACATGGGTTCGCAATTTGTGACTCTAGAACGTGATGGACAGACTATTTCGGGTACACGATTTCTTGTGTATGCCCCGCATGCCACGGCAGCAAGTTTAGTTGGTAATTTTAATGAGTGGGATGGTCGCCGTCATCCAATGCAACGTTTGGATTATGGTCTTTGGGGGCTATTCATTCCTAACTTGGAAGAAGGCGCTCAGTATAAATTTGAATTGAAAGGACCAAATGGGGAAGGCTTACCTCATAAAGCGGATCCTTGGGGTTTCTACTCTGAGCAGTACCCTTCTTTCTCATCAATTACGTATGATCACAATCGTTACGAGTGGCAAGACACTCAATGGCAAAACCGCCCAGTGACAGAGAAACGTAAAGAAGCTTTATCGTTTTATGAACTTCATGCAGGTTCTTGGAAACGTAACGCGGAAGGTGAATTTTTAAATTACCGAGAGCTCGCTGCTGAGCTAATACCGTACCTAACAGATTTAGGGTACACACACGTTGAACTGATGCCTGTATCTGAGCATCCTTTCTATGGCTCTTGGGGTTACCAACCAATTGGTTTATTCGCTCCGACTAGTCGTTTTGGTTCACCTGATGATTTTAAATACTTTGTTGATCAGTGCCACCAAGCCGGTCTAGGTGTTGTTCTGGATTGGGTTCCAGCGCATTTCCCTTCCGATGACCACGGGTTGGCTGACTTTGATGGAACCCCTTTGTTCCATGATCCTGATCCACGTAGAGGCTGGCACCAAGATTGGAACTCATACATTTACGATTTAGGTCGTGAACATGTTCGCCGCTTCTTAGTTTCAAATGCCTTGTATTGGTTTGAACAGTTCCATATTGATGGTATCCGTGTGGATGCTGTTGCTTCAATGCTATACCTTGATTACTCACGCAGTCATGACCAGTGGATACCTAATGTCGATGGTGGCAACGAAAATTACGATGCTATTGCGACGTTGAAATGGATGAATGAGGAAGTGTATAAACATTTCCCTAATGCCATGACCATTGCTGAAGAATCTACGGCTTTCCCTGGTGTATCTGCACCAACATTTATGGGGGGCTTAGGCTTTGGCTTTAAATGGAATATGGGGTGGATGCACGATAGCTTATCTTACATTCAAGAAGACCCGATTAACCGTAAATACCACCACGACACTATTACTTTCCCGCTAGTGTATGCACACAGCGAGAATTACGTATTGTCTCTTTCTCACGATGAAGTGGTTTACGGTAAAGGTTCTATCCATGACAAGATGCCAGGTGATGAGTGGCAGCAAACTGCGAACTTACGTGCTTACATGGGTTACATGTATGCTCAACCTGGTAAGAAGTTGAACTTCATGGGTGCTGAATTCGGTCAAACGGCTGAATGGAATCATGACGATCAACTGCAGTGGTTCTTGCTAGATTACGAACGTCACCAAGGTTTGCAGCAGCTAACAAAAGGTCTGAATAATTTATACCGTTCAGAGCGAGCGATGCACGAATTGGATTCTGACCCTAAAGGGTTTGAGTGGCGCCTACAAGATTCGGCTGAAGCGAGTGTGTTAGCACACGAGCGTATCAGTGAGTCGGGTGAGCGTGTGTTGGTTGTTTCTAACTTTACACCTGTTCCTCATGAACGTTTCCGTTTAGGCGTACCAAGCTCAGGTCGCTATTCATTGCTATTAAATACGGACTCAAAAGAGTTCGATGGTAGTGAATATGAAGTAAAAGAGACAGTTGAAATTGAAGATATTCAAAGTGAAGGTTTAGCTCAATCTATTGAGTTGAGGTTACCGCCACTATCTACAGTTTTCTATAAACTTAATTAAAGGTGAGTTCGCTTACTTTTAATAGATGTGCTTTGAGTTAGCTATTTTGTACTTCTTGTACGGCAGAGTTGATTCAAGTTACTAATATAAAAATACCGCTCAAAGTTGAGCGGTATTTTTTTGATTAAAGCTGTTTTAAGTAATGCGATTTATGTGTAACTCACCAGCCACTAATCTTAAAACGGATACCAGAATAGTTGCTCTTCGAATACTCGCTTTGTAACTGCTAGAACAACGATGATAGAAATAAAGCTAAGTACGGCAAAGTCGATTCGCTTTAAAGGTGAGTAGCTGTACCAAGTACGAGATTTATGCCTGCCAAATCCACGTAATGTCATCGCATTAGATATTTCATCTGCCCTATCTAAACTCGAAAAGATCAACGGTCCAAGTATCTTCGCCACGTTTTTAATTCGGGTAATTAGAGATGCTTTTTTAGACAACTCTACGCCTCGTGCTTGCTGTGCATGCATAATATTTACAAAGTCTTTCTTCACTTCAGGCAGATAACGCAGTGTAAGGCTTACAGCATAAGCAACTTTGTAAGGCACACCTATGCGGTTCAGGCTCGCTGAAAACTCAGTAGGATGTGTTGTGAATACAAAAATGAGCGCGATAGGGAACATGCTCATGTACTTCAACGTCACAGTTATCAGATAAAACAGAGTCTCTTGGCTTAATGAGTAATTTCCCGGTAAAGCAAATAGAATGTGCTCACTGCCAATTAACTCGGGTCCTTGCTGAGGAGCAAGTAAATACATGAAAAGTGCATTAAGCAGCAATACACTTGCAGTACCTATAAGCAGCGGCTTATAAACACGCACTGGTACTTTTGTCATCTTAAGCAGAACTAAACCAGTAAATATCAGAGTCAGGATGAGTCTAATATCAAACGTGGTTAAGACGACGGTTACCCATGCAAGAAAAAGGGCGAACTTGGTAATACCATTAAGTGCGTGCAGTGGTGATTGAGTATCGATGTAATTGATACCAAATTTCACTTTTGATGCATTCATAATGAACCTCGCTCATAATCAATAAAATGCTGCATGAATGCGTTGGTCTCTTCAATTTTCATCTTACTTGCAAGTTCATAAATACTTGTGGTGCTCAGATTAGCCCTTTCCAGCAAAGATGGTTGGCTAAATACTTCAGTCATTGGGGCGTTAGCAATCAGTTTGCTATCGGCAATAACAATAGATCGAGTTGTGTATTCAAGGACTAAGTGCATGTCATGAGAGATGATGACGACAGTAATCCCAAGCTCATTATTCAATTTCTGGATGAAATTCAACATAGATGTGTAGTTACGGTAATCTTGCCCTGAAGTCGGTTCATCGAGAATGAGAAGCTCGGGTTCAAGTACTAAAATAGAAGCAATAGTGACTCGTTTTTTTTGTCCATAACTCAAAGCTTCAATTGGCCATTTTCTAAATTTACTCAGCCCACAAAGCTCAAGAACAGACTCTACTTTACTTTTAACTACTGATTCTTCTACGCCACGGTTGCGTAAACCAAATGCTACCTCATCGAAAATCATGTGATGTGAGATCATATGGTTTGGGTTCTGCATAACCACACCTACTTTTTGGCTTCTTTCAAAAATAGACATTTGAGAAAGTTCTTCACCATTTAAGTAAGCAGAGCCAGAGTCAGGCTCGATAACGCCCATGATAATCTTAGTAATCGTAGATTTACCCGATCCATTCTTGCCTAAGATAGAGACAAATTCACCTTTGCCAATTTTGAAACTCACATCTTCAAGCGCATTCTTTTCGCCATCATATGAATAAGTTAAGCCATGAACTTCAAGAAGAGTCGGAAAGTTCTGAGCAGGGGCGACGCTTGGTCTTTGTTCAAACCATGTTTGGATACTTGGTCGGAATTTTTTGAAATCAAGTTGTTCGAATACCGACAGTTTATCTTCTTCAGTTAAAGGTGCTTTTGCGGCTTTAAGCGTAGAAAGATACAGCGGTTCACGGATCCCGTGTATATCAAGTAAACCAGAAGCAAGGATCTCATCAGGTGTCGTGTCTGCGATGATTTCGCCACGCTCCATTAAAATCACACGGTCTATATGCTTATGTAAAACATCTTCAAGACGGTGCTCAATAATAATGATGGTCTTATCCGTTTCTTGATGGAGTTGATCGATGATCTCGATTGTTGCTTTGCTCGTTTTAGGATCCAAACTCGCGAGAGGTTCATCAAACAACAGAACATCGACATCATCAACTAAGATTCCAGCTAAAGATACGCGTTGCTTTTGTCCACCAGATAAATCATGAGGTGAACGATCTAACATGGTTTCAAGGTCGACCATTTTTGCCGTCGACTTCACTAACGGGTACATATCAATGTTAGACATTTGCTGGTTTTCTAATGCAAAAGCAATGTCTTCACCGATACTCAACCCTACAAACTGGCTGTCAGTGTCTTGTAATACTGTGCCTACTTGCTCGGTATAATCGTGCATGTCGAAGGTAGACGTATCCTGCCCATTTATCTGCAGTGATCCAGAGGTTTCACCTTTAATCGCATGAGGAACCAGACCATTTAGGCACTGCCCTAGGGTAGATTTACCACTACCACTAGGACCTATAATGACGATTTTCTCTCCTTTCTCTATCCTTAGATTGATATTTTTTAGCGTCGGTTTATCCAGCGACTCATATCTAAAAGAGAAGTTCGAAAATGCTATAGTCATTATCGCTTATGCCTCAGTAAGGTTACGGCTTTGTTTATTACGTTTAGCCACTGATTTCAAAATCAAGTAACCAACAACAGCGATCAATACCGTGTTACCAGCGGCAATAATTGTTAATTGAGTGAAGACTTTTGTGAAAGGTTCTGCGTACAGGATAGTATCTAAGAATGCAGAGCAGCCGTAACCGACGACATTGCCTGCAAGAGCGAGCAAAACAAAAAGAACAAAATCTTTCATCGGAAGTTCACCTTGTTGCAAGCGGTTCTTAGTCATTATCGGAAACAAACCAATGACCAAACCAACAATGCCTGAACCTAAAACCCAAGTAAGCCAAACGCCCCAGCCCGCGAACAAGTCTGTTACCCAATGACCAATAAAACCTACTAAGAAACCAACGATTGGACCAA
The DNA here is from genome assembly GCF_050337535.1 of Vibrio kagoshimensis. Lineage (NCBI taxonomy): Bacteria > Pseudomonadati > Pseudomonadota > Gammaproteobacteria > Vibrionales > Vibrionaceae > Vibrio > Vibrio kagoshimensis. The sequence goes on from NZ_JAKJSZ010000003.1 coordinate 277,308, forward strand.
ATAGTACTGAGAATAGTGCTAATACAGCCATTGCTGGCTTAAGTGTAGTGTTGGCAAAAACAGGCACGCCAAACATTGGTAAACCACCAATGCCATATAGAGCAGCGCCGATCGCAATCACGACGACAGTTTTAGCTGAAAAGTTCATGGATAACCTCAAATACAGAAAGATAAATGCTTTAAAGAGCCTAATAATTGCCGCTATTGGTAAATCTTTAAACAAGATTGTTTTTTAGGCAAATATTAAAAATAAGGCGCGCAGTATACAGGAGAATCTGCTAGTTAGGAAAGCCAAGTGTCTAGATGTCTAAAAATCATTCAGCGAGTTGATAGATGATTTTGGGGAAGAATGAAAAAGCCAGAGCATGAACGCTCTGGCTTAGTTTTACTTTAAATTTTTAAATCAATTAATGATCTAAGTATAGGAAGTTTTGCCAGCTCTTCATTCGAATAAGAACTTTACGCATTATTGAAACGTGAGTAAAACTGTCGGAATAAACGGCAACCTCAACAGCAGTACCTAGAGGTAAATGATACTCCGATAAATCATCAGTAATCGTGAGCTTTGCAAATACACGACCATTGGTTCTTAATGCATCAGTACCTAACAGGGCACCTCTAGCTTGAAATTGGCTTTCGCCGATTGCAGGTATTACTTCATCGATACGACCTTTAAATACTTTACCAGGTAAGGCGCGGAATAAAAATTCAGCTTCAAACCCAGGTTGTAAACGTTGCAGTGAATTTTGTCTAAATGCAGCAGTATAGAACTGCGCTTCTGTATGAACAAAAGTCATGACAGGTGCAAGCGGTAGAGGTACAGCCATGACACCAGGTCGTAGAGCTAACTGTGTAACGTAGCCATCAGTTGGCGCTCTAACTACGGTTTGATCAAGGTTAAACTCAGCAATACGTAAGTCTGCAAGTAATCCCGCAACAGCGGTGTTCTCACCACCAATCTCTGAGTTGAGTGCAATTTGAGCTTGTTGTTGGTTTGCTTCTGCGACTTTTAAAGCGGCTTCTGCTGCTTTATATGCTTGTTTCTTGGTATCAAGTTGTTGCTCTGTGAAAGCACCACTTTTAAAGCCTCTTTCGTAACGAGAAAATTCACGTTGTGCCTTATCTCTTTCCGCAATGGCTTTGATTTTGGCTGCTTCGGCTTCATTGACTATTGATTCAAGCCCTAATGCACCTTGGCTGGCTTCTTTTACTTTCGCTTGTAATTTCGCAACTTCAGCTTCAAATGGGATAGGGTCAATACGGAATAGAACGTCACCTTGTTTCAAAGGTTTGTTCGCTTCTACCGGAACCTCAATAACTTTGCCTCGAACACCAGAAACAATAGGGGTAGTGGAATAGACTTGGTTACCAATTTGCGTGAACGGGTGATTGTAGTTCATCAATAAAATGAGAGTACCAATCAAAACAACTCCGCCAAGTACCGCTGTTGGGACTGTCCACTTGTTTAGGGGAATCTTAAACACTTTGAAAATAGTGATACAAAGTGCTGCATAGGTCATTATCAGCAGTAAATCCATTACTTCACCTCCTGATTTTGAGCATAAGTTGAGTTGTTCGATGTTGTCTGTTGCTTTGGCGTTGAGTTAGTTTGTGTAGTCGGTTGCTTTAATTGCGCAACTTCTTGCTGAAGCGCGGCTACTTGATCAATCAGAGTATCGACGCGATGGTGGATATCGTGTTGCTCTTCTGCAAGTTTTGCGAATCCCCAGCCTCTGTCTTTACGCCACAGTGTTGCCCATATCCATAAGAATGGCCAAATAGCATGTAAAGTGAAAAGACTCACCCAGCCGGAAACATGAATCGCATCTTGATGCGGGTGATCACGCTCTTTGGCAATTTCATAGGGGATATCATGAATGACAATGATTCCATAAAAGATGACTAATGCGACAAATATGAGGAGGCCAAGGGCAAAATAGTCTAAAAACATAACGGGTCCTTGTTAATTTTAAGAGGTCTGAATTTATCTTACACTAGGCTGTAAGTATTTGTTATGAAAAATAAAACCTTTATAGAGTATTTTGTTTTAACTTTGAGGGTGTATGTGAGTTTACTTTTATGTTTTAGGTGTAAATCATTCTAGAAGTAGAAGTAGAAGTAGAAGTAGAAGAGCACAAAAGTAAAGAGCCCATCAATATGAGCTCTTTATTGTGTGGTACGTTTGTTCTGAAGATATACTAGGTTTACTATTCAGTGCAGACTTGGTTCCGACCATTGGCTTTTGCTCGGTATAAAGCCTTATCTGCTCGGTAGAAAGTACGTTGAGTATTTTCTCCATCACGGTGCAGCGTAATACCAATACTAACTGTTAACCCACGTTCTCCGAGTATCTCTCTCCAGCCATACTGGAATATACGCTCTCGATAATTTTCAGCATGAAGTTCAGCTTTCGCTAAGTCTGAATTTTCTAAAATGACCAAGAATTCTTCACCACCGAAACGGACACAAGATGCCCCTCTAAATTTGAAGTAAGAGGCAAGTTCATGTGAAACGCTCACAATTGCTTTATCACCAACTAAATGGCTTAACTCATCATTAATTGATTTGAAGTGGTCGATGTCGACAACTAACAGAGCGAATGGCGTCTCATGCAACAGTAAGTCTTTCAGTTTCACATCTAGCCAGCGTCGGTTATGTAAGCTGGTGAGTGGGTCAGTAAATACATCCTGTTGCAGCTGAGCTACGGTATTCTTATGTTGCTCTGTCGTTTCTTTTAATTCTTTATTTTCTTGTTCTGAAAGTATCAGTTTCAACTGCAATTCAAAGCGGGATAAACGACGTAACTGGCTGGCTCCTAATTCACTAATCGGAATCTGCTTCATTAAATCAGTTTCAATGCGGTAACCTTTTTTCTCGTATGCCAGTGCTTCTTTGAATCGACCTTGAGTCATGCATACTGAACTTAAAGAGTCATAAAATCGTTTTGCTAGAACTGGTGAAGAATAGTGTTTAATTCGCTTATGTGTGTTCGCAAGAATCATACTTGCGATGTGCTCTTTACCTACCGCATTTAAGTTATGAGCCACTTCTAAACGGATCATAGTGGCTAACCAGCTGGCTTGAATATTAGTTGAAGAGTACTGAACTTTTGAAAGGCACAGAAGAGCTTCGTTATACTCTTTCTTGGCTCGTAAAATTTTAGCGCAATACAGCAATATCTGAGCTGTGAGTCGTTTATCACTGACTAAGATACTTAGCTCTTCACATTCACGTAAAAGGTCATTTGCGGCAGTAATTCGGTTGAGCAAAATTAGACTTGCAACCATATGCAATTTAAAGCGAAGTCTTAATGAGCGGCTGCTAATGGCGTGGTCGATACTTTCGATTTTTTGGTAATAGCGTAATGCACGGTTATGGTCGCCATAGGCATCGCATAAATTACCCATTCCGATGATAGCCATAACGTACTCATCGATATATCCATGTTCAACTGAAATTGTAGAAGAGCTGACAAATTCATTGAGCGCTGCAGTGTAATCGCCGATTTCAACTAAACGCTCACTCAAGCTGGACTTGACCGTTAAAATATCTTCAACATCACGAGGTAAAGAAAGCAGGTCGAGTGCGAGGCGCAGTTCATCAATACTGATTTGGTTTTGCTTTAATTCCGCTCTATATTCCGAGCTGATGATATAGCAGTGAGCACGCTCTTGAGGTGTCGTTGAAATATGCAGCCGAATATGGTTCCAGAATATAATGGCTTCTTCACCAGAAACTGATGAAGGATCAAGCCCTGCATCCGTTATTTTACTTAGTAGCGTTTCCATCAGTCTCTACCTTTTCTGGGGTTTCTTCTAATTGTTCAAGAGTGAACGGGAACGTTAAAATGTCATTGAGACTAATGGTGGGTTTCTTACCCTTTAATCCGCGTCTATGCCATGGGTACATATCAAGCATGGCTTTCAAGGTATTGAAAACTTTCTCTGCCTCGTCCCCTTTTTCAGAAAGCATAAGCGCGACACGCTCTGTGCTCAAACGAGAGATAAGGTCATTTTGATTGCATATCGCATGAGCGAGCTCTGTACAAACTTCGAGGTAATCAGGATCAACATGCTGGAACATGATAACGGCATGCTTAGAACTTTTGAGCTCTGTCTTGTATAAAACCAGCTTTTCCCACCAGTAAGTTTCTGAAACCACATGTGAGAAATGTTTTTCTGGATCATATTCATGTTGACCACGAATACGATTAATGAGTTTTCTCGCCCTCTGCTCCAGTTGACGCTTAGAATTACGAGCTTTATCTAAACCTACTCGCGTGGTTTGCTCTCTGAGCATGTCAATAGAGTGTTGGCGGTACTTCTTAAAGGCGATGAGAGAGGCTTCATAATCGCCGTTTTCTTCTGAAACCAAAGATTGCTGAAAACAGATCTGACTGAGTAGTTCACCATTATCGAATGAGCCTGCCGATTGTTCGGCTAATACTAATAACTCGGCGGCTTCTTCAGGTTTCTTTCTGAGTAATTGCAACCTTGCTCGGCTAATATACGAGTGAGCTTTCATCCATGTCAGGTTGTGCTTTATCGCAAGACCGTGTGCTTTTTCCGTGGCTTTTTCAGCGTCGTCTAGGCGCTCTAAGCCTAAAAGTGCTAATCCTCTGAAATCCCAAACTTCTGCATGCCATGTATTGTCGTGGTGATCTTGTAGTGCTTCTTCAGCGCCATCAAGTACAGAAAGCATTTCAACATAATTGCTAAGAAGGTAGTAATCCCATGCGAGTAGTATTCTTGCTTTCCCTTCAAGCCAGCCAATTCTGCTACTGTTTGCAACCTTAACCGCGAGCTGGTGGGTTGAACAAGCCAGCTTATATTCATGAGTAATACGCCAAATGTTACCAAGACCAATTAAACACTCTATTTGAATTTCTATTTCATCAACGAGTGCAGATTGCTCTAATGCATTTATCCAATATTGCTGGGCAGAGTAGTATTTGGCTTGTCCCCAAAACTGGAGAGCATGAAGATGGAGGATTTCAGGAAGGAATATGTCAGTATCAAGTCGGTTTTGGCGAGAATAAGCTTCTTTAATATCTTTTAAGCCTTTTCGATAATCCATCAAGTTCCAGTGACAGCGAGACATGATCATCAATGCCTGTATCGCCCCTTTTTCAAACAGCATCTGTTCAGCTCTCACTAAGCATTGTTGTGAGAGTTCTAAGATGACTTGAGGCTCAGAATCTGCACGACTCTTGAGCTGCTCTAATTCTGTTTCAAGAAGGTACTGGTGTTTGTCCAAGGCGTATATCCATAATTACCGAACGTATTGATAACACGATCATTATAAGAGCATGATATAGGATAAGCACGAATTATCTTCAGTAGAAAGTTTATGAGGCGAATATCTTTATAATTAATTCGCGTTAGCTCATGTTCTAGTGATTAATTAATATGGTTATTTATCTAACACATCTTATAAATGCAAAGCGTTATGAGAGTAACTGCTTTAGCGTCAGAGGGTGATCGGTCACACCAAGACGCTGGGCTGCTGTTGCCCCATGCTTATCTTGGTAGCACAGATTGTGCCAAGCTCTGAATATGTCTAGAAGGGGAAGGATGCCACCCGGTCTCAGTTTACGTCTTGGTTCATTAATGAAGCTGTCGAATAGCAATTGAAAACGTTGCTGATAAAATTCGGTATGCTTGATAGAGGCTTCATTAAACCATTGTTTAGGTTCTGAATTTTTTCCTGCTAGGTAGCAAATGCCTTTTTGGCTGGATTCTTGGTTTGCAATTGCCCAGCGATCTCGCCACCAACTCATATGCACAATATCAATCTTTTCAAAACCAGCACTTTCATCCCATGATAGATCTTCTTCCACATACATTAAGTCAATATTTTGGCTTTGTATACGCGGCAAGCACACGCTAAGAGCGGCAGATCTTAGTAGGGGATCTTGAGGTAAATAGATTGAAACGTGTTTGTCTGCTTTACACATATCAAGCACATGTAAAAAGTGTGCGTAAGATGTATAAGGTGGGCGGATTAACGCACCTTTAGATGGGTAAGAGAATGTTGTTAAATTTCCCATAGGGTCTTCAACATTGCCACGGGCAAGAATAGTTTGATACTTCTGCTCGATACGCTCACGCAAGTTTTCTGAAGGTTTGGGTGTTTCTATATTTGCTTCTGAAGAGTGATCACGAGAGACAAATCGTGACGCAGTGTCATACGGGTTATGATCAACTCCGCCCATAGGCTCTTCTGAGTGTGAGTAGTTCACATGCTGGCATAAAATGTATCCAGAATGCGCTTCTCCCGTCGCGATCCACACAACGCCATTATTGCTGTTTGGCTGTAAACGTTGGTAATGCGAAGCAAATTGATAATCTTTTGCATGGTTAACCCAACGAGCATCGATCATTGCCAGCTTACGACGGCAACGGCTCGCAATATGATCCACATGGTCATAGAAGGTTTTTGGGTTAATTTCTAATTTTCGGCAAATTTCACGTACGGAATAACCCATGAACAATAAGCCCATAAGATTTTCTTGAAATTGAAGCTTTTTATTGGAACCTGACCATTTATCAACAAACGTTGATTGGCAGCATTTGCAGCGGTATCGCTGGCGGTCACCGCTATAACCAAAGGCATGGTATAGGTGTTTATGGGTGTGTACTGAAAGACCAAAGCTTTCACAATCATTATTGCGACAAGCAGGGAGTCCATCACTATGAAGCTGACGTAAACGATGTAATTCGTTTAGAACTTCACGATTGTTAAGTAAGGGGGGGAACGCACCACATTCACGACAAACCATCGCTGGACGCTTAGGGTTCGCATGTTGCAAAACATAACGTTTTGCATCGCTCAAGCCAAAGTTGTTACACGCCAATGTTTTACAAAAGTTGAGTTGTAAACCATCCGCATCTTTTGGCAGCTCGCCGTTAGACACGATCGCCCCCTCGGGATTATCTGGGCAGCTAAGCGAACTTAGCTGCTGGGTATTTCTTTTCAATTAACTATTTCTATCAATAATTAATTAGATGTTAATTGCAGTTTCTAGTGCAACTTTCATCATGTCGTTGAACGACTTTTGACGCTCTTCAGAGCTTAGTTTTTCGCCACGGATGATGTGGTCAGAAACTGTTAGGATAGTCAGTGCTTTAGCACCTAGATCTGCAGCAACACCGTAGATACCAGCCGCTTCCATATCAACACCTAGGATGCCTAGTTTTTCCATTTTGCCGAATAAATCAGCTTCAGGAGTGTAGAAAAGGTCTGCAGAGAATACGTTACCTACTTTTACAGGAACTTCTTGTGAACGAGCTTGTTTTACTGCTTCTTCAAGAAGACCGTAATCAGCAATTGCCGCGAAATCGTGGTTGTTGAAACGGATACGGTTTACTTTAGAGTCAGTAGATGCACCCATACCGATAACAACGTCCATTAATTTAACGTCGTCACGTACTGCACCACAGCTACCTACACGAATAACGTTTTTAACGCCAAATTCAGCGATAAGTTCGTGTACATAGATGCAGCATGATGGGATACCCATGCCGTGACCCATAACAGAAACTTTTTTGCCTTTGTAAGTACCGGTGTAACCGAACATGTTACGAACATCACAAACTTGCTTTACATCATCAAGGAACGTTTCTGCAATGTATTTTGCGCGAAGCGGGTCACCAGGCATAAGAACCGTTTCAGCGAAATCACCAAGTTGTGCATTAATGTGAGGGGTTGCCATTGTCGTTCTCCAAAGTTAAACGGTAATTTACGGAACAGGTTTGTAAATTACCAATTCTGTTGAATTGAATTCGTTCTGTTGAAGCAATATTAGCGAGTTAAATAAGGGTTCCTTGAGAGCTTTGTCACAGAATGAGTTCAGCTATTGAATTTTATGATTGTTGATAACTAAATATGTTGAAATTTTATGGGCAATCGTTTTTGTTACCCATATTCTCTATTTTACAATGTGAATAGGTGCATATGATTGCATTTCCATTACTCATATAGCCCACTTATCGAGTTAAATACAGCTATCTCGAAGAAGAAAGTCAGAAGAAGTAAGTGATTTCTTAGTTGTAATAAATACGAAACTGAACGGAAATTATGCATGGGGCATGTATATCAATCATTCTGGTTGTTGATACTTATAAACATAGATAATCTAAACTCTAAATATAGAGTTATTTAGGGAATACTATGCCTTGCGAGTTTAAGCGACCAATATTCAATAATATTAAAGGAAGATTGAAAGTACTGACTCTCGCTTTAGGGCTCTGTTCTTCTCACTTACTTGCAGCAACTTTTCCATTGCCAACAGACGAAAGCCGCGTGGTCGGGCGGATTCAACTACATGAAGTGGTGAAAGGTGAAACGCTCGCAGAGATAGCTAAGAAGTATGACGTCGGTTTTTTATCGTTAATGGCGGCGAATAAAGGCATTGATCCCTTTCTTCCAAATGAAGGGTATGTGCTAAGTATCCCGACTCGATTCATTCTGCCTAACACTCTCCGTGAAGGTATTGTCATCAACCTTGCCGAACTTCGTTTGTACTATTTTGAACCTGAAAAAAATCAAGTGCATGTGTTTCCGGTCGGAATCGGAAGAGTTGGGCGTGATACACCTGAGATGACAACAAAAATAAGCCAAAAAAGACCTAACCCAACCTGGACGCCGCCTAAATCGATTCGAGCTGAATATTTAGAAAAAGGGATAGAACTTCCACCTGTTGTGCCTGCGGGCCCTGAAAACCCATTGGGTCAATATGCTTTACGACTCGCCTATGGCGCAGGTGACTATCTTATCCATGGTACCAATAAAGATTTCGGTATAGGGCTTAGGGTCAGCTCTGGTTGCATTAGGATGGAACCGAAAGATATTGAATGGTTATTTGAAAAAGTGCACAAAGGCGAGAAGGTGACGATTATTAATGAGCCGATAAAAATTGCTCTTGAGCCTGATAGAAGTGTGTTTATTGAGGCGCATGAACCTTTGACACGTAGTGACGGATCACAAAAAGCTCTGAATGTACCTGTTGAATTAGAGTGGTGGCTACAGGATGCTCAATTGTCTGACTCTAAAGCAAAAGCCGTCATTTTTGCACAAAATGGTGTACCTGTTGAAATTGTTTCACCTTAGCTTTGTCTTCCATCAATCAACACGCATAAAAAAGCCGTTTATCCTTACTAAGGGTAAACGGCGATAGTCAGTAAAATTAATCGGTTATGTATTATCGATTTACTTAACTATTTTGTGTATGACTGAGCAATATTGTCAATACGCTCATTGGCACGAGCAGCTTCTTCTTGCGCTGCCATTGCTGAATCTGCGGCTTGCTTCGCTTTCATTTCTGCTGTTGATTGTTCGTTTTTAAGTGCATTAACTTCGCTAGTCAGTTGAGCAACTTGGTTTTTAAGCTCATCCATGCCTGCCATTGCCGATTCATCGGGACCAGAAGAACAACCAGCAAGAATAAATACGGAAGCTGCAGCTGCGAATAACGTCTTGTTCATAAGAACTCCTTGTTTATATTAATATCAAAATATGCGCTATACATTTCTAACCATACAGTCGCTTCATTAATGATTGTAGCGATAAAAATTTTAAGCACCTAATTTACAAGTAGGAAAATGATAAATCTGTTCCTTTTTATCCAAGATGGTGGTGGATGTCTCATATTTGAGAGCCAATACGCGTACTTACTCTCTTTGCCTCTTATTAAGTCTTAGCATTTTTATGACGAGGTTTTTGAATAGGCTGGCAGGGTTTTATTCTTTTCAGATGACTTGGCTAGGTATTAACACAAGGCTGTAAACAAAAGGTTGGAGAAAGATACCTGATAAATTTTATGTGATCTCTATCCATTAGAAGTACTTTCGCGGTATCATGTCACGTTAAAATAATTTTGTATCAAATCACCAAGACTGGAGAGTCCTTTGCACTTTAAAGATTTAGGCTTAGATAATCGCTTACTGAAGAACTTAAAACATTACGACTTCAAGAAAGCGACAGAGATCCAACAACAAGCGATCCCTGTGGCTATTGCTGGTAAGGATCTATTGGCTTCATCAAAAACAGGATCAGGTAAAACGTTAGCATTCGTATTACCTATGATACATAAAGCATTAAAATCGAAAGCTTTTTCTGCTCGTGATCCTCGTGGTGTGATTTTGGCTCCAACCCGTGAACTGGCTAAACAAGTTTACGGTGAACTTCGCAGCATGCTGGGTGGTTTGTCTTATGAAGCTGCTCTTATTCTTGGTGGTGAGAACTTTAACGATCAAGTTAAAGCATTACGTAAATATCCACGTTTTATTGTCGCTACGCCTGGGCGTTTAGCGGATCACCTTGAGCACCGCTCTTTATTCCTCGATGGTGTCGATACACTGATTCTGGATGAAGCAGACCGTATGCTAGACCTAGGTTTTGCACCTGAGCTGCGTCGTATCTCAAATGCAGCTAAGCACCGTCGTCGCCAAACGCTAATGTTCTCTGCAACGTTAGATCACGCTGAAGTGAATGGTATTGCTGGCGAAATGTTAGATACGCCAAAGCGTATTTCAATTGGTGTTTCTAATGAAGAACACCGAGACATTACGCAAAAATTCTATCTATGTGATCACCTAGATCATAAAGAAGCAATCTTAGACCGCATTATTGAAGAAGCTGAATACCGTCAGGTAATGATTTTTACAGCTACTCGTGTGGATACTGATCGTCTAACTGAAAAGCTAAACGAGAAGAAGCTTAAAGCCGTCGCTCTGAGTGGTAATTTAAACCAAACTCAACGTAACGCGATCATGAGCCAGTTTGAACGAGCAGTATTTAAGATTCTTGTTACGACTGATGTTGCTTCACGTGGTATCGATATTCCAAACGTAAGTCACGTAATCAACTTTGATATGCCGAAGCATACTGAAGAATATGTGCACCGTGTAGGTCGTACAGGTCGTGCTGGTAACAAAGGTGATGCGATTTCACTTGTTGGACCAAAAGACTGGGATAGCTTTAAACGTGTAGAAATGTACCTACAGCAAGATCTTACCTTCTCAGTTCTTGAAGGCTTGAAAGGTAAGTTTAAAGGTATTAAACCTCGTAAACCTGCATTCCAGAAAGGCGGTCCTGCGAAGGGTAAAGCTAAGGTTCAAGCGAAGAAAACACCTAAGAAACCGGTTAAACGCGATAAGAGCTTCCACAATAATGTGGCTGTGGGTGATACGGTATTTATTCCTAAGAAGAAAGTCGCACCAAAAGTGGATGACGAGTAAATTTAGTGATTGGTTTAGGCTGGTTCCTTAGTTAACAGTTTAAATCTATAGGAAGACGCTTACAGTTTTTATGTGGCGAATTCTACTCATTTGAACGGTCCTATCTTGGGCCGTTTTTTATTCCTGTAATATCTTATCTTTCAATATTCCATGCTTACTTTCCCCATCTTCCCATCGCTTATTCATCGCCACCTCTAAAGTACAGGTAGATAGGTCGCAGGGATATTGGAGTACACTCGTTATCATAAAACAGTTATTTACAGGCTAAATTACCTTATAAATGTTGATTAATTATCGTTAATCATCTGAAAATGAAATCTAAATCAGAAGCACTGCATAATGCCCGTGAATATAAGGTGTTATTGTTTTCTGTGATGAAAATTCAATTAAACCATACAATAAAGCTCCGTTATTTTATTTAGACACGGTTTACCCCCTAAACCGTAACTGGCTCGCATTAGTCACGCGAGCCTCTCTTTTTTCCTCTATCCAAGCCACACCTTACGATAAAATTATCCTTTAAATACGGGGGCGTACAGTGAAAATACTGATCATCGAAGACGACACCACCACCAGAGAATTTGTCGCAAAGGGGCTGCAAGAGCATGGTTATGCAGTTGACCAAGCAGAAGATGGTAAAAAAGGCTTAATGATGGCTTTGAGCGCCGAATATCAATTGGTTGTCCTCGATAGAATGCTCCCTTACTTAGATGGAATGAAAGTGCTTTCAGCTATTAAAGCTACGCAGGAAGATTTACCTGTTCTTATATTGAGTGCGATGGATAGTGTGGAAGACAGAGTGGACGGGCTTCAAGCCGGTAGCGATGACTACTTAATTAAGCCATTCGCTTTGGCTGAATTGCTTGCCCGTGTCGATATTATTATCCATCGCCACAACAAGCAGTCAGCAACCACGCACGCTTTGAGTTATGACTGCTTAGAGGTTGATCTACGCGCTCACCGTGTTGTATGTAATAAACAAGAACTTATCTTGCAGCCGAAAGAGTTTCAGCTCATCCAGTACTTTGTAGAACACAGTGAGCAGGTAGTATCGAGAATGCGCTTATTTGAAGCGATATGGAGTTACCACTTTGACCCTAAGACCAACGTGATTGATGTTCATGTCGCCAACTTAAGAAGAAAGTTAGAAGAGGCTGGATGTTCTGGGCTGCTGCATACAGTAAGAGGGGCTGGCTATGTCCTTCGTCGATGATTATGCACTGACCCGTTCATCGGTCTTCAAGACGTTAGTGGGTGTCTTTGTGTTAATCACGGTCGTGAATGTCATTGTAATACGGCAAGTTTATAAAGATTCAGATGCATTTCACCGTGAGCAATTGGTGAAACAACTCCAAGATGAGTCAGCAGAGTTTAGCTTTGTGGCGAAGCAGAGCAAAGAAGATGTTGAAAGGCTACTCGCCACAAAAAGAGCATCAGAAACCAGTTTTTACTATCGCTTAACTGAACGTTCAGAGCCAGTGTCAAATAACCCTACTTATCCCATTCGAACGTTACCTTCTAGCGTTACAAATATCTTAGTCGGTGATACGCACCAGCTCGTGATAGGCATAGATCACCACGCGGTTGAAGCCTATCAAAAGTCTCTTATTCCGATTGTCTTTTCGGGAATTATCCTTCCTGTGGCAGTGATGCTTATAGCTGCTTTGTTCTTTACCATATTGATTTTAAAACGTTTAGAGCGAGTGAACCGTGCTATGAATCGTGTCTTATGCGGAGAGCGAGATGTGAAAATAGCGGTTTCGAAACAAGATGATGAGTTCGATATATTGGCGATTCACCTCAACTTTATGATTGAACAAATGGCAAAGAATGAAGCGTCACTTAAGTCACTGACGGTGGGCATGGCTCACGATATGCGAACGCCGATGGCTCGTTTAAAACTACGCCTAGAAGAGATACTGTCTGATGAGAAGCTGACTGTTAAACAAAGTGATCAGCTCTCAGCTTGCCATGATGAGCTTGAACTTATTTTGTCGCTGTTCAATAGCATGTTAGAAATCGCAAAGTTGAACAGCGGACAAACAAAGTTGGCGACTGAAGCGGTTGATATAGGCCGAGTTGCCCATGATGCCATTGAGTTTATTAGCCCTATTGCAGAAATGAAGCAGCAACGTTTAATTTGCCGTCAAGATCAGTTTTGTGAGGTTCAGGGAGATAAAAGCTTACTGTTTCGCGCGGTGTTTAATTTGATTGAGAATGCAGTGAAATACACTCCTGATCATGGAGATATTGAGGTGATAATTGATCATTTTGGCGTTGTGGTCGCAGACAATGGCATAGGGATCTCTGAGAGCGACAAAATGAGTGTGTGTCGACCAATGTTTCGTGCGGATAAAAGCCGTACAGAACAAGGGAATGGGTTGGGCTTGTCTTTAGTGGATGCGGTGGTTAAGCGACATAATGCTTACTTGATTCTACGCGATAATAACTCAGGTGCTAATCAGCTAAGCGGTAGTTGTTCATATGATGGTAGCTTGTGTGAGGGTAACTGCGGTTTGAGAGCAAGGATCTACTTTGAACGTTAGCGGGTTAATCCTATATACCGCTTATGGCTCGTAGCCCATGCTCAAAAGGCTCAGCAAATAAATTCTGCTGAGCCTTAATATTGAAATAGTATTTTGCTAGGTCGCTAGGTCGCTAGGTCGCTAGTTTGGTAATGCAATCGCTGCTAAGTCTTGGCTTTCAGGGATCTGTTTCATTGCATGGGCAATTTCTTCAGCTTCAGTACCAACAATGACTTGCAAGTTATTGGCTCCCATTTTAACAACACCCATTGCTCCAATTGCTTTTAGTGTCGCCTCATTGGCTAGAGTTGCATCTTTCAGCGTAAGGCGTAAGCGCGTAATGCATGAGTCGATACTGGTTAGATTTGCATGCCCACCCAAAGCTTTAAGATATTGCGCGGCCTTTTCGTTGGTGTTAACAGCATTAACCTGAACCTTTTCTTCAACTTCACGACCTGGCGTTTTAAGGTCGAACTTCACAATCGCAAAGCGGAATACAGAGTAGTAGATTGCTGAGAAACACAAACCTTGCACAATCAGCATGTACGGTTTCATTGCCAGTGGAAGGTTGTATGACAGCACAAAGTCAATGAGACCACCACTAAAGGTAAAGCCAGCAATCCATTGCATGCTTGCAGCAATGTATAGCGAGATCGCGGCTAAGAATGCATGAATCAAGTACAAAACAGGTGCCACGAACATGAAAGCAAACTCAATCGGTTCTGTTACACCCGTTAAAATCGCAGTCAGTGCAGAGGCACCAAGAATGCCACCGATCTTCTTCTTGTTTTCAGGAAGTGCGCAGTGATACATCGCTAAACACGCAGCAGGAAGCCCGTAACCCATTACAGGGAAGAAACCACCTTGGTAGATCCCGGTAACGCCTAACTCACCAGTGCTAGACCAAAATTTTGAGATATCGTTTATACCAACAAGGTCGAATAGGAATACTTGGTTAAGTGCATGGTGAAGGCCTACTGGAATCAATAAGCGGTTAAAGAAGCCATAGATACCAGCGCCGACCGCACCCATGCCTGAAATCGCGATGCCGAAATCAACCAACGCGCCGTACACGACAGGCCAAACATAAACCATGATCAAACTGATAGTGATAGCCGCTAGAGAAGTCACAATAGGCACAAAACGTTTGCCACCAAAGAAGCCGAGCGCAGCAGGGAGCTTAATGGTGTGGAACCTGTTGTAAAGAGAAGCTGCCACCAAGCCCATAACAATCCCAGTAAAGGCACTGACAGATGCTTTGGAAGCGATCACTTCCGAGCTGCTCATTTGATCAACGGGGACGCCCGTTATCTGCGAAATCACCGCAATGTCGCCGACGATCATCTCAACGATCAATAAACCAAGCAAACCAGAAAGGGCCGCTGCACCGTTGCTGTCTTTGGCAAGCCCGTATGCAACCCCCACCGCAAATAACCAAGCTTGATTGTCCATGATGCCCTTGCCACCATAAACCAAAATAGTCGCAAGGGCGCTGTTGGCACCCCAGCCAGTTGGGTCGATCGCGTAGCCTAAACCAAGCATTAAGCCGCCAGCAGGCAGCACCGCAATTGGCACCATTAGCGCCTTACCAATTTTTTGTAAGTATCCTAGTATATTCACCGTCAGTCCTCTTTGGATTTTAATTGTTATCAAAGAGCTTACTTGGGTGAGGATTAACAAAGGGTTGTGCTTAGATTAACAATTATTAATGTTACTTTAGGTTCACAGGGAGCCAGCATTTTATAATGGTGAAGTGAGTCAGCGGCGCGGCTATTCTTACTAATAGTTAAAGCTCCCCTTAAACATTTTGCTAAGGGGAACTTTATGTTGTCACACTAACTTATTGACGTTGATGATTTCGCTTACCCAGAGTCTCTTTCTTTGTTCCAAAAAGCCTTTTTTCTAAACTAGGTAACTCAAGCTTGATCTCACATTACCGTGCTAACAAGCTAACAAGCTAACAAGCTAACAAGTTATTCGAAGTGAAAAGTTGAAAACGAACTTTTTAAAATATTGTCAGCAATGTACTTATGAGTTGCCGTTGTAGGATGAGTAACCCCCCAGAAAACATAGCTATCTGAGCCATAAGCGGCACAGTCATTCGTTAAGCTATGGCTTTGTAAGTAATCCACTGAAGAGCTGCGTTGTATATTTAAACAAGCATCGCTCGAATTTCTAAACCCATGTGATTTTGGGTTTTTTGTCATACTGGTAAAGAGCGCATTAGCGTCAAAAAGAACGATGTTCTCACCTTTAGATTGGTAGTACGCCGCCTGTTCTTTAATGAATAAATTAAACTCATTAATCTTCGCTCTTACTTTCACAATTTCTTCTTGGGTTGAGTACTTAAACTGTGGTGCATTTGTCGCATCTGGTAGCGTAAATAGAAGAATGTTTTTTGCGCCAGAATCGGTTAAACGAATCAGGGCACTACTGAAATCAGCTTTGACGTCAGAGACTTCTCGGTTGTAATTCATGAAGTCATTTAAGCCGAACTCAAGTGTAAAAAGCGAGTTCTCTGGACGGTAGTTTTTCGCCATTTTCATGTAAGTGAGATAAGAAGTCACTTGGTCGTAGATCCCTGTTAAAGCAACGTATTGGTTCGTTCCTGCCGCTCCGCCGACAGCCCAGTTATACAAGGGAATATTCTTGTCTTTGGCCAAGTATTCAGTCCACACTAAACCATTTGAGAAGTGACCTAAGAACCATGAGTTTGGATTGGGAAATATCCATTGAGAGCCGTTAAATAAGTTTCCAGTGTCAGATAAACTGTCTCCAAAAGCGACAATGCGGTTGATGGTATTGGCTTGAAAAACGTTATCGTTTGTCCAAATTGAATGGTTATAAGAAAAACGGTTATCTGCGGCAAAATACGTGATGTCGGCAGTATCGTGCTGTAAGTCGAGTGTTTCTTCACAGCGTTGCTTGATTTCACTTTGTGGTGTGTCACTGAAAAACATATTTTTGAATGAAACTGATGACCACCAATAACCATCGACGGTGTAATAATCACCATTTTTATCTTCAGCCCACTCCCAATCGGTGCCCGGAGAGTCGTGCGTAGCATCGGTTCTATACCAGCAGCGTACGTAAGTATAAGTTTCAGAAGCTTGAGTATTCACCACTTGTGCAGCAGTAATACTTTCTGGTGTTACTGGAATTTCTTCAGTCGCAAACGCTCCAAAAGTCATTCCCAATGTCGCGGCTAACGTTGTCAGTTTCATCATATTAGTCATTCTTCTTGTTTTGGATATAGGTCGTAGTGGTTGGTATAGATCGTTGCTGTTGTCGGTATTGGTATAGCTCGTTATTGGCATAGCTCGTTGGTCGTTATAAACAATTAACTCAAACTGGTATGACCTATATCTTTCATCAATAAATACTGTCAACACATTCAAATTTATCAATGTGTTTACTGGTACTAACGTCTTAGTTTCAACGAAAATATGATCGAAAAATGACCGTGTCTTTAGAGTTTTTATTCAAAGTTTGTAGAGGCGTTTGATGTAACAGTGAATGCTTAAAACAGCAGCGTAAAGTTGTGGGAATAGAGAGTCTATTTTTTATGAAGTAAATTAAGTTGTTGATATTTAATGGTTGTTTTTTATTTTTATGTAATGATTGAGAAATGAACAGTAAGAGTTATAGGTGGTTATCCAAGATAAAAAACTGTTATATCGATCATAAATGAGATAAAAACCGCGACGCAAATCACCTGTTGATGAAAATGATAATTGATCTCATTACTATTTAAGTGCAGTATACGCTCGATTTATGAAATTGACGTATGGATTTGTTGTATTTATGAAACTCATTAGAGCGCTGTTAGTCACTGTTGTTTTTTCAGGAAGTGTTTCATCTGAAGATAATCTTGCATGGTTGAGAGATGACAGCCGAGCCAATTCTGAAGTATTGAATTACTTGAAAAAAGAGAACGAATTAACACAGCAGTATAAAGCTCAAATTCAATCTACCAGCGATGAGTTACTTAATGAATGGCGAAAAAACACACCTGTTCGTTCAAATAAGCCTTGGTTAGAAATCGATGGCTTTGAATATGCTGTACAGTCTCGCAAGCTCTTGTCTCGACCTGTCAGTTCAGAAAGTGAAACTAATCCACATCAAACAGAATTGTTTGATCTTGCCAAGCGTGCAAATGAGTTTGACTATTACCAATTAGGTGATTGGGCACTTAGCCCATCTCGCACTCAATTGGCGGTTGCGGAAGACATCGATGGTTCTGAGCAATACGTCATCAGTATTGTTGATCTAGATTCTGGCGCTATCACCGAAGTGGCTACTAAGGTCGAAGCATCAATTACTTGGGCTCTGGATGAGCAAAGCCTATTTTTTATCAAGCAAGAAACACAGACAACTCGTCCTTTTGCTGTGATTGAGTATGAGCTGAAAAGTGCATCGGAAAAGGTCATTTATCAAGAGCTCGATAAAGCTTGGTTGGTCTCGTCATACGTAACCAGTGACAAGAAGTTTTCTCTCGTTCAGTCCAACAGTGACAGCAGTAGTGAACAGCGTTTACTTAACCTTGCGACAGGAGAGCTTTCGCAACCGTTAAGAGCACGACAAGCGGGAGTTGAGTACTACGCAGATAAATTTGAAAACCAATTCTATATAAACAGCAACCATGACCGCTCTGGGTTTGAACTGTACTCAGCTAACACCGCGTCAATTGCTCAGCTTTCACAATGGCAGCCTTTGCTGAAAGCAAGAGGTGATACTCATGTTAGCAATTTCTACTGGTTCGCTTCTGGTGTTGTTGCGATGACAGAAAGTGGGTCTGCACAATACCTTAACTTCATCAATAACAAGGGTGAACTTACGGATACTCAGAAGTTAGCCCAATCTGGCCAAGTTGCTTGGGTGAGTCAAATGGGTGACTTTAATAGTAATAAGCTACACATTCGCAGCATGTCTATGGTCCAACCGGCTAAATGGGAAAAGTTAGACACTCTGTCTTTACAGCGAGAGGTGTTCTCACAAGATGTGTACCCAAACTACCAGCCTACTGAATATAAAACTGAACAAGTCTTAATAAAAAATGATGATGAATGGGTGCCTGTTACTTTAGCGTACCGTAAAGATCGACTTACAGAAAAGTCTCCGATTCTACTTTACGGCTATGGTGCCTATGGTGTGACAATGAAACCGTATTATATGCCTCAAATTATCAGCCTATTAGATAAAGGCATGATTTACGCGATCGCTCATGTTCGTGGGAGTGGATTTAACGGAAAGGCTTGGTACGAAATGGGCAAAGGCATCAATAAACCGAATTCTATTTCAGATTTTGTTGCTTCAGCCAAATCATTGAAGCATTACAAGAGCGGTGCTCGACCAATTTATGCGATGGGGGCAAGTGCTGGTGGCACTCTTGTGTCTGCGGCATTGAACCAAGATGCAAGTGCGTTCGACGCCGCCATATTGAAAGTACCTTTCGTTGATGTAGTAAACAGCATGTCTGATGAAAGCCTGCCATTAACCGCTCAACAATACGGTGAGTGGGGGGACCCCAACTTAACGGAAGAGCTTGTCGTTATGCAAGGCTACGACCCTTATTTGAATATTTCTTCTCAAGATTACCCACCCGTTCTGGTTCAGGTGGGGCTGCACGATAGGCGAGTACCCTATTGGGAAGGGGCGAAATATTTTGAAAAACTACGTTCAATAAGTTCAGGTCAAGGACCTTATCTTTTGTCGACGAACTTTAATCAAGGTCACTCGACGGATCGACGCCAAGCCTTATCACAGCAAGCGTTCGAATACGCATTTTTCCTATCCATTACACAGCAACAAGATAATAAAGCGGAGCAGTAAATGAAGCTTTCACCTATCTCAGCGGCAGTACTTAGCGTACTTGCTGCCAACATCGTGCACGCCGAATCTGAGGTTTACCAGTTTGAAGAAGTGGTTGTTACCGCAAATAAAATAGAGCAACCCTTATCTGAAGTTGCTGGTTCTGTCGCGGTTATTAATGGCGAAGAACTAGAAAAGAAAGGGGCAACAGAACTGTACGATGCATTGAATAGCGAACCTGGTGTTAGCGTTTCTGGTGGTGCTGGTCGCGCTCAGAATATTACGATTCGTGGTATGTCGGGCAATCGAATTGCTATTGTAAAAGATGGGGTTAAGTCGTCGGATGGCTTTGGCGCAGAAGATCTGAATGACAAGGTTGGAAGAAACTCATTTGATATGTCGAATGTGAAAAGCATTGAGGTTATCAAAGGGGCAAGTTCTTCAGTTTACGGCTCCGGTGCTATTGGTGGTGTTGTGGTTGTTAAATCGATGCAGCCTGGGGACTACTTAAAAGGTAACGACTTTTATAGCGATGTTTCAGGAACCTATACGGGCATTAGTAATAAATATAAAGGCGCCACTAACCTTGCATTCCGTTCAGGAAATGTAGAAAGCCTAATTAGCCTTGCATATTGGGATGGCGAAGAAACGCGCAACTACAATGAAGATTTATATAACCGCTCTGTCGATGGGATTAGTGGTGCTTACACGCTGAACTATTGGGCAAGTGATGCCCTGATGCTAAAGGGTAACGTTGAATATTATAAAGAAAACCTAAGTAGACAAGAAGGTCCCGCTAAGCTGCAAACAGATGATAGCTGGGATATTAAAGACTTTGACCAACAAGCGTATACCGAGTCGATTTCTGCATCTGCGGGATTTGAATACCTTCCTCTGAACTCTTGGTTTGAAGAGCTGGACGCAAAAGTGTATTGGCGTGATATGACCAATAATGACGTCACTAATCGCCTTATGTCTCGCACTAACAATAACGTATTTGAATTACGCCGAGTGATCGATACGCGTAGTTTTACCGACCAACTCATTGGGGCTAGTGCTGACTTTATTAGTTCGTTTAATACTCAAGGTGCTAAGCATACTTTGTCTTATGGTGTGAGCCTAGATGCTAACCGATACGAGCGACCAAGTGGTTCAGTAACTTTAGATTGGAATGGTACGTCTTCAGGTGGAAATGTGCCATTTGTACCAGCCCGTGAATATAACTTTGCTGGCTTCATGCGAGATTCAATTGAAATTAATCACTGGACGGTAACTGCAGGTGCGCGTTTTGATGTTCACCAACTTAAACCAGACTCGCAAAGTTCTATCAGTGGGTATGACGTAAAAGAGAAGAGCAGCAGTGAATTTTCACCAAGCTTATCTGTAGGCTACCAATTAACAGATTCACTCAATACTTATGTTTCGTACAACCATGGCTTCCGAGCGCCTTCATACGACAAGATTTATGGCTATCAGAACCATGATTTTGTGCCAATCACGCCGTTCGAAATTATTCCGAATATGGATTTAGAAGCGGAAACCAGTGATACCTTTGAAATAGGCAGTAAGTACGATAATGGTCGTACTCAATTCTACACTGCAGTGTTTTACCAAAAGTTTGAAAACTTTATCGGTGTGGAACAAGTGACTTTTGCGCCTGACCCGAATACCGGTAATTACTTTAAGCAGTTCCAAAATGTAAGTGGAGTCGAGACGTATGGCTTTGAAGCTTCGATTGCGCACCAATTTACAGAAAATTGGGGTGCCAGTACTCAACTAGGTTTTGTAGATGGCGAAGACAGTAACGGCGAGAAAATCAGATCTTTAACGCCATGGGAAGGTAGTGCAGAGGTCACTTATGACAACCAAGCATTCTCGGCTTATACGATGGTGAGTTGGGCACAAGCAATGGATAAAGTACCGGAATGTGAAACTGATATAGGTCTTGCAACCGCATGTGCGACGACTGCTGGTTGGGCAAGTGTTGATATGGGAATGAGCTATGCGTGGGACTTTGGTTTAAATCTTAGTGCGAACGTCATTAACCTATTCGATAAAGAATACATTCGTTACCAAGATGTTGCAGGGGTTATGGACTCGAATAAAGGCTACTCAACAGAGCCGGGTCGTTATTTCACTGTTAACGCTAAGTATGTGTTTTAAGGGCTCAGTATGATCAAATCACCTTTATGTGTCGCCATTTTATTGGCTTCATTTCCGAGTGTTGCGGCGCAGTGGGATTACCCTCAAGGTAATACGTTAGTTGCCAATCAACAGGAAGCTCAAACTTACTTAGAAGAAGCCTATCCTAGTGTGGGTAGTTTGCAATTTCGCTATTCAAACCAGTCTAAGCTTGGTCATCATTACAATTTTGATGTATTTGAAAATGGTGTCTATCAGCAGCAAAGAACAGTGGTGCTAACGACTGATAATGATCATCAAGTATCACGTGTTTTCAAAAGTCTTGAAGACACGGTTATCAGAAATGGGCAGCCAACAACTGCAGCTGAGCTTGAAGCTCCTCGTCAGTTGGAAGCACAAAGACCGCCAGCTCTAGTTTCTGGACAGGTTGTGCAAGCAGAGCTAAGTATCTTCAGCCCTGATTTAAGAACAATGGATAGAAGTGCGCCGCCTGAAACCTTGCTAACAGATATCAGTGAATACCCACATCCTCCCCAATACATTTCTAAGGATGTTGAGGTGCTTAGCCACAGTGGTGGCATTTATCTGACCAATAGCCGAGTGTCTCAAGTTGATGCTGTAGCTTTAGTGACGGTGAATCACGAGAGCGGTGAAATAACAAACCGAGATAGCCAGAGCTTTCTTCCTGCAGAAGGAGTGACGACATTCGCAAGTCTAGCTGAGCTGAAGCAGGTCGATTGGCAAGATAATAGATTCGCTCAAGTGATGGCGTTTGCACATCTTGACCAGTCGTTAAGTTACCTGAACCAATTAGGTTTTTCTCTATTTGATGGACCTTTAGAGTTTGATGGCAGAGGTTTATCGGCGGATAACTCTACCTACTATTACGGGCCCAAAGCAGCGTTGTTTGGTATTGCTGGTGGATCCCCTGATGCCTTAGATGCAGATGTCATTATTCATGAGCTTGGTCATGGGATTCATTACCAAATCGTTAAGGACTGGGCTTATGGACACACTGGCGCAATAGGCGAAGGTTTTGGTGATTACTGGGCTGGCAGTTTTAGTTTCCGCACTCAGTTTGAAAATGCACAAACTCAAGGGCAAGAGTTTGAGATCGATACCGTGTTCAACTGGGATGGGTATTTTGGTGTCCGCAATACTACCCGCAGCTTATGGAACCAAAGAGCACGTTATTTTCAACATGCTGAATATAGACCTCACGAAAGTGTGGCTGGAGAGCTGGGCGATGAACTATGGTCGACGCCTTTATTCCAAGCATTAAAAAGCTCTGTTGAATTGTACGGGCAAGATGGCTTCCAAGAATTTGACAGCATAGTTCTAGAGTCTATGTATGGATTAGGACGCGGATTGAAAATGCATGATCTAGCGGAAAATGCCATTTTTGTCGCCCAAGAACTGTACCCAGAACGCCGCTACGCTGAGATATTGAAGGAAAAATTTGCCGTTCATAATTTAATTATTGAGCCATTTAGCGTTGAAATTGCTTCCCGATATGTTCATCCAGAAAAGTTATTGAATGTCGATTTGTATCCAACCTCAAGGCAAGCGGACATTGAAGGTGAGATTGAAGTAGCGGGGTTAACTAAACCTTTTGCAAGTCAGCCTAGCAACCAGCTTTCTATCGAAACGGCTTTACCAAGTGGTCAAGTTTGTGGGTCAGCAATTGGCATGACGACATCGTTAGATTACCAATATGATGCGGCTTTAAAAAAGTTGAATTGGCGACATCAAATAGACCTCATTTATGGGCTTCCTAATCTGAGTGCTTCATTGAAAGAAGTGAACAGCCCTCTACCAGACAGTAAGTTGAGTGCTTCTAACCAATCAATAATAGGTTTCAAAACATTTAACTTCACTCTGAATGATGCGGTTCAATCGGTTGGTGACCAATTTGGTGTTTACCTTGATATTGAACACCCAAGGCTTGCAGATTTAACCGTGACATTAATTTCTCCACGAGGCACTCGTGTTGATTTACTGAAGCATCAAGCCACCCGTTCTAATGGCTTTAATAGCTTCTTTACCTTTAAACATGACGCTGTACTTAACGCTTTTGCTGATGAACCGAGTAATGGTACTTGGCGTTTAGAGATTGGTGATTATGTTATGGGTGAGTCAGGGCAGCTAAATCGCTGGGCTGTTGGCACTATTTCGGAATACGACTGTGGTGATGCTGGTGCAAAGGCTTCCTCTAGCAGTAGCTCGGGCGGTGGAAGCTCTCCGTTTGTTATTGCTTGTATGTTTCTGCTGGCACTTGGTCGCTCCCTCAATTCAAAACGTTCGTTATGTCTGATGAACTTTTTAGAAAACGCAAAGCCGTTAATTAATAAAGCATCCCTTACAAACAAAATGTTCTTTAAAAACACAACAAGAAGATAACTCTATGAAACCACAATTGACTATTTTAGCCATGTCTTTGGCTCTTGCGGGCTGTGGAGGTTCGGGCAGTTCCGAGACTTCAGCTCCAACTTATACCGTTGCAGGTAAAATTACTGCTCAGAATGTTGCACTAGAAAGCAAAGTTTGTTCTGACTTAAATGAAAGTTTGACTTGTGATAGTGGTGAACCAACCACTACGGCAAATGCAAATGGTGAATTTAGTTTAACGAGCACTCAAAAAGCGATGCTTTCACTACCGCTATTAGTGGAGTTGGATACGGGTGTAGCCGTTAGCAACGCAGATGGCGTGCAAACTTCATTATCTTACATCGCAGCTCCAGGTCTACAAAAAACATCAGGCAATGAAATCAATGGTATTAGTACATTGCTTGCTGGGTATGTTTTAGATGGCTACACCGTAAAGAATGCGAACAGTAAACTAAAAGCACAACTGGCAGCTAAAGGCATTACTATTTCCGGTGATATTCAAGATCATCTATCTGACTCTGAGCTGGCGAGCTTAGAGCAAAATGTGGTTTCTTCGATTAAAGTTTTTGATAAAACACACCGTGCTTATATGTTGGCACAGCTTAGTGATAAGTTTGATAAAACCACCACTGATTTCGTAGGCGGTGTCTTAACGAATGATGAAATAGCGGAATTTTCAAACGTTATTACTGGCGATATTAAGGCAGCGACGGAGCTGAATGATACGGGTGCAACTCTATACTTCTCCGATACGAATGATACCCAGGATGTTGCAGACCGCCCAGATAGTTTCCCTGGTCAAGATGCTGAATTTGGTTTTGATAAAACGGAGAAAAATGCACAGTCGGGCAATGGGTTTAAGTTCATTAAGTTGGATGAAAATGGTCAAACACTGGCAGATGAAGCGGCTCAGTGGTCTTGTGTTCTTGATGAGCGAAGTGGCTTAATTTGGGAATCTAAAACTGACGATGAAAACTCAATGCAGCATAAAGATCGTCAATTTGCTCTAGAACTACCTGGGAAAGTGACGCCATATGACCAAGATGTTGATTTAGCAACATGTAAGACTAAAGGTGATGCGGTTTGTACAACTCAAGATTATGTTGAGCATATCAACTCAATCAACCTGTGTGGCAAATCCGATTGGCGTTTACCTACTTTCCACGAATTCTATAACTTGCTTGATTTTGGTGAAACAGAAACTCATGCAAATGGTCAAGCATACGGTCTAACGTACAAGTACTTCCCTCATCAAAGTATTGGTGGTGAATACACGGAAATTGGCTCAGTGTGGAACCAGTCAATTATCTACAACATTTACTCTAAATCTACCGTTGATGGCGGCTTCTACTATAACGAAATCGGTACTCTTGGTGGCGACAGAGGTTATATCAGTGCGCTAGAGATTTACTCTGGCGATGTTGATTCTTCAGATAATTACGATTCTTACCAATTCCCTGCTCGTTTGGTTTCACTACAAGGTAAATAGCAATGAAAAACATACTAACCGTCGCTTTAATTAGTTTATTTTCGGCAGGTGCCTTTGCTCAAGAATGTAGCTTAGACCTAGGAAGAACGGCATCTAACACTCGTTATGCCACGAATGATAACGGTACTTTTACTGATCAGCTTACGGGTTTGACTTGGATGCGTTGTCAGCTAGGTAAGACGTGGGATAAGTCATCGCTATCTTGTACCGGTGATGGGGAAACTTTCTTATGGCAGAGTGCATTGACTATGGTTGAGTCAATCAATGACACTAATGGTAATCACCAGTTACACCAATTTGGTGGTGTTGAACAATGGCGTATGCCAAACATTAAAGAACTTATTTCTTTAAAAGAAGTGGCTTGCCACTCACCAGCACTTAGCGCAAAAGCTTTCGGTGACACGTTTAACTTTGAAACAGGTGACTTAGAAGCTTATGTTTGGAGTTCTACCCCTGCTGGTAATGGGCAGAGTGTGATGACGCTAGACACAATCAACGCTGAGGTTTACCAGTACAACGCTGCACAATATAAGTTTAGTGTGTTGCTTGTTGCTGAGTAACTTCAGAGTTGAAAATAAAAAAGACCGTGTTCAACACGGTCTTTTTTTGTTCTAGCACTTGCTGTTTTGTAACGAGTGCTTTTTATTTTATTACTAGAACTTACAGCTTAATGCTACTTAAGTTCTTGAGTCACTAGAAAGCAGTAGCCTTAAAGAAAAGCCTTCAAGTTATACTTTAAAGTAATCCAATTGTTGCTTCTGACGTTCTGCCAAATCTGATAGCTCATGGCTGGCAGCAGCAGCTTGAGTGATGCCCGTTACGTTTTGGCTGACTAAATCGTAGATATTTGAAATATTTCGATTGATGTCACCCGTTACTTGGCTTTGTTCTTCAGCGGCTGACGCAACTTGTGTATTAATCTCTGTCATATCGGTAACAGAGTGAGCAATATCTGATAAGGCTGTGCTTACTTCACTTGCTAATTCTTGGTTTTGTTGCAACATTGCCAGTGAGTTGTTCATGCTTTCATTGGCATTGCCCGATTGAGTTTGAAGCCCTTCAATAATCGCTTGAATCTCTTTCGTTGAATCTTGGGTTCTAGCCGCCAACATACGAACTTCATCGGCTACTACTGCAAAGCCGCGCCCACTTTCACCAGCACGCGCCGCTTCAATAGCTGCATTAAGTGCAAGTAAGTTAGTTTGCTCAGAGATGCTTTGTATTACTTCAATCACTTTACCGATTTGCTCTGACTGCTCTTTCAACGTACCAACAACCCGAGCCGCGTCACCTAACTGCGTTGCCATTTTTTCATTCGCTTGGTGACTTTCTTCAAACAACGTCATGCTATGAGAAGCCATTTTGTCTGCTTGTTTAGAGGCTGAGTCCGCAAGAACGGCATTTTCATTTACATGTGATGCTGTACTTTCTAGCTGATTGACCGCAGAAGCTACTTGCTCAACTTCTTGCTTTTCTTGGTCGGAATTGACACTCGATTGTGTCATCACTGCGGCAAGCTCAGTAGAAGCTGAGGCAACGTCAGTACTAATTCGCATTAATGATTCAACGGTTTCTCTTAATTGGCTAACTGTTTTGTTCACATCTTGAGCTAAAAACGAAATTTCATTTTTACCTTGTTCTTCTGCTTTAACCAGTAAATTTCCTTTTGCGACTTCACGCATTGTCACTTGAAGATCTTTAATTGGTTTAACAATAATACCAGCTAATAGCCAACTGCTTAAAAGAGCAACTGAAAGGATGAATAGTAGGGCTATGATGGCTGTATTCAGTGTTGAACTGTGCTTTTCTCCATTAACTTCGACACTTTCAATGGCAATGCGGTTGAGTTCTTTTGATAGGGCATTAATTGCTTTTACCATGTTGTTTCCAGCATCACGATATTGTGCAGAAGCATTCTGGTATTTGATCTCAAAGTCATCAGAAAGGTAACTTTCGCCATGTTTTATTTTCAAAAGAGGGAGCATGGTTTGACGTGAGAAATCGACATAATGCCCCATCGCTTTACGCATTTCTCTTACTTCTTCTTGCATGCCTGGAACGGTATCAAGTGAATCAAGTAAACGTGAATTAGCGTTCCTTTTTTGGTTAAGGGTATCGATAAGAGTCTTTATATCTTCTGGGTTGAAGAGACTATAAATAGCTTTGATACGCATACCATAACTATTGTCTACAATTTCGCTTAATTCTTCTTTGTGTAAGATCAGCTGGTCAGTGGCAATAGAGACATCTTGAAAAGCATTTTCAAGCTTTTCGCCTCCAATGGTTATCCCTCCAAGCAGAAGAACAATGGAGAAAAGTACAGGGATTAATATCTGTACTTTAATGGATAAGCCACTCAATAGTTGGCGCATGTTAAAACCCTCTTTACGCTTTGATGGTTAATTAAAATAGTCTCTTAATGAGAATCGTTCTTATTATTTTATTTTCAGCGTAGATTCTATCCCTTCAGTTTGATAAATCAATCAATAAAGCATTACATTTTGTTATCAATTAGAACTTTCAGAGTCATATAACGGTTTGGCATACGGAAAATTGAGCAAGCTAAAGAGTACTAATTACGAACTCTAGATTTACGTCTAAAAAATAATCATGAGCTGCAAAGGAAAGTGTGTTAATGGGGAATGATCAGAAAAAAAGCAGAGATTCGATATAGCTATATAGGGGGAAATTAAAGGGAAATTGTTAATTTCGGTTTTATTACGCATTGTCATATAGGCTTCAATTAAGTGAAACACAACTGTCACATTAGAATCTTAAAGTGAGCATCGTTCAAGCGAAACACAATATAACGGCAATAACGCCACTAAAGGAAATTTGTGATGAAAAAGACAGTTATCGGTGCAATCGCACTACTAGGCGCTCTAACAGTGAATACAGCTTCAGCTAAAGAAACTATCTCTGTAGTTGGCTCTAACAGTGCTTCTCCACTGGTTGAAGTTTTTGCAGAAACTTACATGAATAAAGGTGAACCAGTATTCATCGAGATTCAAGCTCCGGGTTCTTCTGCAGGCATCAAAGCAGCAAAAAATGGAAGTGCTGACCTTGGTATTTCTTCTCGTGACTTAAAAGCGGCTGAAAGATCTTCTGACCTGAAAGAGTTGGTTATTGCTCGTGACGGTATTGCAGTTGTTGTAAACCCAAATAATGAAGTTTCTGCTCTATCAGCTGAGCAAATTACTTCAATCTACAAAGGCGACATCACTAACTGGAAAGATGTTGGCGGCGCTGACAAGCCAATCGTTGCAATCACTCGTGATACGGCATCTGGTACACGTGGCGCATTTGAAGACATCATGAAACTTAAGAAAAAGATTGGCGATAAGAAAGTATCTGCAATCTCTCAACGTGCTCAAGTTGCTAACGGTAACGGCGCACTAAAAGTATCGGTAGCAAGCAACCCATACGCTATCGGCTTTATCTCTCTTGGTACAGTTGATAATACTGTTCAAGCTCTAACTATCGATGGCGCTGCTGCAAACGTAGAAAACGTTAAGAACGGTTCTTACAAAGTTGCTCGTCCATTCCTAGTGCTTTACAAAGCTGGTGCTCCATCAACTGAAACTCAACAATTCCTAGATTGGATGGTTACAGATGAAGCACAGGCTATCGCAGGTAAGAAAGGCTACATCACAGTAAACTAATCATTTACTTAGCTTAAAGAATTTAAACATTGCTCAGCCTACATTTGGGCTGAGCCTTTTCTTTCAACTTTGTCTCAACCTAAGAGCAAAGTATGAGATTTAGTATATGACCATCGCAAATAGTGAAAAGCTTATGAATACTGAAGCAACTCAAGTAAATAAGCCAAGTCTACGTACCAAAAAGCGTATCGATTGGAAAGAACGTATCTTTCACGGCTTATTCTTAACGAGTGCTGTAATCGGCATCGTATCACTGGCAGTAATCGCTTATTTTATCGTTGCAGAGAGTATCCCTGCATTCCAAGAAGCAGGTGTCTCTGGCATTGTTTTAGGAACAGATTGGTTACCACCGGCCTTATTCGGTGTTGCAACCATGATTGTTGCTTCCATTGTTTCAACCCTTGGAGCTGTGGTTGTTGGCGTTCCCGTTGGTGTTTTAACCGCCATTTTTATTGCTGAGATTGCCCCAAAGCGTTTGGCTGACATTATTAGACCTGCTGTTGAATTATTAGCAGGTATCCCATCGGTGGTTTATGGCTTCTTCGGCTTGGTTATCATCGTTCCTCTTATTCAGAATGTTTTCCAAGTACCTGCAGGAAATACGATTCTGGCGGGTATCATCGTTCTCGGAATTATGATTTTGCCAACGGTTATCACGGTTTCTGAAACGTCTATTCGCGCAGTTCCTCGTGCTTATAAAGAAGGTTCATTGGCGTTAGGCGCATCTAAAATCTTTACGATTTTTAAACTGTTAGTACCAGCTGCACGCTCAGGCATTATGACGGGTGTGATTCTCGGTATTGGTCGAGCGCTTGGAGAAACCATGGCAATCATAATGGTTATGGGTAATGCTCCTGCTATGCCTGAAGGGATCTTAGACTCAGCTCGTACATTAACGGCGAACATTGCTATTGAAATGTCATACGCAAGTGGCGTTCACGCCAACGCATTGTACGCAACAGGTGTGGTACTTCTTGTATTCATCATGATGCTAAATGGTGCTCTGCTTTATCTAAACCGTGAAAAAGCTAAGTAAGCCGAAGGTGAATACTATGCAAACTATTAAAACTCAAGATCGCGTAAAGCTAAAACAAGCTCGCCAAAACAAAGATAATGTTTTAAAAGTCTTCATCTGGGGCGCTGCCGCTGTGACGGTTGGTTTCTTGTTTTGGATTATTTGGTACATTTTGTCGAACGGTCTACAGCACGTAGATTGGAACTTTGTTACTGATGACTACACTCGTACTGGTACTGAACAAGGTATCTTTCCGATGATTATTTCCACCATTTATATGGTGATAGCGTCAATATCAGTAGCAGCACCGCTCGGTATCATGACGGCAATTTATCTAACTGAATATGCAAAAGTGGGCAGCCGACTCGTAAAAGTTATTCGATTCTGTACTGAATCTTTAGCTGGCATCCCGTCGATTATCTTCGGTCTATTTGGTATGACATTCTTTGTATCAATCTTAGGTTTAGGTTTCTCGATTCTTTCGGGTGCATTAACTCTGAGTATTTTGATTCTTCCAGTTATTATCCGTACAACGGAAGAAGCATTGATGGCAGTACCACAAACTTACCGTGAAGGCTCATATGGCCTTGGCGCTCCTAAAATCTACACTATCTGGCGTTTGATCTTACCAAGTGCAATGCCAGGTATCTTAACTTCGGTCATTCTTAGTATTGGTCGTGTAATTGGCGAATCAGCACCTGTATTTTTAACAGCAGGTATGGTGGCACGCATTCCAGAATCTGTTTTGGATTCAGGGCGTACACTAACGGTTCACCTATATAAGTTGACTACCGAGCTGTTCACTATTGATGAGTGGAACCAAGCTTACGGTACGGCGACAGTCCTAATTGTGCTTGTTCTGTTGATCAACATGGTCACCAAATTAATCGCAAGCCGCTTCAACACAGCAACGTATTAAGCTCCTGTGAGCCAAGTGTAAAAGCATTGAATTAGAAACGAATTTAAGAATTTAGAGATTACGATTATGAACAAATTTGATATTGAAAACTTAGACCTGTTTTACGGTGACAACCAAGCACTTAAATCGATTAACTTGCCAATCCCAACTCGCCAAGTGACGGCGTTAATCGGACCTTCTGGTTGCGGTAAATCAACACTTTTGCGCTGCCTTAACCGCATGAATGATTTGATTGAAGGTGTGAAAATTACAGGTTTATTAGAAATGGATGGCACTGACATCTATGGAAATATTGATGTTTCTGACTTACGTATTCGAGTCGGTATGGTATTTCAAAAGCCAAACCCATTCCCGATGAGCATTTATGAGAACGTGGCTTATGGTCTACGAGCTCAAGGTATTAAAGACAAAAAGCATATCGACCAAGTGGTGGAAAGCTCTCTTCGTGGTGCTGCGCTTTGGGATGAAGTGAAAGACCGTCTTAAGTCTCATGCCTTTGGTTTGTCTGGTGGTCAGCAGCAGCGTTTATGTATTGCTCGTACCATTGCAATGGAACCAGACGTTATTCTAATGGATGAGCCGACATCAGCACTTGACCCGATTGCGACTCATAAAATTGAAGAGTTGATGGAAGATCTTAAGAAGAACTACACCATCGTTATCGTGACTCACTCAATGCAGCAAGCTCGACGTATTTCAGACCGCACGGCTTTCTTCTTGATGGGTGAATTGGTTGAACACAACGATACTCAAGTTATTTTCAGTAACCCTAAAGACGATCGTACACAGGGTTACGTAAACGGTGATTTTGGTTAATTTTAATCGTAGATCTCGCCGCGCTTAATTTACAGGCATATCACTATAATTATAAGCGATGGAAAGTTTGCCTCACTACTATAGTAGTGGGGCTTTTTTGTTTTTTATTGCCATGTCTCTTTGATAGTTTTGATTCGTCATTTTTGTATTAGCACTGCCTAATTATGCGTGATTTAGACCTTGATTTAATCGAAGTTTCATTAGTAAGAAAATGGAAAAGAAATCCCATTTTTGTAGTCCTTATCTAGCTTGTGACAATGTAAATAAAGGAATTGCGAGCAAGTTAACATCTGCTTTTTAGTTGTATTGATTGCATATTAACCCATGGGTATTTTTGCAATACTTGAATAACCAGATGGATAGAACTTGTGCCAGTAAAAGCCTTTACCAAACAAATGTCAGCTATACGAGATCATCGTTTGCTTGCTGAGTGCCTATTTGGTTATCTTGCTCAAATTCTATGCCCTAAGGGAGTGGGTATCTTCACTAATCCCTCAAGTTCAACAAATCAATCCCCACTTTTTTCTTCTGGTGTAGTCAGCTCTCTTGATGTTTATCCCAATACGTTTTGGCAGTGGGTTTCGCAGTTCGATACTGCAGACGGCGTATTACCAATGGCAATTAATACCTGCCAATGGGAGCATGTAGAAAAGCTAGGCGGCGAGTCATTCATTATGATGTTGGATAACGCTCCAGCCTCTCAAACTTATCTTGTTATTCAAAATTGTGATCCTAGAAAAATTAGCCAAGCGTTTGCAGGGCATCTTGATGTGCTCCAGCTTACGGCTTTTCGTTGGCAATGCATCCGAGCTGAGAAAAATGCGGCTATTGAAATTAAAAATCGCGATACACGAGAAGCTTTATACCTAGATGAAATCAAGCTTCGAGAGTTGTTTGTCGAGAATATGAAGCTTGTGCATGAAGTGGCTCTTGAGTTATCTAATCCAGAATCATTAGATGCTTTATATAAAGCGGCGGTAGAAGCGGTAAGGGATCGGCTAGGCTTTGATCGAGCCGTATTTATGCTTCTAGACATGAAGAAGCGCTGTTTTAGCGGTACTTACGGCACAGATGAAGACGGAAAAACCAATAGTGAACATCATACTCAATATGATATTCACCAGCTTGAAGAAGAATACATAGAAGCGTTATCTGATGGTAAAAGAAACTTAGTTGTCATTGAAGAAGCTCCACTTTATACCGCGGGAAAAGTCGTGGGTCAGGGGTGGAATGGTATGCTCATTTTACGTGAAGGTGATAAAGCCATTGGTTGGATTGCGATGGATAATTACATTCAACGGAGCCCGATAACAGGTTATCAAAAGCAAATGCTTAAGTCGTTTGGTTCTCTTCTTTCACAGATTTATATTCGCAAAAGACAAGAGCAAAATATTCGGATGCTCCACTCAAGTATGGTTGAGTTGTCTCGTTGTGATAGCGTGAGCGACGTTTGTAAGTCAGCGGTTAGTTTTGCTATTCAGCATCTTGGCATTGACCGACTAGCTGTGTTTTTAACGAATAAAGACTGTACCTATATGCAGGGTACATGGGGTACCAATATTCAAGGAAACATAGTTGATGAATCTTATTATCGTTCTGAAACAACGAATAGAGAGATAGTGACAGCCGCACGCTCAACGCCAAACCAAGTGGCATTTGAAGAATCAGTTCCTATCTACCATGACTGCAATATTGTTGGGTTCGGTTGGACATCTATGACTATGCTCACCAATAATACGCAAGAACCTATCGCATTTATTGCAGCGGATAATTTGCTGACACGAAGCCCATTAACTTCTCAATTACGGGAAGTTATCCGTATATTTGCTTCAAGTTTGGCCGAAGTTCTGCAAAGAACACAAGCGCAAGAAGAACTGAGAAAGCTTAATGAAACATTGGAGCAAGAGGTAAAGAAGCGTACTTTACAGCTTGAAATGGCGAATGAGCAGCTTGATGTTATTTCAAAAATGGACCCGCTTACTCGTCTGGGTAATAGACGAAAACTCGCACAAGTGTTGGATGAATTAGGCGGTACTCAGCAATCATCCACGATTACTTTTGGTCTTATTCTTGTCGATTTAGATCACTTTGGTTTGTACAACAATGTATATGGGCACACTGAAGGGGATGTTGCGTTAAAAACGGTGGGTAACATTCTTAGAAAGCATACTTATCACGAAGGAGAAACCTTCTGTAGAGTCGGCGGTGAAGAATTTATGTTGTTACTTGTTGGAACAAGCGACAAAGAGACAAAGCTACGGGCTGAAGGTATCCGTCAATGCATTGAAAATGCCAAAATCCCTCATCAAGATAGTAGCACCAGTAAAGTGCTCACCGCTTCAGTAGGGTATGCGTCGGTTAAGGCTCAGTATAATGATTTAGACTTTGATGGTTTATATAGAAAAGCAGATAAAGCCTTATATCAGGCGAAAGATGCAGGAAGGAATCAAAGCGTATCAGCAAACACAATGAAAGTTACGGTGGAGTAGAATCTCATTCAGAGAACCGTTAATCTTTAGACATCATATAAAAATATAATAAAAGCCTAGCGAGAGAATCCTTTTGATTAATCGCTAGGCTTTTTTGTTACAGCATCAGTCTTACTTCTAACTACCGACCTTACTGTTAAGTGCCAGTTTTCGTGTAAATTATCGGTTAATAGATAACTATAATTTTGCCAGAACCGATTCTTCAGCCGTACTTTTCGATGCTTTCTGTTTGCTAATCAATTTTATTGCAGCAGTTGGTGTCCATGTTGCCTTGGATACTGCCTTTTTACTGTAAAGCTCACTTGTGAATGACTTAATTTCCTTTTGAATAGCACTTAAATCACTTGGGGCAACATTCTTGTGATTATTACGCCACTCTTCAAATGCAGCTTCTACCTGTAAACCATCTCTTTTTTCTAAAGCGTGAATCAGAGCTTTCTGTGTGCTGTCTGTACTTCCCTTTATCTGTCTCTTCGTATCTGTCTGGCTGTTTGGTTTCTTTTTCCAGAAATGGAATGCAATGGCGCTGCTTCCTACCCAAAGAAGTGCGAACATCAATGAGATATATGGCCATATTCCTGCGTCGGTTACTGTTACAGCTTCGCTCGTGCTTGGTTGGATTTGTTGCTTAGGTTCTATTGCTGCAGTCTCGGATGCATTAGCAATTGCAGTAAACGTTAAGCCCTCAAGTGAGCTGGTTCCTTGCGTTTTAGTCGTGGTATTAAACCAAGTTTGTGTAACCGCCGGTAACGTGAAAGACCCAGATTTTTTAGGTATAAGCACTTGTTGGAAAACGACAATGGCATCACCAGATTCGGTTTGACCAAATTTTGGCTTCTCATCATATACACGAACAGTTTCAGGGTTCATTAGTGAAAGGTTCGGCAGTTGGTGTTGTGCGATCCCCTTTGCTGACATGGTGATAGTTCGAGTTAATGAATCGCCCACGTTTAGTTCAATATGGCTGCCTTCAGGGATTTCTGATCCGGTGCTGTCTTCCCAAGCTTGGTTCAGTGTCAGTTGCTGCGTTGGGAGCCAACTACCTTTGTAATTGCTTGGTATCGGAAGGACTTTTATCGCAAATGTCTTAACCGGTGTATCAAGTTGGAATAGTCGAGTTTTACTTGAACGATTATCTGAATAAACCACGGAACCTGTTAGCTTTGGTCCAATTAACGTGTAGTCCCCTGGTGTTGACGAAGACAATGAGAATGATTGCTGAACTATTGTTACTTCAACTCCGTTACGCACATCTTGGTATTGATTTGAGTCACCAATTGGCGTGACTTCTAGTCCTTTGGTTTTTGTGATGTTATTTGAATTAACCGAGCTATTCGAGCCTGTCATGTTTTTTGAAAGTATAGAGCTAGGCGGTGCTATTTGAGGGTTTTGTAGCCTTCGAGGATCGGCCTTGATAACCAAAGTTACGTCAAGCTGCCCATTCTCACTCGGGTAAAGCTGTGTTGTATTCAGTTCTAGCTCAAACTCAGCCATATCGCTTTGTGTTGGAGCTAACTTGTTGATGGACACTTTGATCGGAATAGGGCGTGTTTTCGCACCTTCAATATTGAAGCTCGGAATGGTTAATGAACCAGCTCTTAGTGGCGCTAGGGTAACGGTCCATTCACTTTGTACCGTTCGAGTTCCGTTAATGATGTTCATCGATGAACCGAAACTCGGTCTCCCAATATAAAAATCATTGGTTAACGCATCGAGTGTTAAAGCATCAGAAGAGACTTTTTCATTCACAGAAACTTTTAGTACAAAAACTTCATCTTTGGTTACTTTATTCTGAGTCACGCTTGCAGAAGCGGTAGTGGCTGCGTGTGCGGAGTTTATCGACAAACCTAGGCTTAAGAGCCCTAGGAAAAAGGTCAAAAATAGATGTTTAGAAATTGGCATGATCACCACTTTTTATCTTGGTTAGTAGGCGCGTCTTTTTGTTGCGCTTGTAAAATCATCTGAGCTCTTAGCAATTGGCTTGGATCTCTGGCACTTTCAACTTGCTCAAGTTTTCTAATGTCAGGGTCAACAGCTTTTGAATCATCAGCTGCTTGAGCTGTTTGAGATCGTGCTGAGTCGGATTCATCCTTTTGAGCTTGTTCTGTAGTCGAGTCACTATCTTTACCCTTATTGGATTCATCTTCGCTTTTTTGGCTTGAGCTTTCTTCAGAATTTTTCTGCTTCGATTCATCCTCATTCTGACTCTGACTGCCTTGTTGCTGCTGTTGAGAGCTCGACTGCTGTTGAGGATTAGCCTGTGGATCTCCAGAATTTTGCTGGTTGCTTTGTTCTGAGCCTTTTTCATTATTATTGGAGGAAGGATCGGAAGACTGCTGATTTTCTGATTGATCTTGAGAATCACCATCTTGAGGCTCGCCTTGCTGTTGCTGTTGCTGTTGCTGTTGCTGTTGCTTGACGATGTTCAGGTTATTCTGTGCATAACGGTGGTTTGGGTTTTTCTCAAGGACACTCTCGTAGCCTTTTATGGCTTCTTCAAAGTTTCCTTGTTGTGCATAAGCGTTCGCGAGGTTATAGCGAGCATCTTCACTCTGAATGTCTGTTAAGGACTCAATTGCACCTTCATAGTTACCGGCTTGATATTGAGCCGCGCCTTTCCATTCTTTAGAAGTAAAATCTGAAGCTGCGGCTTCAAAATCACCTTGTTGGAAGGCTTGGTAAGCCACCTGATCATCTGTTTTCCAAGGGCTAGCGTATGCTGGTGTTGGTTGTAATAAAGGAGCAGCCACAATCACCAATATCCAAATAGCGCCTTGTCTAAATAAAGTGAGTACCGGTAGCAGAATGAACGGTAGAAGCCAAAAGCCATTATTGACTCTTGTACTAAGGGCTTGTGTTCCTTGTTTTACGTCAGTCAGTTGGGTGTTTGTTGTGGTACTTAAAGCTAGGTGTTCCACATCAGAACTGTCATGTTGCACAGGCGCAAACGTCCCATTGGTTAATCGAGTAAGAGCTTGCATATTTTCGATGTTGGTTTTGGCTATTACCGTTGAACCTGAATTGTTTCGTAGCATTGAACCATCCGCTAGGCTAATGGGTGCTCCATCTTGTGTCCCGACGGCCAGTATTGATAAGCGCCATGCCGTGCCTTTGAGTTGGGATTCAATCTGTTTTCTTTCTTGGTCATCAATATCATCACTAATGAGAACAATATCGCCTTGGTAGATTTTGGCGTTGTGCATCATTTCGATAGATAGGTTGATAGCAGAAGCTGCATTACCACCTTGAAATGGCATGATATCTGGAGACAGATTAGGGATCTGATTAACAATGGTATTTACATCGGAAGTGAGAGGGCTAATGGTATACGCATCGCCAGCATAAGCGACTAACCCTGTTAAACCTTCTGACCATTTCGGCAACAGATCAAGTGCTTTATAGCGAGCTTGTGTTAATCGATTTGGTTTTATGTCAGTGGCATACATGGACATAGACATATCCATTACCAGAACCCTAGCGGGTGTCTTTTCAAAACTTGGACGTTCTACTTCTTGAAAGCTAGGACCTGCGAGTGCAATAACCGAAATTGCCCACCACACCACAAAATACTTACGTTTGTTTTGTGACGGCTTACTGTGGTTATGTGATAAATGTTGAGCAATATGCGGTGCGATCAATGGTCGTTCTTGGGTTCGATTACCTAAGAAAAACACTAATGGAATCACAGCTAAAGCGATTAACCATAAGGGATAGAGAAATTCAAAATTAGACATTTGATCTCCTTACCGCGATAAGTAGGCATGAAAGTAATAGGGCGAACGCTAGCGGGAAACCAAACCACTCTTGCTGAGGTCTCCATGTCTTTGTCGCACTTGATACGGGTTCTAAACTATTGATGGTGTCATAAATGGTGGCGAGCTCTTTACTGTCACGAGCTCGAAAGTATTGCCCACCAGTCCGGTCTGCAATATCGATAAGCGTTGCTTCATCTAAATCCTGAGCGGTATTGACTTTACGAGTCATAAAAAACTCTTTCACTACCATTTCACCAGCGCCTACGCCAACGGTATAAATCGTTGAGTCGAATTTCTTAGCAATATCAGCGGCTTCAATGGGGTCAAGTACTCCAGCAGTATTGCCACCATCACTCAGTAAAATCATCACTCGTTGAGGAGCATCACTATCAATGAAGGTTTTAGTTGCAAGCCCAATTCCGTCACCGATGGCTGTGTTGTTACCAATAAGTCGTAAAACCGCTTGGTTAAGTTGCTGTGTTAACGTGTTTCTGTCGAGGGTTAACGGTGTTTGTAAGTAAGCATGATCAGCAAATAAGACTAGCCCAACGCGGTCGCCTTTACGTTTATCAATAAAGTCTGTCAGAACCTGCTTTACTGCAGACAAGCGGTCAATATATTCGCCGTTCAATTGCATGTCTTCTTTGCTCATTGAATAGGAAAGATCCACCACAAGCATCAAGTCTCTGTGTTTTGGCTGAACCTCAACAGGGTCGCCATACCAGACTGGACGAGCGGCAGCGATAACAATCAATAGCCAAATACATAAAGAAAGAAATTTAGGGAACAAAGATTGAGGCACTTTGTTCCCCGCTTCTTCCGGAAGATATGGAAGCCTCACAGCGGCGGTGGGTTGCGCTTTCGGCGCGAACTTGTAGATCAGCCATGGCAGTGGCGCAAGCAATAATACCCACCACCATACAAACTCCAGATTTGATAAGCCGTTGCTCCATAAACGACTTATGTCAAAGAATGAAAAGCTAGCCACGGCGACCTCTCTTTGGCGGTAATGCTTTTTGAATCCATAGCTGACAATCTTGAACAAGCTGTTCATCGGAATCGTTTTGTTTGTTCTGGTAGAGAGCTTGTTGCCACAAGGCTTGTTTAGGACCGAATAATGGCTGATTCAACTGTTCATCAAGAAAGGCGTACCAATCATTACCTGATAACGGTGCAATGGTTTCTCTTGGATAATAGCTAAGCGCGGCTTGTCGTAACAATTCTAAAGCTGATGATGGTGTAAGCGTTTGGCTAGATAGCGAAAATAACCGTAACGCTGCACGTTTAGAGGCTTGTTTTTTCTTATTGCGACGGATGATAAAGATGGTTATTGCGATGCTGAAAATAATCGCGGCAGCTAAGCTCCACCATCCCCACTGTATCGGCCACCAATTAGGGGCTTCAGGTAAAAGGAGTGGGCTAAGATCTAAAGTGGGTGTTTGAGTTGCTTCTGTCATGAATAAGTTCCAGATAATTGCTCAAGAAGAGGGCGAGCGCATGACAATGAACTGTATGGGATCGCAAGCGATAAACTTAACGCTTTCAGTTCATGTTGCTTTTGCTTAAAGGCGTGGTTCAACTGCTGCTTTTCTTTATTTGAAGAAAAGTTTAGCCACTGAGTTCGTATTCCATTTGTTATTTGTTGATAACCTTTGTAAGGGGTATCCCCAAGTTCAAGTGGGTCATAGAAATGCACAAATCGAAGTCGATTATGAGTTCGTATTTGGCTTAATAGTGAGCGGTTACTTTCTTCATAACGAATGAAATCGCTAAGGAAAATAATGTCACTACCTTTTGGGCAGAGTTGATGGAGCGACTTTAATGCCACATCAAAAGAGTGCGGCATTTGACGGGTAAGCTTGTCAGAATCCGCTCTCGAAGAATCGGCTGCCGCAGAATCAGCTATTGCCTTATTGTTAATCTCAATGATTTTTTGCAAAATTCTTAATGGTGCATGATGGCTTGCGCTGGGTTTAATTTCGATGAGTTCGAACCCCGTATCAATTACAGCGCCAATCCGGTCTTTTTGCGCGACTGTCACCCAACAAATTTGGCTAACAAAATGTGCTAACTGGACGGATTTTAATAACAAGGTTGAGCCAAAAAGCATGCTGTTACTTAGGTCGATGTAAAGAACCGTTGGCTGCTCTCGCTCTTCTGAAAAAAGCTTAGTGTGTGGTTTACCTGTTCTTGCTGTGACTCGCCAATCAATACTGCGAATATCATCCCCAGCTTGGTATTGCCGAACTTCAGCGAAGTCCATGCCTCTTCCTCGTTTCGTACTTTCATGCTGACCATTAAGTTGCGACCACAGGCTTTTGGCCGGCGGTAACCAGCGTACAGATTGAGACTTATACTGGAGCAACTCATCTAAACTCAACGTCACGCCATTACTGCCTTTAGGCAAAGTACTAGGCTGCTTAGCTCCTAGTGATTTTTCTCGTTTGTTCAAAGTTTGCTTTGGCAATGGATTTATCATGCAATTAACCTTATCAGTTACTACCGTTGCCTACGCGCTACCCACTAAACCAATAAGGTGCGCGATAACTTGATTTGAAGTGATGCCTTCTGCTTGTGCGTGATAACTACGAAGTAAGCGATGTCTTAGCACTGGAAATGCCATCGTTTTTACGTCTTCAGGTGTGACAAAATCTCGGCCGGCTAACCAAGCATGAGCTCGTGCACAGCGATCTAGTGCGATCGTGGCTCTCGGGCTGACACCCATATCAAGCCATTGATCCAGCTGTTCGCTGTATTGGCTAGGCTGACGAGTAGCCATAACCAGTCTCACGATGTATTGCTCAATGGTATCCGCCATGTGGACATTGAGTACTTCTTGTCTCGCTTGGAATATGGTCTCTTGGCTGATTTCTACAGGTTGAGCGGCAGTGCTGCCTTTTGCTTCCCCTCGATTGAGGCGGAGAATGTCTAATTCACTTTCCATATCTGGGTAGTTTACTTCTAGGTGAAGTAAAAAACGGTCGAGCTGTGCTTCAGGGAGCGGGTAGGTTCCTTCTTGCTCGATTGGGTTTTGCGTCGCCATGACTAAAAATAGCTCAGGAAGCTTATAGGTATTTCTTCCCGCTGTTACCTGTTTTTCAGCCATTGCTTCTAACATTGCAGCTTGAACTTTTGCTGGCGCGCGGTTGATTTCATCTGCAAGGATTAACGAATTGAAAATCGGTCCTGATTGGAAAGTAAACTCGCCGGTCTCAGGTCTGAAAATATCAGTACCGGTTAAATCTGCTGGTAAAAGATCTGGGGTGAATTGAACGCGGTGAAAATCGCCTTCTACGCAATCTGCTAGTGATTTTACTGCGCGAGTTTTTGCTAGCCCTGGAGGACCTTCAACAAGAATGTGACCATCAGCCAGTAATGCGATCATCAACTGTTTTACCAGGTCTTGTTGACCTATGATTTGAGATTCTAAATAGTCTTTTAGGGCATTGAAAGCGTGTGAATGCATGAAGTGCTCTCTTGATATTTGTATTTAAGTCTTAGATTGGTACTTGGGTTTGAAAAAGTAAGAAAAGTTCCCTTAACTTTCAACATACAAGCGCACAATTTCTATTCTTTAGGTTCGTCCTAGAGATATGGGGATGTTTTTGATTTTCTAAATAGCGGTAGAGTGTTAAATAGATGTTTGGCTCATCATCATTATTTGTGAAGCAAAAATAGGATAGCCATGCCTTTGGTCAATAATTTTGAGTTTTCTATATAAAAATAGAGACTAAAAATCTAAAGGGTTCTACTATTCAGCCGATAACAAAACGTTACAAAATTATGCCAATAGGGGCAAT
Organism: Vibrio kagoshimensis; assembly: GCF_050337535.1. NCBI lineage: Bacteria > Pseudomonadati > Pseudomonadota > Gammaproteobacteria > Vibrionales > Vibrionaceae > Vibrio > Vibrio kagoshimensis. Next base: position 319,359 of record NZ_JAKJSZ010000003.1, read on the forward strand.
CTGATGTTCAAATTTAATTCCATGAGTATTAAGCAAAAAGTTGTTGCAGGGATCACATTTGCTGTTCTTGCATCTACCGTGATTGTTGGTGTGATGGCACAGCGTCAAGCGCGAGAAGTGCTTAGCCACCGTTTAATTGATATTCAACTGCCAAGTATGCTTGAGCAAATTAATGCAGAAGTGGATCGCGAAGTGTCGCAGTTACTTTTAGCCGCTGAGCAAGTTGCTTCAAACGAATTTATCATCGACGCCGTTTCTTCAACGGATCGTGATCCAAGTGTTGAAGCGAAGCTGGTGAAACAGTTAAACAATGTACGTAACCAGTATCAATTGAATGATGCATCGGTTGCTAACCGTCAAACATCTTATTACTGGAATCAAAATGGATTTTTACGCCAGCTAAACCAACAACAAGATGGTTGGTTCTTCGGCTTTACTCAGTCTGGTCAAAGAACCATGGTGAGTATGTTCCAAGAATCAACCGGCGAAGTGAAGATGTTTGCTAACTTCCAGCAAGTATCTGGCAGCACTATGTCTGGTCTGTCAAAATCTATGGACGACATGGTGAGCCTATTGAATGGTTTCCAGATTGAATCGACAGGTTTTGTTTTCTTAACAGACAGTAAAGGTGATGTGCAAATTCACCGTGAGCAAGGTAAAGCTAAGTCATCACTTTCTCAACTGTATGGCTCTCAAGCTAGCCAGTTATTGGATAAAAATGACTTTAACTTGATTACTACTGAGTACCAAGGCAAAGAAGTGTTTGTCGCAAGCTTGTACGTTTCATCAATGGATTGGTTTGTTATTGGTGTTGTACCAACTCAAGAAGTGTTTGCTGATTTAGATGCAACCGCTCAGAAAATGCTGATTACCACTATCGTTGTAGCGCTAATCTTTATTCTTATGGGAATCGTGTTAGCGAACAGCATTACTAATCCAATTAAACTGCTATCTAAACGCTTTTGTGATTTAGGCGCAGGCGATGGTGATTTATCACAGCGTATTGAAGTGAAAGGCAATGATGAAATTGCTCAACTTTCGAATGGTTTTAATGGCTTTATTGAAAAGATCCATGAATCCATGAAAGAAGTTTCTTCGACAAGCCAAGCACTTCAAGTTGCCGCAGAAAGTGTATCGAATAAAGCGCATACCACTCATGACAACAGCCAAGAGCAACGAGATCAAACGTTGCAAGTCGTGGCTGCTATCAACCAAATGGGTATGACTATCAGTGAAATTGCATCTAACGCAGCAACGGCAGCTGAAACGGCTACTCAAGCAGCAGACAATACTGAAGTTGGCCGTAATGTTGTGAACAAAGCGAAAGACGCGATCAGCCGTTTAGCTCAAGATATTGAAAATACAGGTCAAGTCGTTGAGCAGCTTGCTTCTACTACACAAGACATTGGCTCGATCCTGGGTGTTATCCGTGATATTTCAGACCAAACTAACCTGCTTGCCTTAAATGCTGCCATTGAAGCGGCACGTGCTGGTGAGCAAGGTCGTGGCTTTGCTGTGGTAGCGGATGAAGTTCGTAACCTTGCGAGTAGAACTGCAGATTCGACTGAAGAAATTCAGAAGATGATTAATCAACTGCAGAGTGATGCAAAAGATGCAGTTACAGCGATGAATGCAGGTAAAGTAGTGACGCTTGAAGGCGTGTCTGCATCTGATGAAGCGGTGGGCGTTTTAGGTGGTATTTCAGATAGAATTACTGATATTACAGACCGTAATACTCAAGTGGCGACAGCAACAGAAGAGCAGTCAACGGTTGTGCATACCATCAACCAAAACATTGAAGAAATTAACGCTATCAATGAAGTTACCACTGGTACTGCTGAACAACTGGCGGATGCGAGCCAAGAGCTACGCTTATTGTCTGGGCGTTTAGATAAGATGGTAGGGACATTTAAGCTCTAGCATCACCTGGCTTAAATGAGTAAAATCAGCTTAGTTTCAATATTTAGTTTTAACTTTTTAGTATTAGGTAAGATTCATGAGCGATTTTGAAAAAGAACTAGAAGTGATGTCTCAAGAGATGGGTGACGAGCCTGAGGTAAAGCTCCCATCAATTGAAGAGCAAAAAGCGGTAGTGGCAGAACTAAAGCGTTTAGAAGCAGAAGGTAAACTTACTCCTGAAGTTTTAGAACAGCACTTCGGTCAGTTCAATAAAACGAACAACACTCCTATTCATTAATGGAGTAGGATGTGAATAAAAAGGCGCTTTGATAGCGCCTTTTTTGTTTTTTATAAAATCAGAAATAAACCCTTGTTGTATCTTAAAAGTGAGAATCTATTTTAAGCATATGAAACTACTGGTAAACCATGATAATTCAGTAGGATAGGAGATGGTGTAAGGTTTTTACTCTATTGACCTAGCGCTAAGGTTGACTAGATTGTTTACTGACAACGTTACGTTAAGAGGTTCACATGCATAATAACGATATAACAAGAAGCATAACTTTTGTTGCACATAACACTTTGCAATCCACCCTACTAAAAGAGTCGATAGAAAATATTCTAGCGCTACCTATCAACCAACTCACTTACCAGCAATTGATTAATCAATATCGCTTTGAAGATCAGATCATGACTTCATTGGTTCTCATTGATTTCTCAAGCTTAACGGAAGAAGACAAAGCTACGTATTTCGCATTGCGGGATCAAAGATTTCCTTGTGTCGATGAAGTTCTTATTAATTGTCCACCAGAGTCTGATTATGTCAGCTTCCTTAAGTGGAAAAATCTTGTGGGAGTTTTCTACAGTGATGACTCTTTAGATATGCTTGTTCAAGGAATGAAGCAAGTGCTTGATGGGGAATTTTGGTTCAGTCGACAGTTGGCACAAGAGTACATTCGCTTTTATAGAAACAGACAACCTGTCACAACAAGTGACCAGTTTGCGTTATTAACAAAAAGAGAGCAGCAAATTATTAAGCTACTTGGTGAAGGAGCTTCTAATAATGATATCGCGCAGCAATTATTTGTTAGTGAAAATACAGTAAAGACACATCTTCATAATGTATTCAAGAAGATCAATGTAAGTAATCGATTACAAGCTTTGCTTTGGGCTAAAGATAATATTGGTAGCGAAGAATTTGTATAAAGAAYTTGGTTTTTGTAAAAGGCACCTAATTATTTAGTTAGGTGCCTTTTTTATTTTTAATAAACTATTGTATATTTAATATTGGTCATAAAGTTTACCGGGTTATTAGTTATTAGTTATTAGTTATTAGTTATTAGTTATTAGTTATTAGTTATTAGTTATTAACTAATAGTCGTAGTCTCGCATTGCCTAAATAATCTTATTGCTTCTTTTCTACAACTTACATTTATTTTTTTATACAGTTTATATATGTGTGTTTTCACGGTACTTTCTGCGACAAAAAGTTCATTGGCAATTTGTATATTGGATTGCCCGCAGACCAGCCTATCGAGTATCTGCTGCTCCCTTCTTGTAAGGTTATCTATATCTTTCATTGGTGATGGTGGCAAAGTTTTAAGATGTTCGAGCATGCTTGCGATGAGAGGGCGAGGTAGCCACAAATCCCCTTTTGCAACGGTATTAATGCAACGAGTTAGGTGATCTATCGGAGCATCTTCATACATGATGCCACTTAGGTTACACCATTGTGCTGATTTGCTGTATGGATAGCCAAGAGGGACATCGTAAACCACTAATTTAAAATCAAAAGTACCTGTTGAAGTTAAGTCGGTGTATAAGCTACCTTTTGTTGAATGGTAGTTCATTAATACAATGCAAGTTCCTCCTGACGAATAGGGAGAATCAAGATCGTTATCGGTTTGTTTCTTGATTAAACAATTGGGTGTTTTTGCGAGCTCTTTCTCTATGAGTCGTGTTTGAAGGTTATTCTCGTTCAGAAAAAAAATGTTGATATTATTGTTCTCTTTTTCTAAAGCCAGCTTATTCATACTTCAAGTCCTTAGCCAGTTCAACCGTGCCTTTCTTATTATAGTTATAACAAGGTGTTTTTATATGCCAGATTAATATTTAAAATAGATGTTGAATATTTGTGATTACATATTTGTATATAAATGGGCTAATTACAACTTTTCTACAACTTTTATTTTCAATTTAATACTCGTCTCATACCTCATGATTTTTAAAACTCATTATAGTTATATTTAAGTTTTCAAGGGAATAAACATAAAGGCGAACAAGATATGAATATGAGTCGTTCAGTTCTAGTTATGACAACATTATTTTTATCTAGTGGTTTAGTTATGGGTAGCTCACTAACGTTATCGTTAACGGGTCATATTAAGAACTATTGTGAAATCAATTTTAATGATGGGAAAAGCTTAGACTTTTCAAATGAAATACAAAAATCATTACCATTTGATATCCAATGTAACCAGCCATTGAGTATGTCAGTTTATTCTCGAAAAGGTGGATTAGAAAATCAACAGAGTAACGTTAGGCAAGTCGTGGCTTATGAAGTGGGTATTGATATTGAAACCATCGGTTTGAAAAGCCGGTTGCATAGCCAAGATATTGCTTCGCCGATCGTTATCGATAGTTCAAGTGTTATTCCCTTCGATACCGTTGGTGTGGTGAGAGTAACGCTGAAAGAAAACCTGCTATATGCGGGGTATTACGAAGATGTCATTGAAATTGATGTATTTCCATCAATACATGGCAGTAGCAAGTAAATCATCTGCGGATTGCAGAGCAGTAGTGGCTCTTGTTTGGAACAGGGTCATGACAAGTACGTCTTAAATCTCTTTAAAGGAATCTATTCATGAAAAAGCTAACATTATGTGCAATTGCAGTATCAGGGTTATTTGCCGCTCAAGCAAATGCGGGCGATGTACAACTCGCGGGTTATGTACCAGCCGTTTGTGAAGTGACTGGGTTGAACACTCAGCTACTCGATTTTGGTTCTGTCGCAACATCAGGTCAAACCGTTACTTACGGTCTAAATATTCAATGTAATGATGGTGATGGCGCGACAATCACGATGACCAGTGCGGAAGGTGGTCTTGAATCTGATGATGTAGAAGATTATGCGATTGCTTATGACGCTGTTCTAAGCCCAGCGGGTCTTACTGACCTAACGCTAAATGCTCCGGGTGGCATTGGTACTAATGGTACTTCTAACTCTGAATCTTATGGTGGTTCAGGTCTGCTTGCTACCGGTATTGCAGCAACGTTGGATATCGAGACTCAAGGAGCAGCACCTTGGTCTGGCGGTTACTCAGATACATTGACGGTTCAAATCTCTGCTAACTAGATACTGTTAAATCGAAATGGGAGAGCCTCTGCTCTCCCATTCATCCTTTGGAGCTAAATGAAATGGATTTATTCAAATGTGCCTTGCTTGGTTGTTTGTGCTTAATGAGCTTGCCGAGCTTTGCTTATAAAGTGCAGCCAATGGTCGCGGAAATGGCTCCGCTAGGCAAAAACGCACAAATGTCGATGAGAATTGATAACACAGGGACCCAACCATTAACTGTTGAGTTAGAACCACTTTCCATGTCCATGGATTCTATGGGAAATGAAACCACCCAGCCTGCCGATGATGACTTATTAGTGATCCCTGTTACTGCTGTGATTGAGCCTGGCCGTTCGCAATCTGTGATGGTTCGTTATCTTGGTGAGCCTTCAATTACTCAATCACGCTCATACCGCATTTCAGTTCGCCAAGTTAAAGTCGATCGTGGGGAAAGTAATGCATCTAATGTGGGCTTGTTATTGCAATTTAATACTTTGCTCAATGTTCGCCCCAAAAATGCAAAAGCCGAGCTCAGTGTGCAAAATATTGAGTCTAAGGATGAACAGTGGCTTGTTGAAGTGAGAAATGATGGTGACAGCTATGGCCGCTTGACCAATAGTAATTGGTCTATTTCTGATAAAAATCACTCTGTATTCTTAAAGGGAAATGAGATCAGAGATAAAGTGGAGGGAACATTGGTTTTACCTAAATCAAGCCGTGTGTTTGTGATGGAGTCATTAGAAGGGTTTGATTCTGTACCGACCTCGATTGAAATTGAAAACTTGGATTAAACATGCGTGTGCGTAGTGTTATTTTCTTATCTGTTTTGATGGTGTTGATGACTCCAAAAACACATGCCATTGTCATTAACCCTATGATCACTGAGATGGATGTTTTATCTGGTGGAGTTGCACAAATTGTTCTAACGAATAATTCGACACAGCAGACACCAATAGAAGTGAACCTACGCCAATTAGCGTTTAATCATGATGGTACATTTATCGCGGAAGAGTCTAAAGAGGATCGTCTTATGATCTTCCCTCCAGCAGCCATCATTAAGCCAGGGAAATCACAAGTTTTTCGCTTGCAATGGGTGGGGGAGAATCAATCTTTAGTAAGTTCTCAAAGTTACTTTTTACGATTTAGCCAACCTTCACTTATTCCGTCTCAGGGAGAGTTGTCCGGAATTGCCGTCCAAATTCACTACAATGCAATCATTCATGTTTACAGCTCAGCCCTTAAGCCGAATGTCACTTTACAAGTTCGTGAAGATGGCTCTGTAGTCGTTGTTAACAAAGGTAAAAGGTATGCCTATTTAAACTCATTGAAGTTCATATCTAAACAAGTTAACTCAACCATTAAACCTTTCAGCACTCATGCTTCTGGCGATTCATCTTATTTTGATGAACATTTTCTTCCCCCATCAAGCTCAATTGAACTTGAGGCTAATGAGAAGTTAGAACCAGGGGAGTACCAAGGGTATGAAATGTGAAACGCTAAGATCTTTGGTGTTGTGTCTGCTGGTTTTTTTATATTCAGCCAATTCTGTGTTAGCAAAAACAGGCACTTTAAATCCGACAGGTCGAGATATTGAGCTTATTTCATTATTAAAGGTGAGTGACAGTGTTTTGGGTGAGGCGGAAGTAGTCATCACGGCTGATGACAAGATCTTACTCCCTAAAGAAAGTACGTTGATTTTACTTGAAGGATTAGTGACCGATGAGGCGTTAACTGCGCTTAGAAACTCGACGGCTGAAGCTTCATTCTCACAAGAACATTTTAGCCTAGCTGGGTTGGATCTCACTTTTGACTTTTCGACATTAGAATGCATTGTCACGGTTCCTCCTCAATTCTTAAAAACACAGCAACTGTCTGCCAGCTCACTTATGCAAATGGATGATAACCATTTATCCCCAGCTTGGATTAGCGGGTATGTAAACTTGTCTTTATCAGGTAATCAGTCGGAAACGGTGGATGATGCTTCAACAAGCATGACGAGCTTCACCCACAGAATTGATTCTGCTCTAAACATTGGAAGTGCTAATTTTGAATACGAAGCCACTTATGAAAATGTTGAAGGCGAACCATCAATCTATGCGAGACGCGGTACTAGGATGAACGTGGATTTTCCGTCGCAAGGTACGCGCTTAGTGGTGGGAGACATGTTTAATGCAGGCAAAAATTTACAAGACAGTGCTGATACTTTAGGTATTGGACTTACTCGTGATTTTACTTTAATTCCAACGAGGAATGTTCGCCCTAAAGCCACTCAAACCTTTACCTTACAAAGAACGTCTAATGTCGATGTATTAGTCGATGGCATTGTCGTTCAAAGGTTAACTCTGAACGCCGGTAGCTATAACTTAAGTGATATTCCTTTGGCTGAAGGTACAAATGATGTCGAGTTAGTGATTACCGACTCGAGCGGTCAAGAAGAGAGAATTCAATTTTCTGTCGCTACAGGTAACGATCTTTTAGACAGTGGTGAGTTCGAGTATAGCCTTATGGTGGGAGTGCCAAGTGAGTCGGTGGGGAGCGAGATTGAATATCAAAGTTCGGAATACTTGGCTCATGGTTATCTAGATTATGGTATTACACCTTGGCTAACACTGGGTATTAATGCTCAAGGTCGAGAAGATTTGTACCAGTATGGACTCTCCAGCCTAGTGGCTACTGGTATTGGCGTTACCGAGTTCATCGTGTCTCAAAGTTCACATCCGACACTGGGCAGTGGTTACGCGTACCGCGTTGCTTATGATGCCGATCTTATAAATGACAAATCACGAAACCCGCAGCTGAGTATTATTTATGATCACCAGTCTGAGAATTTCTCGGGTATTGGGGATTACGACAATTCGTCGACACCTTTAAATACTATTGAACATTATGTCTCAATGTTTAGCTCTATTGATGTGACTTCAAGATTAAGGGTGGCTTTATCGGGGTCATATAGCTCGGGTTCAAAATCGGACGACAATTATTGGACACTTAGCCCGAGTTTATCAGGTCCTTTGTTTGGTACGCCTGCTACATGGAGCTCGCGTTTTAATTACCGAGATTACAAATATGATCATGGCAGTGATGATGAGTATTCAACAACACTGACATTAAGTTGGCCGCTGAGTAAGCAAACTCGAGTGGTAAGCCGTTATCAAAGTGATAAGGATCTAGGCTCTGTAGATGTGAGTTATAAAGACGGTATTGGCAGTGCTGGTGGTGTATCTGCCTATGCCACCCTCACCACCGAACGAGAAATTGATTCTAATGTGGATGCGGGTGTCAACTACACTGGTAATCGAATTCGAATCATTGCCGACCATACCACTCGTTACCAAGATCTCAACGAAGATGACCGAAGCCATAATACGCGTTTGGAGTTATCAAGTGCGATTGCTTTTGCTGGCACTTCCTTTGCGGTTGGGCGAGAAGTGGGAGAAGCGTTTGCGATTGTGAAAAAACATAAAAGTTTAGCAGAAAATAAAGTCTCGATAGACCCTGAACGTAACACTGAATACGCGAGGGTTTATAGCGAAGGAAATACTAATATATTGGTGCCCGACTTGGTGGCTTATAGCTCTCAGCTGATCACTTACGATGTAGAGGACCTTCCTCCTGGCTATGATCTCGGGGATGGCGCGTTCTCGGTTTATCCTGGCTATAAACAGGGCTACGAGTTGGAAGTCGGGTCTGATGCTGTGTTAACGGTCATTGGCAGTTTGTTCCACGCCGTTACTAAAGAACCCATAGCACTTATTGCAGGTAAGGCTTATTACTTAGGAAAAGAATCCGGTAATAAAGTTCAGGTTGATAAAACTCACGAGCCGCTAGAGTTTTTTACAAACAGGAAAGGGAAGTTTGCTATTTCAGGCATGAAACCAGGTCACTACCGGTTAAAGCTAAATACCAAGAAGAAGCAGACACTTGAAATTACGTTACCAGAGAATAGTGACGTACTTGTGCGTATAGGAGAAATGTATGTGGACTAACATTATCAAAGCTTGTGGTGTGGCTTTTATACTCATAAGCACCAATAGTTTTGCGACCAGTAAAAGTCAATGCGATGTAAGACTCATCAGTTTAGAACCGGTTTCTGCGCGGTCAACTTATGATGTATTTTCTACAGCCCAGTCTCCGCTAGTTCAGCATTACCAATTACGGGCAGATATAGCACAAGAAGGTTGTAGCGTATCGGTAGAGTTGGATATTGATGAAGGTTCCAATCAACTTAGAGGGAATGCAGGTCAGGATCTTGGTTTTGAATGGTCTGGAACAAACGGATTTATTAGAGGTGGAAGGTGGTTGGTGACGTTGACGCACGATGAACCTATTACTCAATTCCAATTGCGGTATCCCTCTGGGCAATGGCTGACATCTGGTGCTTTTCATGGGCAAATGACGGCTAACGTGATTGAGTCAGGCAGTAACACCAGTGCATCATTATTAAACTCTAAAGAGCTGACTTTAGAGGTTGAAGCTGACGTTATACCGAGCGCTAAAATTCAGTTCTATGGTCTATCTCAGCGTCATTATGATTTAGATCTGGGTGAATTAAACTCGAGTAAAATTATCCATTCAGGACCTAAACTTTGGGTGCAAAGTACCAGTGAATATGTGGTTTCATTTGAATCTGAAAACTTGGGGCATTTACGACATGAAACCGCGGACAGATCCTGGGATATCGCTTATCAAATTATGGTCAACTCAGAAACGGTGCCGCTAGAGACAGCAAATAGCCAATGGCGATCAAGTCAGTCAACACAAGGGCAAACTGTGCCTATGTCTTTTGTGATTGGTGATGTTGGGCAAAAGCCGGGTGGGAGCTATAAGGACATACTGCATATTTCGATTGAGCCTGATTTATCTCAATCACCATAAGTATTTAAGTATCCAAATATCTAAGCATTTAGCATCTCAGGATTTAGGATTTAGGATTTAGGATTTAGGATTTTGTTTGTGGGTAAACCAAAAAATCCCCATCACGCTAATGATGGGGATTTTAGATAATCACATTTTATTCTAGCCTATTTCTAGGAAAGACTGCCTGATTAGTCTAGACCGTATTCTTTGTACATACGGCGACACGCACGACCATCACTGTGGAATAAGTGACAACGGTGAGCTGGAATACCAATAGCCAGTTTATCACCAGGCTCAATCGTTAGTGTATCTGGCTGACGGTAAATAACGTCTGCATCGGCACTTTCAAGGTTTAGGTAAACTTGAGTTTCGTTACCAAGCTTTTCAACGATCATCACATCGCCTTCGATGTTAGCATCGCCTGTTTCAGCTGAAACTAAATGCTCTGGGCGAACACCCAGTGACATGCGGTCACCTTCATTAACCGTCGTCCCATCAACATCGATCCAGAAAGTTGTGCCGTTAGACAGCTGAACCAATACGCGTTCTGATTCTACTTTTTCAATCTGCACGCTCATGAAGTTCATTTTAGGTGAACCGATGAAGCCTGCAACAAAGCGGTTTTCAGGGTAGTGGTAAAGCTCTAGTGGGCGACCAACTTGAGATACATAACCACCATCAAGAACAACAATTTTGTCTGCCATTGTCATTGCTTCAACCTGATCGTGTGTAACATAAATCATGGTACAACCAAGTTGACGTTGCAGTTTAGTAATTTGTGAACGCATTTGAACACGAAGTGCTGCATCTAGGTTAGATAGCGGTTCATCAAGTAGGAATACATTAGGTTGAGATACAAGAGTACGACCAATTGCCACACGTTGACGTTGACCACCAGATAGTGCTTTTGGTTGGCGTTCAAGTAGGTGACCTAATTGCAGGATTTCTGCTGCATGCTCAACACGTTTATCAATCTCAGATTTGTCTGCTTTAGCAAGCTTAAGACCAAAAGACATGTTGTCGTATAGATTAAGGTGAGGATAAAGAGCATAAGATTGGAATACCATACCAACCCCACGCTTTGAAGGCTCAACGTCGTTCATGCGTTGGTCACCAATGTATAAATCACCAGAAGTGATGTCTTCTAAACCAGCGATACAACGCAGTAAGGTTGATTTACCACAACCAGATGGCCCAACGAATACGACAAACTCGCCTTCGTTAATCTCTAAGCTCACATCCTTAGAAATCTTCACATCGCCATAGGATTTACAAACGTTTTTTAGCGTAACACTTGTCATCTAGCTCGTCCTCGATCAAATTTTATTATCTACTGCTGATCATTATAAGAGATTTTCGTTTCAGCAGTAACAGTAGGAATTGGTAAGTAGTTGAGAAAGTAAGAAAAAGTGGGTGAATCTTAACTGGCTCGTTAAGCTTCACCCATCATAGCCAAATATACATCTAATCCCCCACATCCAACTAAACCTCCCCCGTGAAAGATTCACTAGTTTAGTTTGATGCTCATAGGTGAATACGGGCAATGCAAACCAACATACTGCATTTAAACTTGCCTATTGAGCATCTTAAATGAAACTGCTGGTAAAGGGTTCTTACTATCCACTCTTGGATGGATGCAGTTTCAGGGAATTAAGGGAAAGGCGCATCCTCCTAATGACATATTTACTGGGGGGAGTAGTAGGGGAGGAGTAGATAAATAGGATTCTTGGGAAATGGCGATCCAGTTCAAATAAACCTAGTGCATAACGGTGACATTGATCACGGTGAGTATTTGTTTTGTGATTTCGGTCTCTAACGTTACCGGATGGTGATCACGAAATTAGGCCATAATAGCAAGGGCGTAGTCGCTAGGATGATGATTGAACCCTTGTTTTCTCAGATCATAAGCATCGAAACTTGGCTCATCCTTAGTGATATGCCCTACGTATAAATATAAAAAGGATATGAACATGAAAAACGCTCTAAGCGCTGTAGCACTAGGTACACTAGTTGCACTGGGTTCTTTTGGTGCTAATGCTGCTATCGAAGAAGGTCAATTGACTATTTGGGTTGGCGGCGATAAAGCTTACGAAGGAATGGCAGAAGTCGGTAAACGTTTTGAAGAAGACACTGGCGTAAAAGTAACTGTCGCATTCCCAGATAAACTAGAAGAAAAGTTCTCACAAGTTGCAGCTGCTGGTGATGGTCCGGATATGATCTTCTACGCACATGACCGTTTTGGCGGTTTTGCAGAAGCAGGACTTCTTGCTGATATCAAACCTTCAAAAGAAATTAAAGAAGGTATCGTAGATTTTGCATGGGATGCTGTGGCGTATAAAGGCAAAACAATTGCTTACCCTGTAGCGGTAGAGTCTGTTTCACTTATTTACAACAAAGCGTTGGTTCCAAACCCTCCTAAATCGTGGGAAGAAGTTCCAGCTCTTAATGCTGAGCTACAAAAGCAAGGCAAGAAAGCTATCATGTGGCCACTACGTGGCGGTGCATACTTCACATGGCCACTTCTAGCAGCTGACGGCGGTTACGCATTTAAGCAAGTTGCTGAAGGCTACGACATTAAAGATGCAGGTGTTGCAACTGAAGGTGTTCAAAAGTCACTTGGTTTCATCGAGAAGATGGTAAAAGACAAAGTAATTTCAGCAGACATGGATTACTCAGTTGCTGAATCTGAATTTGTTGCGGGTAACGTAGCAATGACAATCAACGGTCCTTGGGGCTGGTCAAACATTGAAAAAGCAGGCGTAGATTACGGTGTTACAACGCTTCCTAAATTCAATGGTAAAGCGTCTAAACCATTCGTTGGTGTATGGGCTGGTGGTATCAGTACTGCTTCTCCAAACAAAGACTTAGCGGTTGAGTTCATGGAAAGCTACCTACTGACTGATGCTGGTATGAAGAGCCTAAATGACGACAAGCCACTTGGCGCTGTTGCTCTAAACTCTTTCCAACGTCAATTAGACAGCGACACTCGTATCGCAGCAACAATGGACAACGCAATGAACGGTGAAATTATGCCGAACATTCCTCAGTTCACAACATTCTGGTACAGCATGGAAGAAGCGATTGGTAACGTTGTTGACGGTCGTCAAAATGTAAACCAAGCACTAGAAGCTGCTGAAGCTCGAATGACTAAGTAACAAAAAACATTAAACGAAAAACCTTTTAAGGAGGGGGTAACCTCTCCTTACTTTCTTAAATTTTATATATCGCTAGCAGGTTCCTCTATGCAGTCAGTTCAAGGTACAGATGCTATCTCAGCACCAGCGAGCCTTCCCGGTAGTAAAAGCGTCTTCATCAAATGGGGAGCGCTTGGTACCGTAGGCTTAATCAATGGCTACGCTACTATTCTTATGTATTCTCGCGGTGAGCTCGCTTTTGCGTTGCTGACAGTGATTCTAACGGCTCTGGCACTTTACATTTTCGGTAGTAAGAAAACTTACGCCCACCGTTACATTTACCCAGGTATAGCCGGAATGATCCTATTCATTCTTTTCCCATTGGCATATACCGTCGGACTAGCCTTCACAAACTACAGTGCAAAGAACCAACTTACGCTTGAACGTACGCAAACGGTATTGCTTGACCGTACATTCCAAAGCGGAGATAGCTTCCCATTCACTTTGTACAAGACTGATAACGGTCACCAAATTGTAGTGAAAGATGGCGAGCAATTATTAGCGACAGATGAGTTCTCTTTAGAAGGCTTATCAGCGTCGGACATGGATTTATCTCTAATTGAAGCTTCTCAAGGCAGCAAAGAAAAGATCAAAACGATCATTCAAAATAAAGCGACGTTGAGCGGCATTGATTTCCATCTTCCAACGGGTGAAGACATCCGCATGAGCGGCTTACGTAAGTTTGCTTCTGTGGCGCCTTTGTATACTTTGCAAGAAGATGGTGAAACATTACTTAACAACGAAACTGGTGAAGTACTGAAACCTAATATGGAAGTGGGTTTCTATCAGCCTGTTGATGAAAGCGGCAGCTTTATTGGTAACACAATATCACCAGGGTTCGTTGTCGGTATTGGTACGCACAACTTTGAGCGTGTATGGAAAGATGACGGTATTAAAGAACCTTTCATCAGTATCTTTATCTGGACGGTTGTCTTCTCCATCTTAACGGTGGGTTTAACACTGGCTATTGGCTTAGTGCTGGCAAACATCGTGCAATGGGAAGAGCTGAAAGGTCGTGCTATCTATCGTGTATTACTGATTCTGCCATATGCTGTACCTGCGTTTATCTCAATCCTTATCTTTAAAGGCTTGTTTAACCAAAGTTTTGGTGAAATCAACATGGTGCTTGAAGCTATCTTCGGCCTAAGCCCTAACTGGTTCTCAGATCCAATTCTAGCGAAAACAATGGTGTTGATGGTTAACACATGGCTTGGCTTCCCTTACATGATGATTCTTTGTATGGGTCTGCTAAAAGCGATTCCAGACGATTTGTATGAAGCGTCAGCGATTGATGGCTCTAACTTCATTGATAACTTCCGTCGCGTAACATTCCCGCTGATGATTAAACCGTTAACACCGCTTCTTATTGCTGCGTTCGCTTTTAACTTCAACAACTTCGTAATGATTCAATTGTTGACGAATGGTGGTCCAAACATGATTGGTACTTCTGAACCAGCAGGTTACACGGATCTATTAGTAAGCTACACATACCGAATCGCATTTGAAGGCGGCGGCGGTCAAGACTTCGGTCTAGCAAGTGCCATTGCTACTCTGATATTCCTATTGGTTGGTGGACTAGCACTACTAAACCTACGTTTCACTAAACTGTCTCAAGATTAAGGAGCAATACAATGGCTATGGTACAAGGTAAAAACCTTAAATACCGTGTGTGGGCAACGCATATCGCTTTGTGGTGTTTCCTAGCGATGATTATTTTTCCACTACTTATGATCATTGCGATTTCCTTCCGTGAAGGTAACTTTGCGACAGGTAGCTTGATTCCAGAAAACCCTTCTCTGGAGCACTGGAAACTTGCGTTAGGGATGTCGGTAACGAATGCGGATGGTAGTGTTACGCCTCCTCCATTCCCAGTACTAACCTGGTTATGGAACTCAATTAAGGTAGCGGGTATCACGTCTATCCTAATCGTTTCACTGTCTACAACTTCGGCTTATGCATTTGCTCGTATGCGCTTTAAAGGTAAAGAAACTATCTTGAAAGCGATGATGATTTTCCAAATGTTCCCAGCAGTGTTGGCTTTGGTTGCAATCTACGCGTTATTTGACAAGTTAGGACAATACATCCCATTCCTAGGGTTGAATACCCATGGTGGTTTGATCTTCTCTTACTTAGGCGGTATCGCGCTACATGTATGGACGATTAAAGGCTACTTCGAAACCATTGATAACTCACTAGAAGAAGCGGCAGCTCTGGATGGAGCAACACCGTGGCAAGCATTTAAACTGGTACTATTACCACTTTCAGTGCCGATTCTAGCGGTTGTATTTATCCTGTCTTTCATCGGTGTAGTTGGTGAAGTACCAGTAGCGTCACTTCTGCTTTCTGATGTGAACTCATACACATTAGCAGTAGGCATGCAGCAGTACTTATACCCACAAAACTACTTATGGGGTGACTTCGCAGCAGCAGCAGTACTTTCAGCACTACCAATTACAGCAGTATTCTTACTTGCACAGCGTTGGTTAGTTGGTGGTTTGACTGCGGGTGGGGTAAAAGGATAAGCTATAGTGATAATAATAAGAGCGACCACATAGGTCGCTCTTAATTGGCATTCTTATTACACTATTTGGTTTGGCCGCTGATCAGTAATAAGAGTAACTCTAGTGTTACGCATAGCTAGCTATTAATGAGGTTCCTTACGCCGTTAACCATTAATAGTGATTTGTAACCAGAACCTGAGCATATGCTTGGGTTTTTTTATGCCTACTCTAAAATTACTTGTATCTCTTGACCTTATTTCAATACCAATATTGAACATATCTGGTACTTATTTTCAGTAATGTGCGTAACGTTCTTAGTACTTACTTAGCTAGTTACCTTAGTACTTACTTAGCTAGTTACCTTAGTAACCTTACTTAGTTAACTGTCCCATGATTAGGAACTAAATTATCAATAGAGGTCAAATTGATGGATTTGAGTATAGAGAAGGCAAGTTCTATTAATACAATGCTCATTCTGAGCTGCGTGATAGTTCAATTATTAAGGTGTAACAAGATCTTATTACATCTACAAAGTGATGCATTAGCATGATTTCGTTTTTAAAAATGATGGGGTCTTGTGATGGGGAGTTTATAAAATTTGAAATCTAAGACTTAAGCATCATCGCGATTAGTTGAACTAGGATGGAAACTTAAGCCATCTTTTAATTTATGTAACATGAAAATTGATGCTCTATAAGACTAAGACTAAGACTAAGACTAAGACTAAGACTAAGACTAAGACTAGGCATAGACGCTGTATTAAACGGTTTAAAACTCCCGATTAGAGGGGGCACAGCCCTGATGCTGTAGCAAAACATAAATACTCTCTTGATTTAATGCGACTCTACGGAATAGATCTGCAAAGGTATTGTCCCCGCCAAAACACGCTTGAATATAGTGATTAATCTCATCGCTATTGTAGCCTTCCACATACAAGGTACGAACCCATTGATATTCCACTGCTTTTAAATTATTGAGAGTTGATTCGCTTAGCGTGGTGCGTGTGATGCCCAAGGGTTACTCCTGAATATATGCCAGTCCATTATTAGAAGTGGCATTTAAGCAAAGCAAAATGACGAATATATTACACGGCTTATTAAAAACGGTTCAAAGGCGATATTCTGTAAAAGAATGGAAGGAAGAACGTGTAAAGCGTTCAACAATAGAATGATGTGAGTACGGTTGATTATAAAATAGGGTTGCTTATCACGACCTAGTGAAGAGTGAATAACCATATGCTCAGTAGACAAAACCCAGCCCCTTGGTTCTTTCTATTTGAAAGTAAGTAAAAAGAGAATGGGCTAGGTTTTATTGTTCGGCTTCAATGCTAAGCTTGTAGGTGCTGCTTGCTGTTCAAAATGCTTATTTGAGAATGACTCAGGAAGCCGTTACTTTTTATTTTAGATACTTAACGTGAGCTTCCATTTCTTCGCCAATCTGCTTACGCATGTTCATTAAGCGAATCGCAGAATCGCGAAGTTCAATATCTTCATCGGTTTCAGGTATCCATTCCGGCACCTTAGTTGGTGAGCCATTTTCATCAACGGCAACCATGATAACGATGCAGTGAGTCGTCAATCGGTTGTTAAGCTCCTTAGGATCGCTAGCTTGAACATCGATGGCGATATGCATAGAAGAAGATCCGGTATAAATAACCTTGGCACTTACTTCAACAAGGTTGCCTACATGAATGGGTGCAACAAAGCGAATTCCCCCAGCGTAAGCAGTAATACAATATTTACCACTCCAACCGGCAGAGCAGGCGTAAGCGGCTAAATCGATCCATTTCATTGCTGCGCCACCGTGTACTTTGCCGCCGAAGTTCACGTCCCCTGGTTCTGCTAAAAAGCGTAAAGTGACATCGCGTTTACCACTTTGTCTATTTTGATTACCGCCCATACACTGTTCCTAATTATTATATTTTTATTGATTAACAAGTCAGTTACTTATTAGAAACAATATACCTAACGACATAAGAATTAAAGCAGAGATTTCCTTTTCACTGCTAGATTTAGTTGGCACAATTAAACCACTTAAATCAGACAGTGTTTTCTATGCGCATTCTCCATACTTCCGATTGGCATTTTGGTCAAAACTTCTTTACCAAAAGCCGTAAAAACGAGCATCAACTTTTCATTCAATGGCTACTTAAGCAAGTCACCGCTTTTGATATTAATGCCGTTATTGTCGCGGGAGATGTGTTTGATACTGGCGCTCCGCCCAGTTATGCCAGAGAAATGTATAACCAGTTTGTCGTGGACTTGAACCAATTAGGATGCCAGTTGGTGGTACTTGGCGGTAACCACGATTCCGTTTCAACACTGAATGAATCTAAGCAATTGTTAGCTTGCTTAAATACTCATGTTATTGCTAATACAAGTGATGATCTAGACTCACAAATTATTCCACTCATGAACAAAGATAAAGTTGGGGCGTACCTATGCGCCGTGCCTTTTGTTCGAGCGAGAGACGTAGTCAGCAGCCAAGCGGGTGAGTCGGGAACAGACAAGCAGCAAGCGTTGGGGCAAGCTATTTCTCAGCACTATCATGCTTTATATGATCATGCGAATGAACTGAGACAATCTAAACATCTATCTATCCCTATTGTTGCGACCGGTCACTTAACCGCGCTTGGGGTAACCACGTCTGAATCTGTCCGTGATATTTATATTGGAACGCTTGATGGTTTTGATGCAAAAGGTTTCCCCCCTGCTGATTACATTGCATTGGGTCATATTCACCGACCTCAAATAGTGGCGAAGAAGCAGCATATTCGTTACAGCGGGTCACCAATTCCATTGAGCTTTGATGAATTAAAATCGGAAAAACAAGTTGTGATGGTTGAATTTGAAGCGGATAAAGTCAGTTCAATTGAAACGATTTCAGTTCCTAGATTTCAGGCGATGGCAAGTGTGAAAGGGGACTTAAAAGAAGTCGAAGCTAGCCTGGAAAAATTAGCGGAAGACAACTCGGAAGAGAGCGTTTGGGTATCGGTTGAAGTCAAAATTCAAGATTACTTATCCGACTTGCAAAATCGCATACAAGCCATGGTCGAAGGCACTAACATTGAAGTGCTTCAATTACGCCGTGCACGTGAAAACTATTCGGCTTCTTTGAGCCAACAAAACAATGAGACTTTGGCTGAGTTAACGCCGTTTGATGTATTTTCAAAACGCTTAGAACTTGAAGTGTTTGAAGGTGAAGACCAGCAGAACCGCAAAGAGCGAATCACACAGACTTTTAAACAAATCGTGTCAGACATTGAGCATAAGGATTCAGCGGAATGAAAATTTTAACCTTACGCTTTGGTAACCTAAATTCACTCAAGGGCGAGTGGAAAATAGATTTTACCCAGTCTCCATTTGTCGATAACGGCTTATTCGCGATTACGGGCGCAACGGGCGCAGGAAAAACGACATTGCTTGATGCGATATGTTTAGGTTTGTATCACAACACACCTAGGCTTGGCGCTATTTCAACGTCTAACAACGAAATTATGACGAGAGGCACGGCGGAGTGTTTTTCGGAAGTCGAATTTGAAGTGAAAGGCAAAGCGTATCGATCGTTTTGGAGCATGCGCCGTTCAAGAGGAAAGTTAGATGGTAATTTGCAATCAGCCCAAGTGGAGCTTGCAGAAGTTGAATCTGGCAAAGTCCTTGCTACTCAAATCAAGAAGAAATCAGAGCTGGTTGAGTCACTCACAGGGTTAGATTTTGATAGGTTCACCAAGTCAATGATGCTCTCACAAGGTCAGTTTGCTGCATTTCTTAATGCTAAGGAATCTGAGCGAGCGGAGCTATTGGAAGAGCTGACTGGAACTGAAATTTACGGTCTGATCTCCGAAGGTGTGCACAAGCAATATAGCCAATCTAAGCAAGGTTTAGCGCAGCTGGAATCTCAAGCTGAAGGCGTTCAATTACTGACTTTTGAACAAATAGAAGTATTTACTCAAGAACTGTCTGATGTAGAGCTTCAACAAAAGGCAAATAAGCAAACCCTTCAGGCTTTAACTGAACATAAAAGCTGGTGGAACCAATATCACAAGCTCAGTTCTGAACTGAATCAAGCTGAAACAGAGTTTACCGCGGCTAATTCAGCACGAGATAATGCAGCTTCAGATATGGAGAGATTGGCTAAAAGTGAACCTGCCGAAAAGCTCCGTACTCCTCATACTTTGTGGCAAGAATCTGCTCGCCAGCTAACAAGCCTAGAAAAGCAGAATCAAACTAAGCGCGAGCAGTTAATCACTACGCAATCCTCATTTGATGAAAAAAGCCGAGAGCTAAAAACGGCAGAAACAAATTTAGAACAAGTGAAACTACGCCATGTTGAACAGGAAAGCCTGATAAATCAAAAGGTGGTTCCACTTGATGGGCAGATTGCACAATTAGTAAATCAGAGTCAAGTTGAAGCAACAAAGCAGTCATCATTGTTAAGTTCTTTGGTTCAAATTCAAGTGTCTTTGAAAAATACCGATGAGCAAACCACGAGTCTCAATTTGCAGCTAGACAAGCAAGTTCAATACCTTGAACAACATTCGAATGATGAAAATGTTGAGGTACAGTTACAAGGTTGGAAAGCGCAACACAGCCAATGCCAGAAAGGACAGCTGACGGTTTCTGATCTACAAAGTAAAGCTCTTGTGACAAGCAAGCAGTGTGAAGAACAAACTGGCTTGCTAGCCCAAAGTAAATTGAAACTACAGGCTGCTGAGCAACAACAACATGATGTGATACTAAAGCACGATGCTGCGAACCAAAGCCTTAACGCATTGCTTGTTGTCCATAACAAGTCGTCTTTAGAAAATGAATTAAGTGCGTTAACTGCACAATTGGTATTGGAAGTACCACTACTCAGTATCCAATCTAATTGGCTGCAGTTCACCACAGAGCAGCAACAGAAACATCATTGGTTACAAGAAGCGAAGCAAACGAAAAAGCAACTAGAAGAAAAACGAGAACAGCTGCTTGGGCATTATCAATCCCAAAAATTATTGGTCGCATCAACTAAGCAATTGATCACGCAAGAAGGGCACTTAGCTCATTATCGAACTCAGTTAGTGGATGGAGAAGAGTGCCCATTATGCGGAGCATTGGAACACCCTAAAGTAGCGGGTTTTGATGCAGTACAACCTATGACTCATGATGAAGAGCTACGTGAGCAGCTCCAGCAGGCTGAACTCGATCTAGAAAAAGTTGAGCAGCAAGGGCGTGATATTCGTAATGAATTGGATACCTTGATTCGTCAACAAACAGAGTTCGAGGCTCGTGAAGTGTGGCTGAACGAACAAATCGAATCGGCATTGACTCATTGGCAACAGCAGTGTCTTCAACAAAATATCGATTTGAAGGTGACGGAATCAGGTGCTATTCAGGTTGTGATGCAGCAGCTCCGAGAGCAAAAAGAATCGATTACTCAGCAGCTAAAGCAATTACATCAAGCTGAAGTTCTTGTTCAAACTATTTCGGATGAGAAGAATCAGATTGTGCTTTCAGTTCAGAACTTACAGTCTCAGTTTCAATTGGATAATCAGAAAATTGAAGCTTCTCTACAGCAACTCACAAGCTTTAAAGAACAAGCAGAAAAAGCTCAGCTGGAATTATCTCAGTTAGAATCTGAACTCAGAAATAGCATTAAAAATACCGGCTTTATAATAGAAGAGGGTGTGGCTCTTGATGCGTGGTTTAACCAAAAACATGAAGATGCGAATCAATGGAAAGTCGCTAGCCAGTCAGTGAACACTTACCAGCAACAACTATCTGATTTGAAAAAAGATACTTTAACGCTCAATGAAAAACTGAATGAGCTGACTGAATCATCGGCTAAACAAGATGAACTTGTGAAAAATGTCGCAGAGCAATTACTGCAATTGAAAGGTGAGCGTAGCGATTTATTCCAAGATAAATTGGTGGAGCAAGAGCGTGATTTAAGCACAAAACGAGTCACCACTCATGAGCAAACCAAGCAAACGGCTTTAGCTACAACGCAGCAAGTGCAATCTCAATTGGATGCCGTTTCCGCTGAAATTAATATGCTAGTCGAAAACATTCAGCAAGCTAAAGTCGCCGTTATGGAAAAACTCGAACACTGGCAGCTAAAGCTTTCTGAAAGTTCGATTAAAGATGAAGATGAATTTTTAGCGTCGTTATTGATTGAGCCGGAACGAGAAAGATTAGTTCTACTAAAAACACAGTTAGAAAAACGCATTGAAGGCAGCCAAGCTGTAGTGAAAGCCGCGATGGCGAATATCAGTAAGCTTGATCTTGAACCCCAAGCGGAAGAGTGGCGCAAAGTTGAGTTAGATGACGTATCTATCCAGCTTGAACAATTGCAAGAAGCCGTTGATAACCTCGCTAAGAAGCAAGGTGAATTAAGCAACGAGTTAGAATCTGATGAAAAGCGTCGAACGGGTCAAAGAGCGCTCTTTGAACAGATTGAACAGTACCGCAAGGAATTTGAGGATATTCAATATCTTCACTCTTTGATTGGTTCTCAGAAAGGCGATAAGTTCCGTACTTTTGCTCAAGGTCTGACCTTAGATAACCTTGTGTATCTTGCCAATCAGCAACTTGAACGCTTACACGGTCGTTATCTTTTACAACGTAAAGGTGGGGAGGGCTTAGAGCTTTCTGTACTTGATACGTGGCAAGGCGATGCAGTGCGAGATACAAAAACCTTATCTGGCGGCGAAAGCTTCTTAGTCAGTTTAGCGCTGGCGCTTGCTCTATCTGACCTAGTGAGTCATAAAACCAGTATCGACTCATTATTCTTAGATGAAGGCTTTGGCACTTTAGATGCTGAGACTCTCGATATAGCTTTGGATGCGTTAGATAACTTGAACGCTACAGGGAAAATGATCGGGGTAATCAGCCACATTGAAGCAATGAAAGAGCGTATTCCAGTTCAGCTGAAAGTGACCAAGAAAAGCGGTCTCGGAGTCAGTGTCTTAGATTCACATTATCGAGTGGCTTAGTATCGATTCTAAGATTCTAAGATTCTAAGATTCTAAGATTCTAAGATTCTAAGGTTTATTGTCTGAGTTTAAGCTCTTCAGAAATATAGGGTTAAATCTCTGCGTAAACAGCAATCAAAAGGCAAGTGACGATACTCACTTGCCTTTTTCTTTTTTAAATCAACTGCTAACTCAATGAAGCATTAGTCTTGAATGAAATAGAGGTCTTTTGCGTAAATATTCCCTTTCGGATTATTTCTAGGGAAGCCTTTCAGAGTGCTACGCACTAAGCGCGTATGATTGTAATGATATAAAGGGATCACGGCCGCCGCATCATTCAGTAGAGTTTCTGCTTGCTGGTACAGGGCATAGCGAGAGGTTTGATCTTCCGTTAAGCTTGCTTGGCTCATTAGCTCATCAAATTTAGGATTACAGAAACCACTTTCATTCGCAGTGTGACCGCAGGTAAAGCCTTCTAGCAAAGCAGAAGGTTCAGGGTAGTCACCAAATGCCCATGAACGTGCCACTTGATAATCCCCCGCTCCTTTTGCCGCTACGTAGGCTTTCCATTCCATATTTTCTAATTCAACTTTCACACCTAACGGCTTCCACATAGAAGCAATCGCGATAGCAATCTTCTTATGGTTTTCGCTGGTGTTATACGTCAATTTAAAGGCTAATGGGTTGCTCTTATCGTATCCGGCATTGGCAAGTAATTGCTTCGCTTCTGTGAGTCTTTGTGTCGCACTTAACGATTCAAACGTAGACAGTGGTGCTTGATAGTTAGGAATGTTATTTGGTGAAACACCGTAGGCTTGAGGTTCGCCTTGCCCCGTAACTTTATCCACCAAAATTTCGCGGTCGATTGCCATGCTCAATGCTTTGCGAACTTGTACGTTATCAAACGGAGGGTGATTGGTATTGAATGAATAAATATATGAGCCAAGTAATGCTTGAGCTTTTATCTGTTCAGGGCTTTCTTTACGTAGCTTTTGGTAATACTCCAATTGTACGCGGTTTGTCATATCGATTTCTCCCGACTGATAACGAATCAGTTCGGCATTTTGCGAAGACAGCCCTAAATAAGTGACTTTATTTATAACCGTTGATTGGTTGTCCCAGTATGTTGGATTTCGTTCGACTTCTACATATTCGTTAGGTACCCACTTTGTTAACGTGTAAGCGCCATTCGTTACGATGTTTTCAGTTCGAGTCCAAGCATCGCCTTTTTCTTCAACAAGATTTTTCGGAAGAGGGAAGAAGGTTTTAATACTCATCAAACTCATGAAATACGGTGTTGGCTTGTTCAAAGTAATTTGAACGGTTAGGTCATCAATCGCTTTAATACCAAGTTCAGACGGCTGTTTTTTACCTTTTAGTATCTCATCGGCATTATCAATATTGGCGGTGACAAAAACAAACCCTGTGTTATTTCCGGTTTTAGGCGAGACTGCTCGCTGCCAAGCAAAGACAAAATCTGATGCGGTAACTGGTTCTCCATTTGACCACTTTAGGGTGTATTTAAGAGTAAAAGTGACCGTTTTACCGCCATTGCTGAATGTCCATTTTTCAGCTTGTCCGGGAATGATTTGGCCATCACTGTTCTCTATCACGAAACCTTCAAACATATCATTAACGATAATGTCTCCCGGCATCCCTGAATTAACAAAGCTAGGGTCTAGTGTATTCGGCTCTGCACCATTTCCTCGGACAAAATGTTGTTCACTGGCAAGGGTGGTATTAGAGGCTAAATCAGCCGCGATAACAGAAGGGACCACCAAACCTAATAGAGATGGGATGATCAAAGATAGTGGAGAAAGAGTCATTGTAATTCCTTTACGACTTAACAGTATTTAGTTCAATAAACTCAGTCCATTAAAGCTAAGTGTTGGTGATAATGCAATCAATGCTGCGTTCAATTTAACCATTAAGGGCATGACTTTATTCACAATTTGATTAAGAAAAATCGGCAGAGAAAGAATTCAATCCACCTTGCTAGGCGCTTTCGTTAATAGATCAAAGCGTGATTTTAGGTCTGGTGGATTTGATTATTCTCGAGTAAATGATTTTCATATGTAATTGAAAGTTATACTTATCAGGTGGTTACAATCTAATTTGGGGCTTTTGGTGTTTCCATTTCTTTTATATTAGGCAGGCGCTTTTTAGTTAATTTGATTTGAGCCAGAGTCACTCCTGAAATGACCATGATCCCACCCAACAAATGGAAATGCTGAATTTGTTCACCGAGCCAAGTTGCAGCAAGCACAATAGCGACTACTGGCATTAAGTTCATGAACATGGCACTTGAATCGGCCCCGATAATATTGATTGATTTCACCCACATCCAAGGGGCCAAAACAGACGCGGCCACGGCAGCATAAGCAATCAGCGGTAAAGCTTGTTGAGGAGGTAATAGCTGGTCGCTTGTTAACCATAGTGGAGTCAGCATTAAGACGGCGAACATGCCTTGGGTATAGATTACCACCCAATTACTGATCGGCATTTTCCAACGTTTGAGTAATACACAGTATGAAGCGTAAACACACGCCGCAATCAGCATTAGCCCATCACCTTGCGTGATTTCTTGGTGTAAGAAGAATAATGGGTCACCTTGACCTAGCATGTAGGCTAACCCAGCTAACGACATTACACCGCCAAGAATACTTAAACCAGAAATCGATTTACTGAGTAAAGGGACACTAATAAAGACACTAATTAGAGGAACCAGCGAGGTAATTAAAGCCATGTTCGAAGCCGTGGTAGTCAAGCCTGCGTAGTAACCTAATGATTGGTTTAAGACCATTCCTAAGAACGCAAGAAAAGCGAGTTTAGATAGGTTAGGGCGTATAGCTGACCATTGTTTAATGACAGGGCGGATACAAAAAGGCGTTAAAATTAGCATGGCAAGCGCCCAGCGGTAAAAGCTCATCGCGCTAGGTTCAATAACACTGGCAGCAAGCTTATTGATGATGGCATTTGCTCCCCAAATACAAACAGTAAAAAATGGCAGAAGATAGTGCATGTGAATTCCATCGCAATTAAGGTGACCAAGAGAGTTTGACAGGTCGTTATAGTTACAGATATCTTTTAAAAGACATTGAGCGCGATAGGAAGACAAGTTTGAAAAAAACGACAAGAAACCTTCACCCATCTTTATCGATTGATAAAGCACCATCCAATGTATTCATGAATTTTGAAGCGTTTCTTTCTAACACTGAAACACGAGTACATAGCCATCCTTGGGGGCAAGTGCAGTTGATCAGTGGCGGGATTCTTGAAATGGAAGCGGAAGGAACGCGTTTTTTAGCGCCGCCTCATTTAGCCATTTGGGTTCCCGCTGGAGTGACCCACTGCAGTTATAATCGAAAACCCTTGGATTACTGCTCTTTGAATATCGCCCATGAGCTGACAAGGCATCTTCCTAATAAAGCTAGTCTGATTAAGGTTACGCCAATCGTATCGTCTATTATTGATGATTTTCGTCATCGAGAAATCAATGTTGCCCAAAGTAAGCAAGATCAGCGATTGGTTCAAGTGTTGTTGGATCAACTGGCGGAACAGCAAGTTGAGCACCACTTTTTACCATCTACCGACAACAAATATTTAGCGCCTATTTTGGCATCAATAGAAGAGAATCCAACGGAAGATGTATCACTACGGGATTGGGCTGAACGAGTACATACCACGGAAAGAACCCTGTCTCGGCATTGTCAAAGTGAGCTAGGGATGAGCTTTACAGAGTGGCGCTTAAGAGTTCGTTATTTGTATTCAATGGACTTATTAAGGAATGGACAATCGGTAAAAGAAGTCGCGCTGACGTTAGGCTACAACCAAGCCAGCCCCTTCATTTCAATGTTCAAAAAATACGCAAATCAAACTCCAGAACAGTATAAAAATCGACTGCTGTAATTCCCTGAATTTAGAAGCGGAGAGTTGAACCTCAATCATTGCACATATTTGATCACTTCCATAATAGGCTTACACACTTGGACCAATTTAGACGAACTCATCGATGCCTAGGGGAGAACTCCAGGATCTTTCGAGCCATTGATGGAGTAAAGAGCACTACGAATGACGAGCGTGATTGTAGTCATAGAGCTTTTCTTTAACTAGATGACTTTGGCAGCGAAGCGGTTGGTGGTTATGAGGTTTATTTGGCTACCAACAACCAACCAACCAACAACCAACCAACAACCAACCAATAACTAATAACCGATCCAACCTTTCAGTATTTTCTTTCAGTATATTCAAAGTACCATTTTCAGGCGTCTACGAAGGACAGTTAATACTGATGTTTTGGTAAATTGTTACTTTCGTACGCATCGGCAAATGAATGGTTTCGATCTCTATGCTCAGCTTCATCGTCGCGAATCTTTACAATCACATCTCTGAGCATAGCGCTTGATGGCAACCTGTAATAATCGATGGCAATTTGTGGGGCGACTACGTTTTCGACTTCACCGTCATCAATTTTGCTCAGGTATTCCGTGTAGCTTTTACAGGCTTCTTCTTCAAAGTAACCCACGACGCGGTGTGCAACCTTAGAAGACAGCACATAAATCAAGCTATATACAATAATGAAAATAGCCTGCCCAAACAGTACTAGCGTTCGTTCAACCCAGCTAGGCTTAGCAATATCTAAGAAAATCATCAAATGCATTCGCTCATTCTCTGCCTCATCTAGCAATTCACGGATCCATCCCTCATCATCTTTCATACGGCGTAAAGCTTTTAGATGATTAAACATCCCAGCGACCATTCCAGGCACTGCGGCAATAGTTTCCAAAATCACGGCACGCTTCGCGTATTTTTTTCCATAAAAAATATTTAAAAGAAATTTGAGGCACTGCGTTATTTTATACGCAATATGCTCAGAAAGTTTTGAGGCGGTTTTGTGTTTCAATTCAAAATCTGACATTTTTGAGTCTTCCCAATTTTAAAATGGTAGTGATTTCAAAGTATTGATTAATTCGTTAACCCTTTAATCAACGGATTAGAATCACTACCATGCTTTCAGCTAAACTATCTTTAGCTATTTTATGTGTTTCTATTGCCGTATTTAGAACAGGTGTCTGCGATGGCAATCATCATTGCTAGAGATATGGTTAGTAACTGCTCTTGGCTGTTTTCTCACCTTCTCCAAGCGTATAAAGTAGGTTTGTTAGTAAGCTAGAAGCTCCAAAACGGTAGTGCATGCTGTTATCTGCCCATTTGCTACCAAAAATATTATCAACCATGTCTAAATATTCTTTTGCGTTTTCAGCCGTTTGTACGCCGCCTGATGCCTTGAAACCTACCGTTTTTTCAACACCCATGTCTTTGATTACTGATAACATAACTTGGGCAGCTTCGAGGGTTGCATTTACTGGTACTTTACCTGTGGACGTTTTAATGATGTCAGCCCCTGCCTTGATTGAAATCTCAGACGCTTTTTTGATTAGTTCTTCAGTTTTCAGTTCACCAGATTCAATGATAACTTTCAGTGGGGTATCACCGCAGGCTGCTTTACATAGCTTAACCATCTCAAAGCCCACTTCTTCGTTTCCTGCTATCAGAGCTCGGTATGGGAATGTCACATCGACTTCATCAGCGCCGTACATTCGGGCCGCTTTGGTTTCGGCAACAGCAATGTCAATATCGTCATTGCCATGAGGGAAGTTAGTGACAGTGACTACACGAATGTCCGGTGTACCTTGTAAACGTAATTGTTTTTTTGCAACAGGAATGAAACGTGGGTAAATGCACACTGCTGCTGTATTACCTACAGTTGTTTTAGCGTTCTTACACAACTCGATTATTTTTTCATCAGTATCGTCATCGTTTAAAGTAGTAAGATCCATTAATGTAAGTGCACGCAGTGCTACAGCTTTTAAATCGCTCATAGATATTTCCTATCGAATCATTTTCAATAATATTTCAAACTCTTGGCGCTTATTTGTTGCTGCTTCTTTGTTTCGGCACATTAGTCACGGCATATTTGCGATGACATAGTTAAATGCGTAGCAACAAAGAAGGTGGTGCTAATTTAATAGGCAACTCAAGGGTTGAAATGATTTTCGGCTCTAACCGAAAGTGGGATGATTATAAGAATTCATCAAAATCTATAATAGATACAGAAATGGTCATTTTAGGTATAACAGATTGGTGCGTGTACTATAGTCAGATGTTGGATATAGAGGCGTTGTTCCGTTGGCAAAATATGACAAGCTCGTAGAGCAAATTCGTAATCAAATTCAAAATGAAATTTGGGGAGTGGGTGATAAGCTTCCTTCATTACGAAAACAGACTGAAATCTCCGACATGAGCTTAATGACGGTGCTTCATGCTTATCAGGTACTAGAAAGCCAAGGGTGGATCGTTTCTCATGCCCGATCTGGATACTTTGTGGCACCGAAAATCCAATACTCGAGCCCAAAAAATTCAGATGTAACAATTCAGACCGCTGAAGCTATCGATATTAATGATTTTATTTTTGATGTTTTGCAAGCGAGTCGGACACCGCGTATCGTCGATTTTGGCTCTGTTTATCCAGATCCAAAGCTGTACCCTCGACATCAAGTAAACAAATCTCTTATGAACGCCGCGAGTACTATGCCAACCTCAAGTGCCTTGGATAATCTGCCTCCAGGGAATAAAGATTTGCGCCAACTCATAGCCAAACGTTATGCGGCACAAGGAATAAACGTACATCCGGAAGAGATCGTAATTACGGCGGGTGCTCTAGAGGCGTTGAATTTGAGCCTTCAAGCGGTAACACAAGCTGGTGACTGGGTTGTGGTGGAATCTCCTACGTTTTACGGCGCGTTACAGTCTCTGCAAAGGCTTAATTTGCGTGCGTTATCTGTCAGGACTCATCCTCGAGATGGAATTGATCTTGATTCACTTGAAAAGGCGCTTCAATCTCATCCAGTAAAAGCGTGTTGGTTGATGGTAAATCATCAAAACCCGTTGGGTTGTACTCTCTCGAGTGAGAAAAAGAAGCGTTTGATTGAGTTATTGGCAGAGTACAAGGTCTACCTGATTGAAGATGATGTATATAGTGAGCTTTATTATAGTGGTAAAAAGCCTTTACCAGCCAAAGCATTTGATCAGCAAGGTATGACGATGCATTGCTCATCTTTTTCTAAAACTCTGGTCGCGGGTTTTCGAATTGGTTGGGTGGCGGCAGGGAAAATGGCTCTGCCTATTCAAAAGCTTCAACTGATGAGCACACTGTCTGCCAGTGCTCCTATTCAACTTGCTATGGCTAAATATCTATCGACTCGCAATTATGAAAATCATTTACGTCAATTGCGGAGAAAACTGGAACAACGTAAATTCGCAACTTGGCAGATGCTACGTTCTTATTTCCCTTCTAGTGTGAATATAAACTACTCTGAAGGTGGTTATTTTTTATGGATTGAATTGCCAGAGCATTTAGATGCGACGGATTTATACCAGCGAGCCTTGAAAGATAATATTAGTATTGCGCCTGGGAAAATGTTCTCTGTAAGTAAGCAGTTTAATCATTGTTTTCGGATAAATTCATCATTTGAGTGCTCAGCTTCGGAAGAAAAAGCGATAAAACGGTTAGCCGAGTTAATTCAAAATATGTTGGATGAATAAGATGAAATTCAAAGTGCTATTGATACTTTATCGCTGTAAAAGGCTCGTAATCTCATAGGGTATGGTTTCTGTTGTACAGGTTTACACGGCACAACAGAAGCCAGCATATTTACATACTTATCAGCTTTTGGGCTTAAAAGTCCCAGTCTTCATCTTCCGTTGCGACAGCCTTACCTATGACATAAGAAGAACCTGATCCTGAAAAGAAATCGTGATTTTCATCGGCGTTGGGTGAAAGGGCAGCCATAATTGCAGGGCTAACTTGGCACAGTTCATCGGGGAAAAGTGGCTCAAATCCAAGGTTCATGAGCGCTTTGTTCGCGTTGTAATGAAGAAAGTGTTTCACATCTTCAGTTAACCCTAACTCATCATACAAAGACTCAGTGTATTGGATCTCTAATTCATATAACGAAAAAATCAGAGAGAATGCCTCATCTTTTATACGTTCTTGTTCAGTTTTACTGAGCTCGTTAAATGCTTGTTGGAACTTGTATCCAATGTAGTACCCATGAATAGCTTCATCACGAATGATGAGCCGAATTAGATCGGCAGTGTTGGTTAATTTGGCTCGGCTTGACCAGTACATTGGTAAGTAGAAACCAGAGTAAAACAGAAAGCTTTCTAGAAAGACGCTCGCGATTTTTTTCTTCAGTGGATCTTCATCTGCTTTGTAGTCTTTAAGAATGATGTGAGCTTTTTTCTGAAGCAGCTCATTTTCTTCTGCCCAGCGGAATGCTTCATCAATTTGAGGCGTTGTGCACAAGGTTGAGAACACCGACGAGTAACTTCTAGCGTGAACGGCTTCCATGAAAGCGATATTGGTTAACACTGCTTCTTCATGTTGCGTTCGGGCGTCAGCCATGAGGGCAGGAGCACCAACGGTATTTTGAATGGTGTCGAGTAAAGTTAACCCAGTAAAAACACGTATGGTCAGCGTTTGCTCTTCTTGAGTCAGTTGCTTCCATGTTTGGATATCGTTAGACAGTGGTACCTTTTCCGGAAGCCAGAAATTGACTGTGAGTCGATTCCAAACTTCCAGATCTTTGTCGTCTTGTAATCGGTTCCAGTTGATGGCTCGGACTGGTTGCGGGTCAGTAATGGTTGTCATTGTTGGTTTTCCATTTAATCAAAGCGTACAAGAAACACAGCCGTCAACCTGAGTTCCATCTAATGCTTTTTGGCGCATACGAATGTAATAAAGTGTTTTGATTTTCTTCTTCCATGCATATATTTGCGCTTTGTTAATGTCACGAGTGGTGACGTTGTCGTTAAAAAACAAGGTGAGTGACAAGCCTTGATCGACATGGCGAGTGGCTGCCGCATAGACATCGATAATGGCTTTTGGTCCTATCTCATAGGCATCTTGATAATATTCAAGGTTATCGTTATTTAAGTAAGGTGCAGGGAAGTACACTCGACCTATTTTACCTTCTTTGCGTATTTCAACTTTTGCCGTTATAGGATGAATGGAGGCGGTGGAGTCGTTGATGTAGCTAATGGAACCAGTAGGTGGGATAGCTTGTAAGTTACGATTGTACAAACCGTGCTCCATTACTTGCGTCTTAAGAGTCGCCCAATCATCTAGGTTGGGAAGAGGCAACTTCAGCTTGTTCAGTAATTCCGTGACTTTTGCTGTGCATGGTCGATATTCAGTTTCTAAGTAGTCATCGAAAAAGACGCCGCTCGCATAAGTAGAGTTTTCGAATCCGTGAAAGGTCGCTTCTTTCTGTTGAGCCAATCGATTAGACGCTGTGAGGCAATGGAATAGTACGGTTGCAAAATAAACGTTTGTAAAATCAATGGCTTCTTTACTGTCATACTGAATACCTTCTCGGGCAAGAAAGCCATGAAGGTTCATCTGCCCCAGCCCTATAGCATGGCTCTCGTCGTTGCCTTTACGGATAGAAGGCACGCTATCAATGGCACTCATTTCTGACACGGCGTTGAGTGCTCTGATTGACACATCGACCGTTTGGGCAAGGTCGCCGCCATCAAGCGCTTTGGCGATATTGATTGAGCCCAAGTTACATGAAATATCTCGACCAAGATGAGCGTAACTCAGGTCATCATTAAAACTCGATGCATCGTTAACTTGCAGGATCTCTGAACATAAATTGGACATGTTGATCCGACCTTCAATCGGATTTGCATTGTTGACCGTATCTTCAAACATGATATACGGATAGCCAGACTCAAATTGAATTTCGGCAAGTGTTTGGAATAGGCTTCGTGCGCTAATTTTACTTTTACGAATTCGTGAGTCATCGACCATTTCCGTGTATTTCTCGGTCACGCTTATTTCAGAAAAAGGCCTGCCATAAATTCTCTCTACGTCATGCGGTGAAAAGAGATACATATCCTTATTTTGCTTAGCGAGCTCAAGCGTAATGTCTGGGATCACAACGCCTAGGCTGAGGGTTTTTATGCGGATTTTTTCATCGGCATTTTCTCGCTTAGTATCAAGAAATTGCATGATATCTGGGTGGTGAACGTTGAGGTAGACGGCTCCCGCTCCCTGCCTTGCACCAAGTTGATTGGCATATGAAAAGCTATCTTCAAGCAACTTCATGACAGGTACCACACCAGAGCTCTGATTCAGAATCCCTTTAATTGGGGCGCCTTGTTCTCGAAGGTTACTGAGTAATAGAGCAACGCCTCCGCCTCGGCGAGACAGCTGTAATGAAGAATTGATCGCCCTGCCGATGCTTTCCATGTTGTCTTCAATACGAAGCAAGAAACATGAAATTAACTCCCCTCTACTTTTCTTTCCTGAATTAATAAAAGTAGGAGTTGCGGGTTGAAATCTTTGCTGGATGATTTCGACCATGAGCTGGTGGGCAAACTCTTCATCGCCCTGCGCTAATGTTAGTGCGGTCATTACCACTCGGTCTTCGAAGCGCTCTAAGTAGCGTTTTCCATCACGAGTTTTTAGTGCGTATGAAGTAAAGAATTTGTAAGCACCAAGGAAAGTTCGGAAACGAAATTTAACTTGGTATGCCTGCTTCCAAATATCGTGAATGAATTCCGAGCGGTACTGCTTTATCACCTCTGGCTCGTAATAACCTTCGTTAATTAGGTAATCAAGTTTTTCATCTAAGTTGTGGAAGAAAACCGTATTTTGGTTGACGTGTTGTAGGAAAAATTGGCGAGCAGCCTGTTGGTCGGATTCAAATTGAATCTTACCTCGCTCGTCCAAAAGGTTAAGCATGGCATTGAGCGCATGATAATCCAGCGTCTCATGAGTGAATTGATTGTCCATTGTGTTTCCAAAACTTAGTTAGCCCTTGACGTACCGCTTGTACATCTTGAGGTGTGCCTGCTAGTTCAAATCGGTAAAGAATAGGAACGTTGCATTTTTTAGCAATGACGGTGCCTGAATGAGCAAATAGTTCACCGAAATTTCGGTTCCCAGATGCAATGACCCCACGTAGTAAAGACCGAATATGTTGTTGATTGAGCGCTTGAATTACAGCCTTTGGGACGGCACCTTGACCAAAGCCATCAGCGTAAGTCGGGCAGACTAAAACAAAAGGCTCGGTGATCTCCGGTTGCAGCTTGGTGGTCTCAGGTTGTAGCTTGGCGATCTCAGGTGGAGAGCCACTTGAGCCATCGAATAAGCGGATAGCGGGTAGCTTTAACTGCTCTATAAAACGTTGTGTGTTACCTGAAGCGCTTGAGTAATAAACAAGCATTAGCGTATTTGGCTGATCATATCAGGACGAAATCCAGACCAGTGTTTTAGCCCTGCGACGACAACAGGCACCTGCCTATAACCTAAGGATTGAATGGTCGTCATAGCTGAATCATCTTGTGTGAGATCCACGACTTTATGAGTAATTCCCTTTGTGCTAAGTGCTTTTACTGTCGCGGTACATTGAACACACTGAGGTTTTGAGTAAACGATGACATCCATTCTTAAATCCTTGCTGCTAATAATAATCATTATCAATTAATTTCTATATATAGTATTTACTTTTTAATGTGTGTCAACATCTAGTGCTTGCTCTCTGTGTCCACATAAACTTAATGGTTGATATTTAAATGGTAATCAATATCATTCTCAAACACCAAGTGAAATGAGGAATGTAGAATGAGCGTCCAAAATTCAGGTTCAGCAGAAATTTCTATCCATGAAATGGAGTGGAAAGGCATACAGCTAACTGAGTCGGCGGTTGGCAGAATTACTCAGTTATCTTCAAATGGTCAGTTTTTTCACCTAAGCGTAAAGCCGTCTGGCTGTACTGGTTTTGCCTATTGCGTACAACTGATTAATGGACCCGAAGAGTCCGATGTTAAGTTTCATTCAAGAGGCGTCGATTTCTATATTGCGCTAAGCGCACTGCCTATGATTGATGGAACGGAAATCGATTATGTTCGACAAGGGTTGAACAGCAATTTGGTCTACCACAACCCCAACGTTAAGAATATGTGTGGTTGTGGTGAAAGCTTCGGAGTTTAAAAATGTGTGCGGTTGAAATGCAGCCAGAAGTCGAAGAAATACTGCAAACCAGCGGTTATAAGGAAGGTTTTTACACGGAATTATCTTCTGATACTTTGTCGACAGGGCTTAATGAACAAGTGATCCGTGCGATTTCCGCGAAACGAGAAGAACCAAGTTGGATGCTGGACTTTCGTTTAGATGCTTTTCGTAAGTGGCAAAAAATGGAAGAGCCCCATTGGTTAAAAGCGAAATATCCTGACCTCGATTATCAAAGTTACAGCTACTACTCTGCACCATCTTGTTCTAAATGTGATAGCGAAACTGCTAAGGATGGTTCAAATGAGTACTTAACCTCTGAAGTCGAGGAAGCATTTGAACAATTAGGAGTGCCCGTTAGAGAAGGATCTGAAGTCGCTGTTGATGCTATTTTTGATTCTGTTTCTGTGACAACGACGTATCAAGACGAGTTAAAAAAGCAGGGCATTATATTTTGTTCATTCAGCGAAGCTATTCATGCCTATCCTGAACTCGTCCGACAATATTTAGGGTCAGTTGTCCCTGCAGAAGATAACTTCTTTGCCGCTTTAAATGCCGCTGTGGCTTCTGATGGCACCTTTGTCTACATACCTAAGGGTGTTAGATGTCCCAGAGAATTATCGACCTATTTTCGAATTAACCAAGCGAAAACGGGTCAGTTTGAGAGGACTATTCTGGTTGCAGATGAAGACTCATATGTCAGTTATATCGAAGGCTGTTCTGCGCCAATGCGCGATACCTACCAACTTCATGCTGCTGTCGTTGAAGTGATAATCCACAAGCGTGCGGAAGTGAAATATTCAACGGTGCAAAATTGGTTCTCTGGTGATGAAGAGAGCGAAGGTGGGATCCTGAATTTCGTAACTAAGCGTGCTGTATGTGAAGGTGAGTACAGCAAAATGTCTTGGACGCAGTCGGAAACAGGCTCTGCGATTACATGGAAATACCCTAGCGTTATCTTAAAAGGCGATCATTCGGTCGGAGAGTTTTTCTCGGTTGCGTTAACCAATGGTATTCAACAAGCCGATACCGGCACCAAAATGATCCATATTGGTAAAAACACGCGTTCGACCATTATCTCTAAAGGTATTTCCGCAGGGAAAAGTGAGAACAGTTATCGAGGGTTAGTAAAAGTATTACCAACAGCCGAGGGAGCTCGTAATTTCACCCAGTGTGATTCCATGCTTATTGGTACCCAATGTGGTGCTCATACCTTCCCTTATGTAGAAGTCAAAAACCCAACAGCCCAAGTTGAACATGAAGCGACCACCTCGAGAATTGGGGAAGATCAGCTGTTTTATTGTGTTCAAAGAGGAATCAGTGAAGATGATGCTATCTCAATGATTGTTAATGGTTTTTGTAAAGACGTTTTTTCAGAATTACCGCTTGAATTTGCAGTTGAAGCTCAGAAGTTGCTCTCAATTAGCCTTGAACATAGCGTGGGGTAAACAAATGCTACAAATCAAAGATCTACATGTCAGCGTTGAAGAAAAGCTGATCCTTCAGGGGATTAACCTCGAGGTTAAACCTGGAGAAGTACACGCTATTATGGGACCAAACGGCTCAGGCAAGAGTACGTTGTCATCGACATTAGCAGGCAAAGATGAATATCAGGTTGAGCAAGGCTCGATTGTTTTTAAAGACAAAAACTTAATCGACTTAGACCCCGAAGAACGTGCAGGAGAAGGGGTTTTTCTTGCCTTTCAATACCCAGTGGAGATCCCTGGGGTAAGCAATAAATTGTTTTTGAAAACCGCTTTAAATGGCATTCGAGAATATCGTGGTCAAGAAG
The DNA here is from genome assembly GCF_050337535.1 of Vibrio kagoshimensis. Lineage (NCBI taxonomy): Bacteria > Pseudomonadati > Pseudomonadota > Gammaproteobacteria > Vibrionales > Vibrionaceae > Vibrio > Vibrio kagoshimensis. Next base: position 355,973 of record NZ_JAKJSZ010000003.1, read on the forward strand.
ATATCGATCGGTTCGACTTTGAAGATTTGCTGGAAGAGAAAGCGCAATTGCTGAAAATGCCAGCTGACTTATTACATCGCTCTGTTAATGAAGGTTTCTCAGGTGGTGAGAAGAAACGTAACGACATACTTCAAATGGCGGTCTTATCACCTGACTTGTGCATTTTAGATGAAACAGATTCAGGCTTAGATATTGATGCACTTAAAGCGGTGTCTGCTGGGGTTAACGCGCTAAGGAATGACCAGCGTTCATTCATTGTAGTGACGCACTATCAACGCATTTTAGATTACATCCAACCTGATTATGTTCATGTGCTTTATAACGGGAAGATCGTGAAATCGGGTGACCATACTTTAGCGAAAGAATTGGAGGACAAAGGCTATGGTTGGATCACCGGTGAAGAATAACCAAGAGACTGGTGCCATAGATAACTTTTCGGAGATGGTTCAGCCTGAATCTTGGCAGCGAAATCAGTGGAAAAAAGCCCTAAATCTGGGTTTCCCTAAGAACAAAGATGAAAATTGGAAATATACTTCCCTGTCTTCATTTAATGCCCTAGAAATCCAAAAAGCGGCTCATCAATCAATAGAGAATATTGATTTTGAAGGGCTTTGCTTAAACATCGACTGCTATCGAATTGTATTTTTGGACGGAAGGTTATTAGTTCGTTGTTCCGATTGGATTCCAAAGGTGACGGTCACGCCGTTGCAAAATCTTACAGGCGTCGAATCTTACGAACTGTCGAAGTCAGTTCACCCAGATGCATTTACTTATCTAACGGATGCTATCGCAACAGCGGGAGTATTAATCGAGATTGAATCACGTTGTGTTGTAGAAAAACCTATTTACCTATTTCATATCAGCAGCGGGAATACGGGAGATTCATGCAGTTATCGTCATCATTTGGAGTTGGGCTATTTATCTGAATGTGAAGTCATCGAGCATCACGTCTCTTTAGATCAAGGTGGTGGTGTGACCTTCTCTCGAATGACGAGCTATGTCGGTGAAGGTGGGCATATGCGTCACACTAAGTTGATTGAAGAATCAACCCAACAGCATCACTTTGGTCACAATGATATTACGCTACAGCGCAATGCAAGTGCTTATTCTCATTGCTTTATGTTATCTGCTTCATTATGTCGTCACCAAACAAGTTGCGATTTGCAAGGTGAGAATGGCTTTGTCGAAATGAACAGTTTATCTATGCCTCAAGATCAACAAACGTTTGATAGTCGGACGTATTTGAAACACTTCGCGCCACATTGCCAAAGTGAGCAATTGCATAAAACGATCGCCCGAGATAAATCGAATGGGGTGTTTGATGGAATGATATATGTGACGCCTGATGCGCTAAAAACAGATGGTCAAATGGATAGCCACAATTTGCTGCTAAGCAATAATGCGCAAGTGAATTGTAAGCCCCAATTAGAGATTTATGCGGATGACGTGAAGTGTAGCCACGGTGCGACGACTGGTCAGTTAGATACTAAGCAGATTGATTACATGCGCGCCCGAGGAATCAGCAAATCTAAAGCAAAGAAAATGCTGATTTTTGCTTTTGCTTCTCAAGTGGCACTTAAGGTTCGCCATACAGGAGTTAAAGACTTTGTACTGGATAAGTTAGAAAATTCATTCGCCCAAGGAGAACATAATGAGTGATCAATCGGTCATTGAAAGCCCTTGGTTTGATGATTTCCCAGCATTGAAGACTAAGGTTTATGAAAAGCCACTGCGTTATCTTGATACCGCAGCAACGGCTCAAACGCCAAGTTGCGTCATAGACCGAATGACATGTTTTTATCAGCAGGATTACGCTAGTGTCCACCGTGGAACGCATTACCTTAGTGGTAAAGCAACAGAAGACATGGAACTCGTTCGACACCAAGTTTCAGAGTTTATTGGAGCCGAATCTTCGAAAAATATTATATTTACGAAAGGGACAACTGAGGCAATTAACCTCGTCGCGAACAGCTACTTAAGACCTTTGTTGTCACGTGGTGATGAGATCATTGTTACTGAAATGGAGCATCACGCTAACTTAGTCCCATGGCAGATACTGTCTGAACTTTGCGGCGCGGTTATTAAAGTTTGGTCAATGAATGAAAGCGGCGAGCTCGATGTTGCTGATTTAAAGAAACTGATTACTTCTAGAACACGGTTGGTTGCCGTAACGCATGTATCGAATGTATTAGGAGCGGTGAATCCGATAAAAGATATTGTTTCTATTGCACATAAAAAAAATATTCCAGTACTTGTTGATGGCGCACAAGCTGTGATGCATCAGCAGGTGAATATGGCTGAGCTAGGTTGTGACTTTTACGTTTTTTCTGCGCATAAATTGTATGGGCCAACAGGTACAGGTGTGCTTTACGCAAAGTCTCGGCATTTGGACAATATGGTTCCATGGGAAGGTGGCGGAGCCATGATAGATCAAGTCACACTACCTATGGGGACCTCTTACGGGCAGGCGCCATGGCGATTTGAAGCTGGAACACCAAATATCGCGGGTATTTTAGGATTGGGATCTGCCATCAATTATATCAATGCAGCTGGCATCGATCGTATTTCTGCCTACGAGACCCAATTGTTGGATTATATGGTTGATAGCTTGAAGAACATTAAGGGAATCGAACTATATGGTAACGACAATAACCGTATTGGAGTGCTCTCGTTCAATATGAAAGGGCTGCATTCTTTTGATATTGGTACATTTTTAGATAGATATGGAATCGCGATACGAACAGGTCATCATTGCGCAATGCCATTGATAAAAAGACTCGGGCAGAATTCAGTGTGCCGTGCTTCTGTTGGCATGTACACGCAGTCATCTGATATTGATGCCCTTGCTCTGGGGTTGAACAGAATTAACCAATTATTGAGATAAGCAGATGACGCCTGACAAAATTGTGCGCAACTTTGCGCGATGTAGTGACTGGGAAGAGCGGTATTTATACCTCATTGAATTGGGTGAAAAGTTGCCTAAGTATCCGAATTCGAAAGTGAATGATGAGTATTTGATAGCAGGTTGCCAAAGCCGGGTATGGCTGGATTTCAGCTATGACCAAGCATCTCAAACCTTCATGTTTTCTGCGTTGAGCGATGCCGCTATTGTGAAAGGTTTACTGGCATTATTGAGAGTGGTGTATCACGATCAAACGGCAGTAGATGTATTGAATTATGATATTCGAGCATGGTTTGAATCCATCGATTTGAAATCACACTTAACGCCAGGAAGAACGCAAGGGCTCGACGCCATAATCGAAGAGATTCAGAATACGGCTCGTGTTGCGATTGAAGGGCAGTGATACAAGCCAAGCTAGGCAATCCGTTTGCTGGCAGAATAAAAAATGCGAAGCTTTAGGCTTCGCATTTCTGTTGATAAAGGCTATTGGAAGGCGAGCTATTGATTCACTTTAAATATTGGCTTGTTTAAGCATTAGTTCATTTCAAACATTGGACTCCACATTTTATGTAGCTCTTCTTCCGTTGGCATTGGGCTCTGTTCAATCGACTTTACCACTTTGCAAGGGTTGCCTACAGCGACTGAATCAGCTGGAATGTCTTTATTCACAACACTCCCAGCCCCAATGACGCTGCGGTCTCCAATGGTTACGCCATCCAAAATAATCGCTCCAGCTCCTATCCAAACGCTGTCTCCAATGGTCACTGGGTTTGCGGTCGCGACGGGTCTTACTCGCTCAGCGAGATCGATAGGGTGCCCGGCTGTACTTATTATCACATCGGGACCAATTTGGACGTACTCGCCAATAGTCACAGGGGCGAGGTCAAGGATTTTCACCCCAGTGTTAACAAACCCACCTTGCTTAAAGTGAATGTTTTTTCCTACATCACAATAGAATGGCGACAACACATTCGCTCCTCCTGAACGCCCCAAGATTTCTTCAAGTAATTGGCGGCGTAGAGAGTGCTGTGAAGGTCGAGCGTGATTATAGTCATAGAGCTTTTCTTTGACTTGGTCCTGCATTTTATCAAACTCAGGGTTGATGGGGATTTGCACTGAAAAGTCCGACACTTTGTTACTCATATTCACTCCCTTTTATATCAATCGCTTAGGAAGGTAATACCAACGTATCTCGCCGTAATTATCTACAGAAACTCAGTTCAATTGCGATACACCACAAATTTCAAGATAAATGACGCTTAACTGTTCTCATCAACTTTTGAAATGAAGAGCAATCTAAATGAGATGCGGGTGGGCAAATAGCGATATGTAACGTGGCTTCGATTGAGATTGTTTATATGGTCCATCTTGCTCTCTAGGAAATAGCGTTTGTAATTCTGTTACTAATTAATGGTTAATGTTTCCTTTACGGTCATTTAATGGCTGAAAATAATTTATAGCGATCCGCTTCGATAGTTGAGAAAAGGGCGCCTTAAGAAGCCTATTTGGTGCCTTTATTTGGCTATTTTACGTGGTTTTAAGTTGCTGAATTTAATAGGATTGTTTTTGTTGAGAACTTACCTGTAAGTGATAGTCTTCAAACCAAATAAATAAGAGGGCTAAAAATGAATAACACTGACTATACGTATTCTCAAACAGACTTTTCACATCAAGATTTAAGTGGTCAGATATTTACCCAATGTAAGTTTTATTGCTGCAGTTTCAAACGTGCGAACCTACGTGATACTCAGTTCATTGACTGTGTTTTTATCGAACCTGGGGCGATAGAAGGGTGTGATTTTTCATACTCTGACCTTCGAGATGCTTCATTTAAGCAATGTAGGATCTCGATGTCGTCTTTTAAAGGTGCAAATTGTTTTGGGGTTGAGTTACGTGATTGTGACCTAAAAGGTGCGGATTTTGCTCAAGCCAGCTTCGTCAATCATGTGTCTAACAAAATGTACTTTTGTTCGGCCTATATTACGGGGTGTAATTTGTCTTACGTAAACTTCGAGAAACAATGCATCGAGAAATGTGACTTGTTTGAAAATAGATGGATTGGCGCAAATTTAAGAGGAGCGTCTTTTAAAGAGTCTGATTTAAGCCGAGGCGTGTTTTCTGAAGATTGTTGGGAGCTACCTAGAATACAAGGCTGTGACTTAACTCATTCTGAGCTTTATGGGCTGGATCCGCGCAAGGTTGATCTAACAGGAGTAAAAATCTGTGCTTGGCAACAAGAACAGCTGCTAGAACAATTAGGTCTAATCATTGTTCCTGATTAATTGATGATCTTAACCTCTCACCTACATTCAGTTCATCCGCCTTTGATGTGATTTGATTCGTACGTTAGTGGTTGCCAAGTTTTTTCAGCTCCTGTAAAAAGCATTTTCAAAAATAATTAGGAGTGCAGTTGCATGAGTTTAGTCGTAAGACAAGTAAGCATAGAAGATGCTCAAGGTATCACTGAAGTTCTCAACCCAATCATTGTGGAAGGTTTATACACGGTATTAGATACCACTTTCACGGTTGAAGAAGAAAAAGAGTTCATTGCTGAATTTCCCAAACGAGGTGTGTTTAGTGTCGCCTTAAACACTGAAAACTCTAAAGTCATTGGTTTTCAGAATATAGAACCATTTGCGTCATATACGAAAGCCTTTGACCATGTGGGTATCATCGGGACATTTGTTTCAAGTGGTAGCCGTGGGCAAGGTGTCTCTAAAGCTTTATTTCAATCCACATTTGAGGTTGCTAAGCGAAAGGGTTATGAAAAATTGTTTGCTTACGTTCGTAGCGATAATGAGCGAGCTTTAGCTGCCTATGTTAAGCAAGGCTTTGAGATTGTTGGAACAGCAAAGAAACATGCAAAAGTGGGCGATAATTACATCGATGAAGTCCTGATTGAAAAGTTCTTGTAGGCTTGAGTCGACAGATTTAACAAGTCGATAGCTGACACATGGCATTTTTTAATTAAAATTCCTCATGTAATCGATATGTTTAAACGCCTTACGTGGAGTATGGGGTAAGCCAGATAAAGCCTTATTCCAATGGAGATCAGCGTAACTGCCCAAATGGCAGCCACACTAACTTTTTATTGGTTTCCCCCTTTACTGATGTGTCATTTGTGTTGCAAGAGCAAATCGATTCCAAGCATTGATCGTGATGACTTGCATCATTGATTGTGCAAGTAACTCTTCTCCCAGTAGCTCTAAGCACTGTTGATAGGTTGCATCTGAAACACCTGAGTTAGAAATTAGTGTCATTTCATCAGTTAACGTTAGTATTGCTCGCTCTGTTGGATTAAACAGTGGCGATTCTTGCCATGCAGATAGAGCAAATAATTTCTGTTGAGTGATACCTATCTTCAATGCTTCAGTCGTATGCATTTGAATACAATAAGCGCATTTGTTGATTATTGATGATCGTATTTTAATGATTTCTTTTAATTCATTAGATAACTCAACGTCTGAGAGATAGCTTTCTAGAGATAGCATGGCAGTTAAAGCGTTAGGTTGGACTTGAGCGAGATCGATACGTTTTGACATGTTGGCACCATTTTATGATTGAGAATATCGCTATCAATGCGATGTGATTATTGTGCATAATTCGAAATTCACATGGAATACGTATAAAATCTGAATCAGTTGTGCGTAAAACGCAAAGGTGAGTGCGTGTTAGAGTTGATTAAAGTCTTTGACCAAGTTGTGGAGTCTGGAAATTTCTCTCAGGCAGGAAAGGTTCTGAATATGGCGCCATCTTCTGTGGCGAGAAATATAGATACCCTTGAGAGTAAGATTAAAGCTACGCTTTTCAAACGTAGTACACGGCAGCTTGTGCTGACTGAAGAAGGGCAATACTTTTATCAGCAATCAACCCAAATATTACAAGATAGCGATAGGTTGTTGGCTGAAATGCGGGGAAACCAAGGAGATCCTGAAGGGAGTTTGCGCATTTCTGTTTTTGAAAGTTTTGGTAACTTGTGCCTCGCCCCATTAATTCCAGAATTTCTAGAACGATACCCTAAGATACACGTTGAGCTTGAGTTGAATAACAGCGTGGTTGATCTAAATAGTGAAAATATAGATATTGCTATCCGTATTGGTACGCTACAGGACAGTCGACTCAAAGCCCGCTATTTACTGACAAATTATACGTCATTAGTTGCGGCTCCTTCTTATATTAAGAAGCATACTTCTATAAAAAAACCTGAAGATTTACAAGATCATAACTGTTTGTTGATCAGTCATGAGCGTCAGAGGAATTACTGGTATTTAAGAAAAAATACCGCGAGCAAAAAGGTGCTAGTAACTGGCAATTTGATTTCAAAAGGAGGCTCACCTCTTTTGCATGCGGCGCTAAAAGGAAGTGGTGTTCTTCTGCTGTCTAATTGGATGATAAAGCCTTATTTGGACTCTGGAGAGTTGAGTGAGTTACTTCCTGACTGGACATCAACGTACAGTGAACAGGGAAGCGGTGAAATATTCGCAATATATAAAAATGCTCAATATCCAAGACCTCATATTCGTGCGTTTATTGATTTCTTAGTTGAGAAAATGGAACCTATGAAGCGAGTGTCTACTCTTCGTTAGCCTTGTACATGATGAACGCTTCCTTCGTGTCGTCAAACATGCGCAGCGGTGAGAGCCACTTTCGTATCAAGTTGTGGCAAGAAATGATGGGGTATAAGTGATACCCCACTCGTTGTAGTACCGTTTTAATGCCATTGCTTTTCCATATCATGGCTTATGGCTTATGGCTTATGGCTTATGCTATTGCGGATAAGGGGCATAGAGAGCGCTAGGATCGGCATCAGTAGAAAACTTCATAATAGCTTTGGAGTGACTCATTGTAAGGAAGCTATCTCGGCCATGGTAGCGACCCATACCACTAAAACCGACACCTCCAAAGGGTAAGTCAGGGTTGGTTAAGTGCAGTAGAGCATGATTGATACAACTGCCGCCGTATTCGACATTTTGGTTGAAAAAATCAATAGTTTCATTGGATTCACTGAACACATAACATGCTAAAGGGTATCGATTCTGGCGGATCATAGCCAGTGCTTCATCGTATTCAGACCATGTTAGAACCGGCATGATTGGACCAAAGATTTCTTCTTCCATAATGACATCATTCATGCTGACATCATCGATAATTGTCGGGGCTATATAACAATCATTCGAATCTTTTTCCCCACCTACAACGATATTCCCGGTTAAAAACTTTTCCAGTGCGTTGAACCGCTTATCATTCACAATACGAGCAAAGTCCGGTGACTTTTGTGGATTTTCGCCAAAGAATTCGGTGATGTTTTTTTTCATTTCCGCTATCAGAGCATCTTTTACATCTTCGTGTACAAGCACATAATCAGGACAGACACAGGTTTGCCCTGCATTAAAGAATTTAGCCCAAGTTAAACGCTTCGCAGTAACCTCAAGGTTTGCATGCTTGTCTACAATTGCGGGGCTTTTACCACCAAGTTCCAATGTCACTGGTGTTAAATGCTTGGCTGCCATTCCTGCTATAAGTTTTCCTACACCAGGGCTGCCTGTGAAGAAGATATGATCGAAGCGATTGTTCTCAATAATTAGTGGACCGACACTCGAACCTGGACCGTAAACCACACTGATGTATTCCTCATCAAAGATCTCAGAAATAATATTTCCGGTAATGTGGGCGGTATGTTTGGTTTCGTTACTAGGCTTGAGTAAAGCACAGTTACCAGCGGCAATGGCGCCTATTAGCGGTGCAATGAGCAACTGGAATGGATAGTTCCACGGTCCAATCACCAGAACGACCCCTAAAGGTTCATAGTGGATCTCGCTTTTGGCAGAATAGCTCGATTGTAAAAATGCTGGAGTCTCGGCGTGCTCAGTTTTCATCCATTCTTGAAGGTGACGAATGGTATGTTCAATTTCATCATAAATTATATTGATTTCACTGATGGTGGCTTCGAATCTAGGCTTGCGCATATCGGCGTGTAATGCCTCGAATATTTCATTTTCATACTTTTTGATACCATTCTTCAAAGCTTCCAATTGTGCAATTCTAAAATTGTAATCACGCGTTTTACCCGCATCAAAGAAGTTTCTTTTACGTTGGTAAGTTGCTTGAACTTCTTCTTTAGATAGTGGGGATAAATTATTCATAACTGAACTCCGGTTGGATGTATTTCGGGTTATCGCTTCTTATGGGTGATTTTTGGCAAAGGTCTTTTAAATTTAACACGCACTAGACCGACCGGTTTGTAGTGTATATAATGAATTCACTGGAAGCAATAGATCAAAGAAAAGATCAATATTAGGCAAATGTGATTTTTAAATAGAAATATTAATAGTATGAAAATTTCAGATGCAGTGAGCTCTGTGATAGTTGGTTCTATCTCGTTAATTTAAAGCATTATTTCAACTATTTTAAATATGAAAGATCAGTGAGTTGGTAATGTTAATAGCAATGAAAGTTGGAATAGATTTATGAATGTTGAGTTAGACAGTTATTTAACGAGCGCAGTGACAATGGCGTTACTCAGCACATGGAAAACATACAGTGGTCCAGCTATCGCCGGAGCATTATCATTGTCTTACGTTGAAATGTTGCTATTCAATGGAGTACCCGCATTACTTTCAGCTATTTTCGGCTGGAAGCTTGACGGGCTTATAAGGCTGAAAACTCAACCAAGAAAAGTTGTTTTTAGACCTAAGTTGAGGAAATTTTTATATAATTGGAAAAAGTATGGCTACATTATTATGGCTATACTTGCTCCAATTTTAACCGGAATACCGACTTATACATTAATATCTAAACGACTGAATCAAAAGATCATAGTAACTTTTTCTTTTTTAAGCATTTCGATTTAATTTTGGAGTACTTTATCTTACTTTCTATTTAATACTTTATTC